>JABFRS010000001.1:2630000-2946593 GCA_013141055.1 Cyclobacteriaceae bacterium | reverse complement strand
AGGTACCTGATGCAAGGGTTTTAGTGCCCGAGGTACTGATCGTTAGTCTGTTATAAGCCGTTCCATACACAGATTGATTGCCTGCATAATTATAATCAACTGTACTGTTGACTCTTGAAAAATCAATGATACCAGTACCAGTTATAGTTCCGCTTCCGGCGATATAAAGAATCACTCCTCTTACGCCATCACCGTTGTTGAATCTCCTGCCTGATCCGACGTTCAACACATTACCACCTACCTTTGTAAGGGCTAGTAAACCAAAATTATTAATCGTGGTTGATGCCCCGATGGTCAATCTCAATTCATTGATATTGATCAGCTTGGGACCTGAATAAGAATACGTAGTTCCAGTTGTAGTTACAGTATGTATACCTGTTCCTGATGTGGAAGCTGGCCAGAATCCACTGTTGACAAGGTTACAGTTAACGATAAGGTCTTCACCGATAACGTTATCCCATGTTCCACCAGCAGCAACATCAATGGTGTTATTAAAAGTTTTGATACCGGTTCCGGTAGTTGTGAATTGAAAGTATCCTCCAATCGATGTTGTTCCGGTAACGGTGAAACGGATGGATCCTAATCCTGCAGATTGCCCGCCTGGAACTAAAAAAGCACCGGCTATATTGAGGATATGTGCATTACTTGTACCTGTGATGGACGTATTGCCATTCATAGTCAGGTTTCCGCCTACGGCAAGTGTGTTGGGACCTGCCCCTGTAAAGTTTAATCTGGCAGTACTTTCGATCGTAAGATTATTGCTGGCAGCATCTGCTGTGACATCGATAACGTGATTGCTGGTTATCAGTACATTATCTGCGGCACCAGGGACAATTCCGCCCAACCAGGTGGTTCCCACGTTCCATGGACCGCTCGTAGTCGACGTAATTTGTGCCTCTGCAACCGCCATCACAAAAAACAACAGAATAACGCTTGCAGCTAAAGACTTAAAGGTCATGGAATCCGGTTTTTGGCAAAATCACACTTTTGGTAAAGGTACAAAAGGTCAATGATTCAATATGCTCTTTTCGTAAATAGTAACCTGTTTTTAGGGCAAATAAAAGTCAAAAACGAGGTCGTTCATGCATTTAAAATGGCCTTTGGGGCATTTATTGAACCCAATCTTGGAGCAGGGGCGGCAATCCAGTCTGGAATTCTCAAAAATGGTGAATTTGGTGCGGTACGGATACATTCCAAATGCGGGAATTGTGCTCCCCCAAATACTGAAAATTTCCTTTCGGAACGCCGCCGCAATATGCATCAAACCAGTGTCGTGGGTGAAGACATAACGGGACTGTTTAACAAGACTAGCTGACTGATTCAGATTGAATTTCCCGCAGGCATTATAGACAATGGTCTTCTTATTCATTTGCTGCAGAATTCCTTCACCTTCAATATCCTCAGGATTTGTGGTGAAAAATCTGGCTATAGCTTCTCCATTCTCGACATCTTCCTTACCCCCTAGTAAAATCACAGGTTGGTTTATCTTGTCGCATAATTCAATCATCCTGTTCAGCGGAAGTTTTTTTGTGTTGTGCTGTGCACCGATCGCATAAACGATATATCCCTTTCTAAAGGCTTCAGGCAACCATTCTAGAGGCACTTCATCCTTCTCAGGAATAAAATAATCCAACCCTAATGCATCCTGCCTGACGCCGAGAGATTTTACGGTTTCCATATACCTCTCAACGATATGAATATTGGGGAGCTTGTTGATCTTCAGATTAACGATCAGCCATTTTTCAATATTAAGTTTCTTAAAACTGAAGGACTTCACATTTAAAGCTCTTTTGATTCTGAGTGTCCTGAGGTTGTGATGCAGATCAATTACGTAATCAAAATTTTCCTTTTTCAATTCTGTTATAAACTCCGAAAGATTGTCTTTCAGAAAATGCATCCTGTCGATGTAAGGATTTACTTCAAACAATTCACGATACTGAATTTTTGTTGCGTAATGTATGGCCGAATCCTCCAGTTGGGTTTTGAGAGTACGTACAACAGGTGTTGTCAGCACAATATCTCCAATGGAAGAAAAGCGTAGTATAAGAATCTTCATCCGGCAGTTACCATAAATTCAAATTTACCACTTTGATGAAGAATACCCTTAGCGGGGGTAGGTTGTAAACTGATTTTTTCACCCATCTATTTACTATTTTAGAAGCAGAAAAAATTTTCATCATGAATTACTGGCTGTTAAAAACTGAACCTGAAACTTTTTCCTGGAACGATCTGATTCGTGACAAAAAAGCTGTCTGGGACGGGGTGAGGAATTTTCAAGCAAGGAACCATCTCAAGAATATGAAATTGGGTGATAAAGCGCTTATTTACCATACTGGAGAAGAAAAGGCAGTTGTTGGTATATCCACCGTGGTTCGCGAATCATATCCTGAACCTAAAGAACCTGATTGGGTAGCCGTGGATCTTGCCCCTGATAAAGCACTGAAAAATCCCGTCAGTCTTGCGAAAGTAAAACAGGATAAATCTCTTCAACAAATGGTACTCGTTAAAGTTGCAAGATTATCTGTACAGCCTGTTTTGAAATCAGAATTTGATAAAATAATGGAACTAAGCTCTAAACCTTGAAACTCAAAGTCACTTTTCTTTTTTTCTGGACATGCCTCATCGCAGTTTCTATTGCTAAAGCTCAGTTAAGTCAACCATTTCGTTTTGAGAAAGAGATCAAGGGATCAGAACAGGGGCCAATGGTTGTTTCTCTTAAGAAAGAAGGCCTCGCATTGATAAGTGATGATGAAGAATCATTACAAGGTCAAAAAAAATGGTTGATTGAAATTCTGGATTCCACTCTCTCCAAAATCTGGTCAACAGATATTGAATTAAACAATCGCGCGCTTCTTGTAGGATTTGAATACAATACCAATCACGTTTATTTCCTATTCCGTGAGGGAGAATCTTCTTACTACAATTTTCAATTGTTCACCATCAATTTTGTTGAACAAAAAGTCAGTCATGACGATGTGAAATTTGAAATTGATTTCAAGCTAACTCACTTCACCATGTCAGGAAGCAGCGGAATATTTGGTGGGTATATCAACAGCGAACCTGCTGTGCTGCTGTATGACCGATCAAGCAGTCACCCTAAAGTGTTGCCAGGATTATTCATGCGCGACACAAAGTTGTTAGATGTTCGAGCTAATCAAAATGAAAGCTTCAACATTCTTTTGGCTGAGCGAAAAGATCGGGATAAAACCATTCTTGGTGTTCGCACTTTTGATCATCAGGGAAATCTTCTGATCGATGATAACATTGACATCGATCCGCGATATTCAGTTCTCAATGGCATCACAAGTGTCTTGGAGCGTGATGAGCTGATGATTGTGGGCACCTATGCCGAAGGTTCCGGTCGTGAGGCACTTGGACTTTTTTCTTCTGTTGTAGACCCATTCTCCGAACAAATGGTAAACTATATTGATTTCGCATCGATGGATCATTTTCTGGATTATCTAGGACCAAAGCGCGCAGAAGATATAAAAAACAAGTCCCAGAAGCTAAAGACGCAGGGTCTGCTTCCCAACTTCACAGCATCCGTGTTGCCAGTTCGAATAGAAGAGCGATCAAACGGTTTCTTTTTATTGGCAGAAGTGTATCGTTCCAATCAGGTCAATTCAAATAACTATTGGAGGACAAATTCATATCCAGCCAATACATTGGGCTCACCGTACTATGGCTATGGTTCAGGCTACAATATGTACAATCCATCTTATGCTTCACCTTATCCAACAGCCCGATCTTCACCACATCTTGAAGTTCAAATGTTTGAAAGCCTGGTGGTTCAGATAGATCCCAATGGTAATGTACAGAAGTCAGCAAGTATCAAACTTGATAATGTAAGATCTAACGGAATTGAACAGACAGGTGATTTTGTATTAAAGCAAGACAGCATATTTCTTCTTTACAAAAAAGACAATGACATCTTTTATCAGGAGGAGCTTCGGGCTGATGATGATAAACCGACTGTCAATCAGACAAAAATAAAGCTTAATAGCTTTAATGATGAACTCAAATTTGATCAAACTCAGGAAGGTTCAACTCGCCACTGGTTTGGAGAGCATTTCTATGTTTGGGGTTATCAGACAATCAGGGATAAAACACGTGTATCGGATAAGGTGCGAAGAGTTTTTTATGTTAATCGAATCACAGTGGAGTAAAACTCTGCTCATTACTTTTTTAGGTTTCGTAAGTTTCCTTACCCTTTCTGCTCAGGTATTGCTGGAAGGCAGGATAGAGATTCCTATTAACGAAGATTCCAATGCTGAGAAGTTCAAAGCAATTGGTATTGAAAAAAATGGCCTTATTATCTATCGTATCATTCCAGGTCGTGAAGAAGATAAACTTGAATTGATAAAGGTAGATACTTCTTTCATTGAGGGATGGAGAGGTTATATTGGAGTTCCCAGAAATTTAACCCTGATCCACGCTGAGTACAGCAACGGTATACTTTTCATTCTTTTTAAACATCGCTTTTATCTGGGCGGCGACTTTCAAATTATTTCTGTTCGTGTGAATGATGGAAAGTTCAGTACATACTTGGTAAAGAATCTCATTCCCTTTAATCCTACTCAGTTTACAATCAATAGTCAGGCAGCAATGATCGGGGGGTATTTTAATTATCGACCACTTGTATTGTATTACAACTTTACTCTTCAGACCTCAAAGATCCTTCCCGGATTTTTAAATGAAGAAGGGGAATTAGATCAACTGAAGCCTTATAGTGACGGAAGTGTTGATGTAGTGGTCTGCGCCCGGAATCTTCAAAAAAAGAAATCGCTTTGGATCAGGAATTATGACTCACAGGGAGAACTGATCAAGACTACTATTGTGCAGCCTGACGTCGATAAAAATTACCAATTACTGTTTGGCCGATCTGTCAGACTTTCGAATGGGGATCAGATCGTCGCCGGCGTTTATGGTCGTTTCTCAGATCTGTCACGGGGAATATTTGTTGCTGGTATTAATCCAGTTGGTGAGTATTCTATACGATACTACAACTTTTCTGAGTTGGATAATTTTTTCAGCTACATGAAAGTTCGACGTCAAAAGAGGATCAAAGAAAGAATTGAAAGAAGGAAAATTCATGGAAAAAAGATTAAGTTCAATTACCGTTTTTTGATTCATGAGATCATTCCCTACAAGGATCAATACATAATGACGGGTGAGGCATTTTATCCACACTACGCCTATCCGAATAATTCAAATCTTCAGACAAGAAGTTTTTATCAGACTGCCGCTTCAGGTTTTTACAATTCCCCGAATATGAGAGGTGAGATGGTTTTCGATGGCTATCAATATACCCATGCTGTAGTCGTCGGATTCGACAAGACAGGATCAATTCAATGGGACAATAGCTTTGAGATCAATGATGTGAAGACCATGCAACTCGAGCAATTTGTGGAGGTCAAGCCTGAAAAAGACAGGATTGTCATGATGTATCTTTTCAAAAATAAACTCCGCACAAAAATCATCAATGATTCACAGGTCCTGGAAGGGAAAAGTCAGGATGACATTAAAACCAATCCCAATCAAAAGATAGACCCCAAGAGCATTGTGGGAGAACAGTTGGATTATTGGTATGGGGAACATTTTTATGCTTATGGAATTCAAATTGTAAGTACCGGAGGCAGTGAAAGAAAAATCTTCTATGTTAACAAGCTGACTTACAAATAAGCGTTATGAATCGTGAAATAACTTCTATATTTGCCTCACGGCATGCAGAAAAAGCTCATTCTTGATTCTGATCTCCTAACTATCACCCTTGATCGTCTTTGCCAGGAATTAATAGAGAATCACGGGGATTTCGAACATACTATTTTATTAGGCCTCCAACCCCGGGGGATATTTCTGGCCGAATGGCTTCAGGAAAAACTATCCGCGCTTAGCAAAAAACAAATTCCGCTCGGATATCTGGACACCACTTTTCATAGGGACGATTTCCGCCGTCGTGATATTCCCGCCAAGGCGAGTGAAACAAGAGTCCCATTTCTTATTGAGGGAAAGAAGGTGGTGGTAATCGACGATGTTCTCTATACCGGCCGTACCGTTCGCGCTGCATTAGATGCTATGATCGCTTTCGGTCGCCCTGAAAAAGTGGAGCTTCTCGTATTGATCGACCGCAAGCACACACGTGAATTACCAATATCTGCTGACTATGTAGGCAAATACGTAGACACTTTAGAAAGTCAGCGTGTACTGGTGGAACTGGATGCCGATCAGAAGCATAATAAAATTTGGCTCATTAATAAAGATTGAAACTTATGTCACGACTCAGTCAGCCGCACTTGCTAGGAATCAAGAATATTACGCGCGATGACATTGAACTTATTTTTGAAACTGCTGACACTTTTAAAGAAGTTATCAATCGCCCTATAAAGAAAGTTCCTTCCTTGCGGGATGTAACCATTGCCAACGTATTTTTTGAAAATTCCACACGTACAAGACTTTCTTTTGAACTGGCTCAAAAGAGACTTTCCGCAGATGTGATAAACTTTTCAGCCTCCAATAGTTCGGTTAAGAAAGGCGAAACACTTTTAGACACTGTTAACAATATCCTCGCCATGAAGGTTGACATGATCGTAATGCGACATGCCAGCGTAGGAGCCGCACACTTTTTATCTAAACATATAAAAGCAAACATCATCAATGCAGGAGATGGCACACATGAACATCCTACACAGGCACTCCTGGATGCCTATTCTATTCGTGAGAAATTAAAATCTGTGAAAGGAAAGAAAGTTGCGATCATAGGAGACATTCTACATTCAAGAGTCGCCTTATCAAATATTTTCGCGCTGAAAAAACTTGGGGCTGAAGTTTTAGTATGCGGACCTCCTACCCTGCTTCCAAAGTTTATCGGACAACTTGGCGTTAAGACAGAATGGGATTTGCAAAAGGCTCTTGAGTGGTGTGATGTAGCAAACGTTTTACGCATACAACTAGAGCGACAACAGATAAAGTACTTTCCTTCTTTACGGGAATATTCACTCTATTACGGTATCACCAAAAAAATGCTGGATGGATTGAAAAAGGAAATCGTGCTGATGCACCCGGGGCCGATTAATCGTGGTGTTGAGCTCAGTAGCGATGCTGCGGATTCACACCATTCCATCATTCTCGATCAGGTCGAAAATGGAGTAGCCATACGCATGGCTGTAATGTATCTTTTAGCGGGAGCTACCGCTTAAAATATCCACAAGTCCTTATATCATTTCGAGCGACTTACAAGAGACGTTTTTATTACCTTGCGTCACTATTATTCAACATTATGATCTATAACTCAATTGTAGAAACTATCGGCAATACGCCCATGGTTAAGCTCAATAAGCTGAATGCAGGAATCGCAGGTACCATCCTTGTCAAGGTTGAGTATTTCAATCCTGGAAATTCAACAAAAGACAGGATGGCCCTCAAAATGATCGAGGATGCCGAGAAAGCAGGGCTTCTCAAGCCGGGAGGAACAATTATCGAAGGTACCTCCGGTAACACAGGAATGGGCCTTGCCTTGACTGCAATTGCCAAAGGCTATAAATGCATCTTCACGATGGCCGACAAGCAGTCTCAGGAAAAAATAAATATTCTTAAGGCAGTAGGTGCCGAAGTTATCGTTTGCCCAACGAATGTTGAGCCAGACGACCCACGCTCATATTACTCCATCGCCAAGAAGCTCAATAAAGATATTCCAAATTCATACTATCCTAATCAGTACGACAATCTATCCAATACTGCAGCCCATTTCGAAACGACAGGCCCTGAAATCTGGAAGCAAAGCGGTGGTAAGATCACCCATTATGTTGCAACAGTAGGAACAGGCGGATCAATGTGTGGTACTGCTCAATATTTAAAACAACAGAATTCAAAACTTAAAACTGTTGGCGTTGACACCTACGGATCAGTTTTTAAAAAATATAAGGAAACCGGAATTTTTGACCGTAATGAGATCTACCCATATCTAACAGAGGGTTTTGGTGAGGACATCCTTCCTAAGAATGTGAACTTCGAAATGATTGACCTATTCATTAAGGTAACGGATAAGGATGGTGCGATTATGGCAAGAAGATTGTCGAAGGAAGAAGGATTGTTTGTTGGATGGAGCAGTGGATCTGCTATGCATGGTGCTTTGGAATATGCCCGTGAGCATCTTAAGAAAGATGATATGATGGTCGTATTGCTTCCTGATCATGGAACTCGTTACCTCAACAAGGTCTATAATGATAACTGGATGAAGGATCATGGATTTCTTGAAGAACGAATCTTTTCTTCAGCACGCGACATCATCCTTCATCGCAACAACAGTGACAGCCTGTTTACTGTAAAGAAGAGTGCAAAGATTGGAGAGGCTATTAAAATCATGAATCAGCAGGGAATTGATCAGGTGCCCGTTGTAGATGGAACGGAATTTGTTGGAAGCGTTGCTTCTGCAAGTCTTCTTGAAAAGATCATTCAGGATCCAACGGTAAAAGACAGTTCTGTTGGAGAGCTGATGGATAAGCCCATGCAATTTGTTGCGCTGGATACTACCCTTGATGTTCTTTCATCTATGCTTAATAAGAATAACAAAGCACTGCTTGTAAGAGATGAAGCAATGAAAGCACACATCATCACGCATCATGACATTTTAAAGGCAATGACCTCATAATAAAATTGAAAACCCGGAAATAAAAAATGGAACCCAAGAGTTCCATTTTTTATTTAGTTAATTTTTTAAATATTAGTGTCGTATAACCTCCACTTCAATTCTGTCATTGTAGTTGGCATAAACGCTGGTTTGAGGATAAACCATTTCCTTACCACCTTCTCCTTTGGTAGAAATGCGTTCTACTGAGATTCCTTGTGACACCAAATATCGTCTTGCAGATTCAGCTCTAAGATCTGTCAATTCCTTGGCAGAACCGGTTTTTTTCACGTTCCCAGGATCTGATTCAAAGAATTTAGTGCTGGTTCCAAGCGTGACGATGTCTCGGGATTCTGTTCCATTGCAATGACCATGGATCTTAACTTTGTAGGCCAGATTTTCCTTCATAAGATCTACGAGTCCGTCCATTTCATCTTTGAATTGTGGCTGCATGACTACTGAGTTGCGATAGAAACTGACGTTGTTAAATTCTATATAATCTCCTCGCTTCGCACGGGTAAGGGTAAGAGGAATGATAATCTCACCATCAGGACCTGTGCCGGATGAAGATGGAAGCGGATCCTTATAATTGATAGTTGTTTCCAAAACCTTATAACCAGGTGCTACCGTAGTGATGAACAATGTCGATGATGCATTTCTTGGTGCAGGCAAATCAATCATTTCATTTGCCTTATAAGCCTGATACTGGGTAGCCTTTTCTGATTCTGAAAAATGCAACTCACCTCTAACTTCATTTCCGTTCTCAGCATTCAGGAATTTAAAATCGAAGAACTTATGCTTTGCTACTTTTTTTACAACTGGCTTAACAATTGTTGAGGAGTCTACTTTTGTAACTACAGGAGTTTCAACAACAGAATCCTTTACTACAGGTTGTTCAACCACAGGCTTTTCTACTACTATAGGCTTTTCAACAATAGGTTGTTCCACCGGCATAGAATCCTCTCCCAAATGACCATTGAAAACCCATGCATCCTTATACTCTGAATCAAGTTTAATCTTAATAAGAAACGCAAACGCTTTCCTTTTTTCAGCAGTCTGAAGTATGTAAACATAATAGAGTTTACGGGCAGGATTAATTGCGTAATGAGCACTGAAGCCGACCCGGTTTGCTTTGGCGGTAAAGCGAACGGCATTGTCCTGAACAGCAAAAACCCCGATAGTTACATAGTATTCCTGGGGTGCTGATTGTGCCACGACCGAAGTACAGAGGGCCGAAAACGCAATTATCCAGAACGAAATTGTTAATGCCTTCATAGTTTAAAAAGATTTCAATTTCTCTAAGGTAAGAAATAATCGAAAATTCGATGCAATTGGCAAATAAAGAAGGGGTTTTAGCCTTCGACGCAGGCATTTGAAAGCTCTGCCCCTTTGTTTAAGGCCTAAAAAATGAGCAATTCACTGTCTTTCCTAAAATAACAATTAAGAAATACCTGACGCAAAGTGCATCAGGACTTAAACCAGACTAGACCGTTATTTTACAATTTCGATCTCTACACGAACGTTGGCTTCAGCCTTTTCATCGTCGACTTTAAAGAGAGCTTTCTTTCCGCCCCACGCCTTAACGGTCATTCTTTTCTTGTCAATGCCATGGGCGATCAGGTAATCACGGATTTCGTTGGCGCGCAACTCTGAAAGTTTCTTTGCCGAACCATAATCTTCTACAGTGCCATCCAGCGAGAAATAATCTTTGCTTGTTGGAGGGCGCTTGATGATTTTACCAGGGTCATTTCCATTGGTATGACCATGTATACGAATTTCTTCCTTTGGATTGTCCTTAAGAATCTGAACAAGTTTGTCAACTTCATATTTCGATTCCGGTCTTAATACAGCAGCATCCTTATAGAAGAATATATAGTCAAGTCTTCCAATTTCTCCCTTTTTAGTAGCCATCACCTGTTTGTCGACTTCCGCTTTAATTCTTTCCTCAACAAGACGAGCTGAATCCGCTGCGCTCATTTTCTTAGGTTCTTCAACCACAACAGGTTCAGCTTGTTCAACCACCGGTTCGGTAATGACTGGCTGCTCAGTAACAGGATGAAAGTCTTTGTGTTCATCTGCAGCTGCAAGATCTTTTACAGCTCCTCTGAAAACCCAGGTGTCTCTGAATGAACCCGTTCCACGAATGCGCTTAGCTTCAGCAAGGGCAGCATCACGATCTTCGGTTTCAAGCACAACAACATAGTATAAATTCTTGAAATTGTTTAATTCAACCTGGGGAGTAAGTCCTTTTTTCTTTGCGAAAACGACACATTTTTCTGCATTTGCTTCAACAGAAAACGCACCCACTACCACGACAAATCCACTGTGTATCAGTGGTATATTTTGTTGGGAGTTTGCCTGCCCCACAAGAGCAAAAAACAAAATAGAAATCAAGCCAATCGTTTTCATTCTGATGATTTTAGAAATAGACTTTGCAATATTAATTCTGCGCACCCTATAAATTTATTCAATTTCCGCTAAAATATTACATTCCTGAAGGTTAATCACCTGAAATTACGGTAAATGAGCGTTGTATGGTCTCACCCAAGTCATCTACGAGCGTAAGAACATGCTGCCCTTGTTTGGCTCCTATCGAAAAACGATGACTCTTTTGAGTTGATCCGAGAAAGTGCCCATCAATATGCCAGAAAATAACTGAAGCGGAATTCCGATGTGTAGCTTCAAATACGGTAGTGCTTGTTTTTCCATCCAACTGTACTGGCAGATATATTTTTGAATTGACTTTAGGATAAATAATATCCATTGATGCGATAGATGCTGGATCAGCACAATCATTCCGATACGCAGGAAGCGAACGATAGTACAAGTTTCCGATCTTAAAATAATACTCCTGAATAGCGGGGAGCACAAACCAACTTACAGACTTCATTTCATTTACAGATGCACACTCACTGTGTACACGATATTTCATGTCGGGAGACAAATGAATTAGTTTATGGTATTGACATAAAGCAGAAGTCAGTCCTGCTACTGGAATTGATACTGTATCAACCTTATCACACAATGATGACGCACGTTGACCACTCATTGAACATACTGCAGCACTTGTTAATTCTGATTGAGGTTTCTGAAACCATGTCTGACCATGAAGAATAGCAAACAGATCAAACATTAATGGAGCTGCTGCTTCAGTACCGGTTAATCCAGGTCTTCCTTCACCATCTGCATTTCCGACCCATACTCCTACTGCATAATCCGGAGTTACACCAACTGCCCAACCATCCCTGAATCCAAAGCTTGTTCCTGTCTTCCACGCAATAGGTGTCGTGCTGCTAAAATGCTGCCATCCGGTTTCTTCACCCGGCCGATATAATTCTTTTAAAGTTTCAAATGTCAGCCAGAGTGATGAAGCACTTAGGTATGAGGACGACTCAAGAACTGTATCGGGAAAATTTGTACGTGTAAATAAAGGCGAATGAAAATCCATTCTATTGTATCGATCCTTCCCGGGATATTGAAAATAATTATTCAGTGTACGTGCCGCAGAAGCATACATTCCTGTGATATCCCATAATGAACCTTCCGCACCTCCCAACACCAGCGACAATCCATAATGGTCTGGGGATTTTTTTAATGTACTCATTCCGATGCTTTGAAGAAGCCTATAAAATTTTTCATAGCGATAATCCTTAAGCTCATAAATTGTTGGAACATTTAAAGATCGGATTAGGGCCTTATCGGCAGGAACTGCTCCGTCATACTGTCGTGAGAAATTCTTCGGCGCAAATCCACTGATCAAAGTTGGAACGTCAGGTATCAACGTACCAGGAAGCATTTTACCTTCATCAAGCATGGCTGCGAAAAGGAAAGGTTTAAGAATGCTGCCTGTACTTCTGGGAGCCTGGATGACATCAACGCTTTGTTCGTGGTCATCTCCTGATTTTGTATTTCCTACATATGCAAGCACTTCGCCTGACCTTACATCCACAATTAAAGCAGCTGCATTAAAAACCTGATTGGCTTGTATTCTTTGAAAGTGATCATCCACTATCTGCTCTGCCCTGATCTGAATCTCCTGATCAACAGAAGATCTCACTACCTTCTGTCTGTACCCCGCTTTCACCACCTGATCCAGCAAATGTGATGCATACCGTGGCAAGGGCTGAGGTTTCTCAGGAATAGGTTCTGTTATTGCAAGTTGAAAACTGATCTCATCAAGCTCATGCTGCTGAAATAATTTTTCAAGAAGATGATTACGCTTTGCCTTGAGAAGATCACGGTTCCTGGCAAGATGAATCAATGATGGATTATTCGGAAGTACTGCCAGCAATGCTGCTTCTCCCCATGACAATTCCGCGGAACTCCTTCCAAAGTAGCGCCAGCATGCAGCTTCGATTCCAACCACATTACCTCCGAAAGGTGCATGTGATGCATAGAATTGCAGGATTTCTTTTTTTGAATAGCGAAGCTCAGCACGTGTGGCAAGAATTACCTCTATGATCTTTTGAAAGACGGTGCGGTCTGGATTCTTCCTTGACAACCGAATCGTTTGCATGGTAAGTGTACTACCCCCGCTAACCACATGACCCGCCTGAATATTCATTCTTATCGCTCTGCCCAATGCAAGAATATCAATGCCTAGATGATTCATGAAGCGTTTATCCTCATAAGCAATAATGGCTTTCTGAAATTTTTCATTAACGGTGTCTATCTCGGGAAATCGCCATTGTCCATCAGAAGCAATCGCTGCTGAAAGTAAATGACCGGAATGATCTTCCAGAACAGTGGAGTATGAGCTATTGAAGAGTTTTTGAGGAAGAGAAAAAAAGTACCAGAGCAATAATACCATCGCAAGAAAAAAGAGTATGATTCTTTTCCTTGTAAAAAACGTCTTCAGTGTGTTAGTGATCTGCAATTATTTAATTGGAATGACGAATATCCAACGTCGAATGCAGAAGTGCAACGCACTGTTACGGCATTTTGTTGGCGTGACGGGAAGCAAGTTTCCAAAGGTTTCCGCTTTTGACATAAACCTCAGTATAGCGGAGATCCATCGCAAAAGCAGTTCCATTAGTAACTCCTTCAAATCTTCCAAGGCCGGTAACAATCGCTGAGTTGGAATACAATCTCACTTTGGAATCTTTCACTTCCACTTTTTGATATACAAGTTTACCACTCTTAAGATCATTCACTACCTCATCCTTACTTTGAATCCAGCCATTGGAATGAATGTACTGAACTTTATCATCCAGAACTTTTACAAGTGAATCATACTGCTTGTTGAGTAGCCAGTCAAATTTCCTTTTGGACAATTCCAGGATACTCAGCTCCTGAGAAGTCTGAGCAAAAGCTGTAATAATTCCCAGCGAGAGAATTACAATCAACGAAACTTTCTTCATGATGATTAATCAGCGTTCTACACCTTCGAGCACAAGCTCAGCATCCGGTTTCGATTCATCTGTTAGGGCAACTTTGCCGCGCTCCTGGCGAAGTATCCGCATGTACAGAGATATGTTCTTGTCAAAAAGGAAACGGAAAAACAGTTTGGTCCAGGAGTTATGAGACTTTAATGAATCATAATATTCAGGAGCTTGATTTTTCAGTTCAGGCAATTTATTCCAAGGAATGGAAGGAAAATCATGATGTTCGTTATGAAATCCTACGTTAAAAGCTACAGCATTCAGAGGACCATAATAACTATATGTTTCCTGTTTCTCATCCAAGGTCAGGTAATGTTCCTGAATCCAGCGAGCCCCCAGAGGATGAAGACCTACGGAGAAGAAGAAGCTAAATAATAAAAAGAAGAATGCTTTTGGTCCGAAGAATACCCAGATAGCAACATTAAATGCAATTTGAACTATCCAGTTTGCAACGATCCATCCATCCACAGGCTTGATCTCTTTCAAACGGAATGTACGGATCGCCTGAAATATCGGAAAGAATAAAAGCCAGAGTGCTTTTCCAAAAAAGGAACTGTTTATGAGTTTCGCTTCCCAATAATCAGGAAGATCTCCGTCTAATTCATGAACACCTTGAAATGAATGGTGCTTGATATGGTAGCGCACAAAAGAAATAGCACTTGGAAACATGTGAGGAAGGTTTGCAACAATCGCCGCTGCAAGGTTCATTCCCTTCTTTTTAAATAACAAGTTATGAGTGCATTCGTGGATCATTACAAATAATGCATGATTTGCAAATGCCCCACCAATGTATGCTGCGGCTACCACAATCCACCACGAAGCGTCCCTCACGAGATAAGCTCCACCGACCATTCCGCCAACAAGGCCCAGGATCGCCAGGATAGTGCCTGGATTTTTACCCATCAGTTTTTTGATCTGAGGATGCTTTTTCATGATCTCATGAGTGCGTCCACGATGCGGCTCAGGGCCGGAAGAGAAGCGGAATTCAGTTGTTTGGGCCATTGTAACTAGTAAACTGCAAATTTAAAAAGAAATTGTTAAGAGATGAATCAGATTTCACAGGCAGCCTTAGACTTAAACCGGAAAAACCATTTCTGTGTCACAACAAATACTGACAATAATGGTTCGGGAACTTATTCCTCATAACCCTATCAAATTCCTTTATAACTTTCGGATTATATATACTAATTAATGGATTCCAATATAAACATAAGCTACTTCCCCAAGACAGAGGCAATCATTTATGGACTTGTCGTTTTGCTTTCAGCAGCAGCATGCTATTTCCTTGGACTAAGCATCATCTTTCTCGTCGTACTTGTAATACTATTTTACTACATAGTTATGTCCGGATCGGCTATAGTCACTCTGGACGATGAGACTTTGAAGATCACCTCTATGAACATTTTTTCAACCCCTCAATCTATTGACATCGCATCCATTACAAAAGTGAGAGGCATCATTGGTTATGATGGGCATAGTACTGGTGGATATTATATGTTTTCCGGAAGGCGACTGGAAATTGAAATGAATGGCGATAAAGAAAACAGAATTTACTTTCCAGTCTTAAATCAGAAGGCTGAAAAGAAGATGGTCAAGGCTCTGAAAAAACTTACGAAAAAAGAAAAGGTCGTTGAAGAGAACGAGGAGATTGAAGAGAGTGAAGATTAAAACTAAAAAAGCCGAATTCACAATTTTGAAGATTAACTTCATCATTCTGAATCCGGCCTTGATTATTTTTTCTAAGGATACTCTATTGAACGCTTCTCTTGATTACCTGGACTACTTGTCCTTTCGTTCTGGCATAGACACCATGATCATACATTGCTTCACAACTCATCGCCGGTAAATAATAGCTTCCTGCATAAGTGGCGGTTAGCATCACTTTGAATGTCTTCCGCTGACCAGCATTGATATCAAAGTAAGTGTATACGCGATCATCACGAATATCCTGATAAGTGAAGACATCGTTCTTAAGCATATCCTCGGCACCATCCAAACGAAGATTATTAATCTCCCAGCCTGAAGGGAAGATCTGATTCAATGCAAGATTCTTGTACGCTCCACGAACACCTGGATGTGAAATGGTAACAGTAGCAATAAACTCAGTTCCTTGTTCAAGACTGGAAGGATCAACAGCTCCACCATCTGCATCTGCATAAGTCACCGACAATCCTAAATTATTGCTGGCCTCCATTTCTTCGCCACGCGCCGGCACGCCTTCAGTAATTATGCGTGCGAATAAGGTCGACTGACTCTGGCTTTCAATTTTAATAGCACCAACCTTCACACCATCGAATGGAAGACTTACCTGAGCAAAGGTGAGGTCCGTACTGACTGGCACATTCTTTCCATTAAAAGTATAAGTGAATTTTAATGGACCCTTCTTTTCAGTTCCGGCAAACATTCCCACTGCCTTTAAACTCCAGGCAACCGATTGAGTACTCATCCAGGTATTTGAATTACTTAACGAAGCGGATATATCTTTTACCAATTCAAAAGCTTTCGTACGATCATTCAACAATAAAAGTGTTTCAAGAATGATCGCTTTATCACGAACATCCGATCCATACGAATATGCCATCTCCTGGTACGGCTTAATACTTGTTGGAAGATTGGCAATTAAAGTTTTTGCTGCCTCCTGTTGTCCGGCTTTAGCATAAGCAGCAGCGAGCATCCAAACTGATGTTACCGGAAGATTCCCCATTTCACGCATACGGTTCATAGAAGCAAGGTCAGGATCACCAGCTAATGCAAGTGTGTACAACCGATACGCCTGAATCAACTCACTACTCTGGAATTCCTTATTCTTTCTCCATTCCACAGACTTATTCTTTTGGAATTTCTTCCAGCGTTTCAACATATCACTTGGAACGAAATAACCTTTGGCCTCTGCCTCCAGAAGAAAATGACCCGCATATGTAGCGCCCCAGCTTTCAGAATCCTGATTTCCTGGCCAATATGAGAATCCGCCATCACGCGTGACAAATAGCTTCAACCTCTCAATGCCTGCACGAACGTTGCGCTGCGTTGTCACCTTTTCATCTTCCGTCAATGCCTTTACCTGATCCAGATAAAGTTGAGGGAAAACAGAAGATGTTGTTTGCTCAATACAACCGTATGGATATTGCATCAGGTAACGAAGTCGCTGACCAAGATTGATTGGCGGGAGGCTTGACACTTCCAGCATAGCTGTGTTGGTCCCTAATATCCCAACCGGCGCTACCGTTGAATTAAATCCTTTGCCAGGCTCCATTATACCTTCAATTACTTTAGTTACCGGCGGATTTGGATTACGGATCTCAATATCAATTACATCAGTTGCGCTATAGCTTCCGGAAGAAACTGTTACTTCAATTTTTGCTATTCCGGTTTCACCTCTGACGGTAAGATCAAAATCCGTCGTAAGGTCTTCTTTATCCATTGTTACTGATCTTGAAGCATCGCCAGATAATGAAACAGGTCCACTCACCTTCACCTCCACTTTCACATTTTTTATGCTTTTCTCCATGGAGAAAATCGTCACGGGCAACTTTAATGTTTCCTCAGGCCCTAGAACCCGTGGCAATGTTGCGAGTACCATTAATGGTTTGCGTACTGGTGTTGCTTTATCAGTCGCACCATATGCACCTTCATAGCCTGCAACAACCATCGTTTTAACAGAACCAATGTACTGAGGCATGATAAACTTATGTTCGTTGCTGCCTCCATCCAGTGTAAACGGTCCTAAAAACTTTACAACAGGTTTAAATCTGTTTGCCTTAGCATCATCTTCCTTACTTTTTGCTGCCATGTCACCACCAACAGCAAGAAGTCGCTCGATCTTTCCACCGAAAGCTCCCATGACTGCATCATAGATATCCCAGGTTTTTATACCCAGAGCTTCGCGTGCATAGAAACGAGACCAGGCATTAGGAGTAGTGAATCGGGTTATATCAAGCAAACCTTCATCTACCACAGCAACCGTGTAGGTCATTTTTCTTTTCGATTTCTCAGATATTTTAATCACCACTTCCTTTCCAGGCTCCAATACATCCAGCATTGTAATGACTGGGTCTAAATGAGTTTTTGGATCCTCCACTGTAACAGGTATGACACCATACATTCTTATTGGAAGATCATTTATGGTTTGAGAGTGTGGTTGAAGAAGTGTTACACTTACAAAAACATTCGGCGTCATTTCCGGTGTAACATCAAAACTAAATTTGTTGTCGCCGCTTTTTGTTTCAACCCAGTATGTACCGATTACGCGACTTCCATTCTCAATGCTGACGAGCGCACGACCATTGTCGCTTCCAGGAATTACAAGATTTGCTTTTTCGCCAATGCTATATCCTGGCTTATCAGAAGATACCGAAAGCATGGCAGCTCCCTGAGATTCATTTTTTGCCCGACCTGCCCAACCCGGCCAATCGATATAAACTACTTTCGCCGTGCTGTGACCAGAAACAGGATCCGTTGCACGAACCAAAAATCTTCCCCATTCAGGATATTTCACTTTAAAATTCCAAACTCCTTTACCATTGACAGTTTTAATCCGTCCGGAAGCAATTGGTGTTGAGTTATTTGCCGACATGTAATTGGCATTTCCTTCTGAACTATCCCACCACCAGCGCCACTCAAGTTTAGAAATGGTCATTTGAATATTATCACGCGTAACGCCATTACCGTCTGCATCCAATGTTACTACCTCCACGCGATGAGTGGTATCGGTTAACAACATTCCGCGAGCCTTATCGCCTTGCGGAAGACGAATACCGGTAAATGAAGAATAAGGATAGAACGGAAGACTGAAACGATCAATGCTGAAATTTCCGCTTTCCTCATACACTTTACCTCTAAAGATTGCATTTAGCATGCCCGCCGGTTCACCGCTAACTTCAAGTGAGGCATTGATTTTGGCGTTACCGTCATCATCGGTATATCCTTCAAAGATTGGCTTCGCTTCACTGTCAACTCTCTTTGCCGGATCATCAAATGTGTATTCAGGATATTTATCAAACTTGGTTTGAGCTTCGGTCAGCAGAACTTCGAATTCTGCTTTCAGATTTCTTCCTGGTGAACCGGCCAACCAATTTACATTCAGTGTTCCTGAAATATTATTATCCCCAACAGTGATCTTATCTTTTCCAAAGTCAAGCTTGATCTTTAAGCGATTAGGCTTGATCGTTTCAATCTTAACCGTCTGAGTGAATTGAGCTCCACCGACTTTGATCCTCGCCATCCAGTTACCGGTAGGTGCGTCAGGTGAAGTAGTTGTGGCAAATTTATAAAAACCATTCTCTGATGAGGATCTTACAAGTCGTTGCGTCACTTGCCCTTGCGGATTCTGCAATTCCATCACAACAGGATGTGCGGCCGGAAGAAGTTTTAATTTATCCTCCAACAGGAAGGTCAGGTATAGAGAATCACCTGGTCTCCAAACACCACGCTCGCCATAAATCAATCCTTTCAAACCTTTGTCAACATGCTCTCCTCCTACGTCAAAATTGCTAAGTGAAAGTGACTCACCGTCTGCCAATCTCAAATAACCACGCTGTGCGCCATTTTTGGCAATCAACGCAAAGGGAGTTTGCTTAGAGCTGATGGATACTTTTCCGTCTGTGTCCGTATTGGCAACACCGGTTAACTGTTGCTGGAAATCATAAAGCTCAACCTGAACACCACCCTGAGGTTTTGTGGTTTTTAGATCATTAATAAAGACAATAGTATTTCCATCACCACCACGTTTCACCATGATGCCAAGGTCAGATGCGATCACATTGCGTCGTATGGTGCGACTGTTTGTATAGTAAGATGAGTTACAAGGATTGTCGCGTTGTTCCCAATCGTAATTTTCATCGTAGTCGTAATCATTATAGTAATCCCAATTACTTGCTTCATCCTCCGCCTGATCCCAATCCTCCTCTGCCAATGGAGTTTCAACAGCATCTTCACCCTCCGGGCAATTATAGACAGAGTAGGCTCTCTTAAATCCTACACTTACCTGGTAAATGGCCCCTGGCTCGGTATTTATAAATTTTGAAAGATCAATCGTATAACGACTCCACTTTCCAAGATCATTGCCAGAACCTTCCAGGGAAACCATCTTTTTTATAAGTGATTTTCCTACACGTCGAATTTCCGAGTTGCCATCAAAATCATTGACTTGCAGAAATTGAAGAACATTTCTTTCGTAGATCTTGATGATCTGAATATCAACAGCTTTCAAGTTGACTGCTTCAAAAGGAAGAATCAACCCATCAGTTGAAGGAAGAATATTTCCCTTACCAATAAATCTTACCAATGGAGCCACCTGTTCAAAGATTACATCGAAGGATCCGCCTTCTGCCATGCGATAGTTTAAAATGTTTTTTATTCCCGCCTCTATCGTCAGTTTCTTGGAACCTGTTTGACGTGCTGGAGGAAAAATATGGATTTCATTATCCTTGATCTCAAAGTCAAGGGATGGAATGTCAGAGAAAGAAAGAAGTCCGGCAAGATTTTGCTTTTCACTTAAAGGATCCGAAAACTGAACCACTACATGCTGATTGGAACTTTGCTCCACTTTTACATTTGTAACTTTGAAATCTCCGAGCGCAGGAATTTCAACATCCCTATTATCCATTTGCTCTATTCCAATCTCCTTTCCATTAACAGAAAGAACAACATTGCTTGCTTTATCCTTGCGGTCAACATCTTCTACTATAAAAGCATGATGCTTCCCTTCACCAGTATGAATCCAATTTACTTTCAAGGATTTTCCTTCCTGGTCCGCCGTGAGCGTTTTCTCAAGAGATGATTCTTCCGCAAAATCTGCTGTGAATAAGACCCCTTCAATTTTCTGACGTTTTAATTCAGTTTTTACGTAAGGCTTGATATTATCAACTGTAAGTTCAAAGTTCTGAGGGATTACCTGGAATGAGTAGAGGAATGTCTTTAGATCAGAAGGAACATCCAGAAGACGGGAAAGATTGAATTCTACCTCATATACCGTCCCGGATAACATTCTTCCGTCAGGACGAAACTCTACAGTATGCCTGTCCACCCAGATAGTTTTTCCCTTTAAAGTAGGACTGAAGTTGAAAAGCTTCACTGAACTTTCTCCCAATGCAGTTGAGTCAACTGCATCCTGTGCCAGCACAATCTGAATATTTGAACCTGAGCCAACAACACCTGCTGTATAGGACGATATATATTCTCCAAAAGCAGGATTAACACCACCCGAAATAGTTGTGGAGCTTTTGGCAGTTTTAAAATAAAGGACACCAGCAACGGCGGCGGCGAGAACAATGACACCAATGGCAATTTTCTTCCAGGGAGAGCTCATAAGAAAGAGTTTGAATTTGAAACTTGAGGATTAGGCCGAAGGTCGGAGATTTATTAATGCAACAAAAATCCCGCGCCATAATTAAATTATCGCAACGGGATTATTAAGCTTTATAAGCCGTAAGCCTGAATTACACTTTCACTTCGGTCTTATTCATCACTTTGGTCTGGACCTGAATAGATTCATGGTGAACCAATCTCAACAGGTCACGGGTGAATCCTTCATCAAGTCCCATTGCCTTTCCAAGGGCGGCACGGGTCTGGACGATTTCTTCCCAGCGGTTAACCTGAAGAATCGTGACATTATTCTCTCTTTTATACTGACCTATCTTTTCAGATACCTTCATCCTGTTGGCCATTTTCTGCATGATCTCGTCATCAAGCTGGTCAATCTGTTCACGGAGAAGGCTCAACGTATCCTTGAATGTCTTATTATCAGACGAAGCAGTACGAACAACAAGGCTATCCACAATCTTCGCGAGAACAGATGGTGTCACTTGCTGCTTGGCATCACTCCACGCTGCATCCGGGTTAAGATGACTTTCAATCATCAACCCTGCCATATCGAGATCAAGTGCTTTCTGAGCGACCATTGCAATCAACTCTCGATTTCCAGCGATGTGACTTGGATCGCAAATCATTTCAATTCCGGGAACGCGGGTCTTTAGTTCAATTCCCAAATTCCACATCGGCGCATTACGGAAAGGTCCTTTTTCGAAAGATGAAAATCCACGATGGATGGCTGACATTTTATTGATACCAGCGCGGCTTAGGCGCTCGAATGCACCAATCCACAATTCGATATCGGGATTGACTGGATTTTTAACCATCACTGGAATATCAACACCTTGCAACGCATCAGCAATCTCCTGAACAGAGAATGGATTCACTGTGGTGCGGGCACCGATCCAAAGAATGTCCACGCCGGCTTTGAGGCAGGCTTCAACGTGAGCGGCAGTTGCCACTTCGGTTGTGATCGGCAATCCTGTTTCCTGCTTCGCCATGACGAGCCACTTCAAGCCATCTGCTCCTGCTCCTTCAAACTGGCCGGGGCGGGTGCGGGGTTTCCATATACCTGCGCGAAGAGCATGAACTTTTCCAGTAGCCGCAAGCTGGCGGGCAGTTGTGATCATCTGGCTTTCTGTCTCAGCACTGCAAGGACCGCTAATGATCAATGGTTTCGTGATCTTAAGTGCTGATGTGATTGATTCGAATTGCATATCTTAAAATTTAAATACTAGGAATGAATGATGGTTTTATCTTCTGTTTCTTTTGGTTTTGCTTCAGGAAGCCCGGCATCTAAAACCTTTCGGATCTTATTTGCCTCTTTCATAACACGATAAAGCTCTTTTGTGTTCCGCTTCATAAGCTGATAATGGAAACGCTGAAGATGCATAATATACTCTGATATTGCCTGACCGAGATATTCAGCATTTTGCTCAAAAATCGGTGCCCACATATCCGGAGAGCTTTTCGCAAGACGAACAGTTGAAGTCAACCCGCTTCCCGCAAGGTTGAAAATGTTTTTCTCGTCTTTTTCAATATCGAGCACTGTCTGGCTTAGTAAAAATGAACTAACGTGTGATAGATGTGAAACGTACGCAACATGGCGATCATGTTCATCCGGATCCATGAAAATTGTTTTCATTCCCAATGCTTCAAATATCTTCTCAGCGATCGAGAGAGATACGTCAGAAGATTTATCACGTTCACAGATGATATTCGTCTTGTCAGCAAACAAGCCTCTGAATGCCGCTTCAGGACCTGAGTTTTCAGTTCCTGCGATCGGGTGTGCTGCAACAAACTGCTGGCGATTAACATGATTACTTACGGAACGACATATCAATGATTTTGTGGAACCGGTATCAATCACGACTGCTCCCTTTTTAATAACATCCAACACCTGCGGCAACAGCGCATTCATAATGTTTACGGGAATTGCGAGAATAATAATATCCGCTTGTGCGATTGACCGATCTTCATGGTCAATGCGATCAACAAGACCGAGCTCTATCGCTTTTTTTCCATTCTCCTCATTCAGATCCACACCAACAAGCTCTGTGGCAAGACCTGCTTTTCGCAAATCAAGTCCGATAGAACCACCAATCAAGCCAAGACCAACAATTGTAATTTTCATGCTATCGCTTTCGGGTGAAGAGTTGATTGTTTTGAATCCTGTTTTTTCCAGTTCGTAATGCGCAAAAGTGCTTCGTTCATTTTTTCTACAGGAGCACAAAGAGAAATGCGAATGTGCCTGCGGCCTGCTTCTCCGAAAATAAATCCAGGAGTAATAAAAATTTTCGTTCCATAGAGAATATCATCGATCCACTTTTCAACTTCTTTAATATGATCAGGAGCTTTGGCCCAGATGAATAAACCGGATTGTTTTTCTGAATAGGTACATTCCAGTTCTTTCATAATATTTTTTGCAGCAACACTCCGCTCACGATAAACCTTGTTGAGCTCTTTAAACCATTGCTCGCCGTTTTTCAATGCTTCCACTGCGGCTTGCTGTAGTCCAAGGAACATTCCTGAGTCCATGTTGCTCTTCACACGCAGGACGGCATCAATAAATTCTTTTTTACCAGCTACCCATCCTATACGCCAGCCGGCCATGTTATGAGATTTGCTCAAAGAATTTAATTCCAGCGCCACTTCCTCAGCTCCTTCAATGGAAAGAATGCTTAAAGGAGCATCATTAAGAATTCGACTATATGGGTTATCGTTTACAATCAGGAATTGATTCTTTCTTGCCAAGTCAACCAGTGCTTTCATTTCATCGCGGGATGCAACATGGCCCGTTGGCATGTGAGGAAAATTTACCCACATAATCTTCACCTTTGAAAGATCCTGGTTCTTCAATGATTCGATATCAACGCCCCAATCCAAAGATTCTTTCATCTCATAAGTTCTGATTTTTGCCCCTACAAGTTTGCCAACAGATGAATAAGTAGGATAACCAGGGTCAGGAATCAGAATCTCATCTCCTTCATTCACAAATGCCATAGCAATATGCATGATTCCCTCCTTTGAGCCCATGAGAGGTAAAATACCCGATTCCGCATCAAGGGAGACACCGTACACATTATTATATAGTGTCGCGATCCCCTGACGAAGAGCAGGAATACCTTTGTAGTTCTGGTAGCCGTGATGGGAAGGATTTTGAGCAGATTGAGTTAACGCCTCAATTGTATCGCCGGATGGTGCAAGATCAGGACTTCCGATACCAAGATTAATGACACGGAGTTCAGGAGTATCAAGTAACCGAACCTCAGCAAGTTTTTTGCTAAAATAGTATTCCTCAACGTTTGCTATTCTGTCTGCTGTTTTGATCATGTTCTTGACTTCAGAATTTTATATCCGCTTTTTTATACTCACCCAGCACACTCAGGTTGCGTGTCTGACGCAATACCTGATTAAGTGCCAGATCATAGTTTTTCTTTTTCTTCCATTCAACATCCACATGAATTGAATATTCGCGAGGCTTTCCAATAATTGGGATCGACTGGATCTTTGTCAGGTTGATACTATTGTCCTTGAATGATGTTAACACATTTGCAAGGCTTCCTGCTTCATTAGGTACCTCAAACCAAAGAGATGCTTTATTGCTGTCAGTTATTTCAGTATTCTTTTTTGTGAGGATCAGAAAACGGGTGAAGTTCTTCTTATGCGTTTCAATTCTTTTTTCAAGAATTTGAAGTCCGAATTTTTTCGCGGCATGTTCATTGGCGATGGCTGCCGTGTCTCTAAGTTTTTTCTCCTTTACTTTTTTTGCTGACAATGCCGTATCCTCACTCTCTTTGATCTCAACACCTTCAAGTTTGTTAAGAAACTCTGTGCATTGACGAATGGCCATCGGATGAGATTCAATGCTCTTGATGTCTTTTAGCTTAACACCAGGAAGGGCAAGTAAATGCATGTGAATAGGGAGATACAATTCGCCAACAATAGCGAAATGATATTCCTGCAAAAGGAAATAATTTGGAAGGATGCTTCCTGCAATGGAATTTTCTATGGCCATGACGGCGTAGTCTGCCTGATCGTGTTTCAAAGTTTCACAAAGTGCATGAAACGAAAGACACTCCACCGTATCGATAGGACTTTGGAAATGCGTCAATGCAGCCACCTCATGAAAGCTGGTGGCTATACCCTGGATCGCAATTCTTAATTTCTTCTTCTTCATTTCTGCCCTTATTCAAATAGTGTTGTCAAAAAAAAATCCCGGATGAACCGGGACTTTTGGAGTTTCTGTTATCTTTTTAAATGATCAACAAAGCGCTCTGTCAGTCCCGAGGGATTGATAGAAATAGAAGTAAAAATAAAATCGCTTGTTGTTCATGTGTTATTCTGAAGGCTAAGAACGTAGAAAATTACTATTTCACCAACCTGCACTCAAAGAAATTGAAAAATTCTTACCGCCACTAACTACTGTTAGTCGGTAAAGGTTGGCCTGCATGGGGTAAAAAAGTAACTTTGCTCAAAATCAATCCATATGAAAATCACCCTTATCGCCATTTCCTTCTTGATTTTAGTTGCCTGTGGCAAGACTGCGGATCATAGTAATCACAATCAGGCTGGCAGCACAGATTCTGACAATCCAAATCAGGCCCTATATAGTGAGATCATGGATATTCATGATGAGGTGATGCCTAAGATGGAAGACATCTATAAGCTTAAGCAGACTTTAACAGAGAAAGTCACAAATACTCCTGACATGCCTGAAGCTCAAAAGCTCGAAATTCAGGCAACGATCGCCAGACTTGATTCTGCAAACAACTCTATGATGGATTGGATGCATAGTTTCAGTCCACTACCCGATTCTGTAGACCAGGAAAAAGCCAGAGAGTATCTTGAGATGCAAATGGAGTCTATAAAGAAGGTGAGAGATGTTACCAATGAGACACTTGAAAAGGCTCAAAAGATTAAGAATTAAGAAAACTTTTTTAGGACACGTATCACTTTTTCATTTTCTTCTTCTTGCTCTTTTTGAGGATTTCGTGAGGCAATAAAGATTTTGATTTCTTTCCTTCTTTGGCAATTCTCTCTGCCTCAATCCTGACATTGTAACGGATGGCCTGCCAGTATTCGCCACCGTAACCAACAAGGATCTCTGATCGGGCCGGGATATCACGCGTGGCAACAATAAAGCATCGTTTCTTCTCAGTTTCGTATTCTGAATTGTTTTTCAAACCTTCCACGCGAGCAATTCCTTTTGCGTCATTGGCAAAATGAGCAAAGCCTTTGTGCTTCCATGCATCGATAACATAGTTATTGGTGAAGAAGAAAACGTAGCCGTTACGATCCTCAGGCATCTTTTCAGCTTCCTTCCAGGTAAGAACTTCTCCTTTGTATTCAACAATCCTGGTTCCTTTTGGAATAAATACTCTTGTAAACAACCCTTTTCCGGCGCCTGGCAACTGAGAACGTTTGGTATATAAATTCTTTTCCTGAAGAGCCATCAATAATTAATCTTCGATTTTGTAAAAATGATAAAATTGAGTTGAATGAACCAGTCGAACAGCGGGTAACTCCAGTGGATAACGACTTAAAATATAATTCACCTTCAATTTATGATGCAGTTGAAATCTTACTTCGGGCTTATCCTGGGCCGTGGCAATATTGGTTGTGTACAATATAGGATGACCAGAAGCGGTAGAAAAAGGTAGGAGTGCTTCTGCAGCGGAACCATAATCGTATTCATTATAACACCAGACTACAGTTACTTCAGAATCTTCTGAGATGTGATTGGTTAGTTCATTCAAAGCAGACTGGAAAGGTTTACTGTTCTGCCATCCATTGTAAGCATTTTGTCGTTCTAGAATTGTGATGGAAATATTTTCATACAATAGAGGGAAAATTAACATCCCTCCCATCAAAATGCCGTACTTAAGCATGGGTGGTGAATTTGTTACCATGAGCACAAAAATGATCAATGGAATCAGGATGGCAGACTGCTTCAGAAAATACCAGGGTCCTGCCGAATAATAAGCCATCAATGCCCCCACCAGTGAGATGCTTACAAGAAGAGCAGCAAGCAACAATCTCTCTTTGGTTTGCCACCATCGAACCATGGCAATTCCCATTAACAAAAGCAAAATATAAACTCCAAAGGAACCGCTTTTTAAAAGAGAGAAAGTATTCCGCATTGTTGCTTTTATCGTTTTGAAAATAAATCCAAAGAGGTCAAATTCAAACAACTGATCAATTTTCTGCATATCACCAGCATAGGGAGGCGCGGTAAAGTAACGCATGTACAGAAGTGTGATTCCAAGTCCAACAAGAAATACAATAATCATTGAAATCATCATCTTCCTTGTCTGACTCAATCCGATTAATGACGTTAACCAAAAGATAGCAGTAGACCTTAAAAGCACAACCGCGAAGACAAGTCCAATAAAAATGGTCACATATAAGTTTCTCTTCCTTACATCCTTTGCCTGATAGATCAGAGTGATCAAAAGAATAAAGATGATGGCAAAAAAAAGATGAATGGATTCAGGAAAATAAGTAAAGATGTAACCTGTAAACTGTTCTGTGAAGAGAAGGGCGCTGCAGAAAAGCAATCTGCTTTCCAGAGAAGAAGGAATAAAAAAAATAATGGTGATCGACAGAAGAGCGAGCACAAAATGAATCTTTATAAACAAGGTTGGATCCTCTCCAAAAAAATCCTGACTCGCACCATACATCACGGCATACCCTGGCCCATACCAATTCATCTGACCAATCCGGGAAACATCTTCTGTGATGCAGCCCTCCGCACGTACAGACCCGGTTTCTGAGAAAACTTTCGCTGAGCAATAATTGATTACCTCGTCCTCATACGCCAGATAATATCGATTATCAGAGACAGCCCGAAAGAAAAGAAAAGTTAAAAAGCTGATTTGAAGGGCGATCAGAACCTTTAGTAATAATAAACGCTGGCTTTTTAATACTTCCAGCATACTTTTGACCCTTCCTTTCATACCAAAATGAAATCAATTTCCAGAAAGGTAAATTTAAGAAATGAAAAAGAACGTATTAATTACCGGAGCCGCAGGAATGATCGGGTCGCATCTGACCGAAGAACTGCTTAACAAAGGTTATAACGTAACCGGAATTGATGATCTTTCTTACGGAAGCCTTATCAATCTCGAACCCTGCATTCATCATCCTAATTTCAAATTCTACAGAGTCAACATTCTTGATTTCGATTCTCTTAAAATTCTCGGAAAAGATATGGATACCATTATTCATATGGCGGCCGTTAAAAAGATCTCTGAAAAAGATATCAGCCTCCCAACCCTTTTGGTAAATACTAAAGGAACTGAGAATGTTTTGGAGACCGCTAAAATGTGGGGGTGTAAAGTTCTTTTTGCTTCCACATCTGATGTCTATGGAATGTCCCCAGATCTACCGCTCAATGAAGATGGCGATCTCTTACTCGGGCCAAGCCTTATAAAGCGATGGAGCTATGCCGTATCAAAATTATATGGAGAGCAACTTTCATTTGGATATTTTCATGATCATAAAGTTCCGATTGTCATCATCCGTTTTTTTGGAGGGTTCAGTCCAAGGTCAAGTTTTGCCTGGAGTGGCGGGCACGTTCCGATTTTTATTCGTTCGATCATGAATGATGAAGAAGTGATCGTCCATGGAGATGGGCTTCAGACACGTTCTATGGGTTTCGTATCCGATCTGGTAAAAGGCACTATTCTCGCACTTGAAAGTGAGAAAGCAGTTGGGGAGATTATTAATATCGGAAATGATGAAGAACTTTCCGTTTTAGAAACCGCCAGACTTATTCACAAAATCACCGGATCAAAAAAAGAACTTAAGATAAAATTCGTTCCTATGAGCGAAGTGTTTGGTAAATACAAGGATATTCTCAGACGAGTTCCGGATCTGTCAAAAGCAAAAAGAATTCTTGGTTACGAGCCTTCTGTAAAACTGGAAGATGCTGTCAGATTAACAATTCAGGAAATCCAAAAAAGTAAATCCTGAGATGATCTTCTTCCTGATCCCGGTTTATAATGAGACTGCCAACCTGAAGAATCTGTATGGAGAGCTTACCGCATGGCAAAGTGTGCAGAACATACATTATGTTTTTTCTGATGACGGATCAAAGGACAGATCAAAAGAACTAATAACAGAATTATTTAGTGGCAGGCTATACACTGTACTTGGAGATGGGATTAATCGCGGCCCGGGTGCAGCGTTTAATACTGGCTTTCAATGGATTCTAAAAAACTCAAAGCCAGAAGACATTGTTGTAACTCTTGAAGCAGACTGTACCTCTGACTTAAAAATTCTAAACATTATGCTCGGCCTGCAGTCAATGGGCTATGATCTTGTGCTGGCATCAGTATATGCACAGGGCGGCGGCTTTGAGAAAACATCATTCTTCAGGAAGTTTATCTCGGCAGCAGCTAACTTCATGTTTCGCTTTCTGTTTGATGTGAAAGTACTGACACTCAGTTCCTTTTATAGGGTCTACAGCGTTTCATTGCTGAATAGAATACAGGAAAAGTATAATGGAATTATTACAGAACCGGGTTTTGTATGCATGCTTGAAGTTCTGGTTCGTTCCATTCATTGCAACGCACAGGTCATTGAAGTCCCAATGCAGTTGCATTCTTCAAAACGCGTTGGCCAGTCGAACATGAACGTTGTGAAGACGACGATTCAGTACTTTAAATATTTACTGAAGGGGAAATCTTCCCAATAGATCACTTAGCAACCAACACCGGAAGACTTGTGATGAGAACTATCAGATCAGAGTCATTAACAAGTTTCTTTTCATCAGCCACCAGCAGGAAGTTTTCATAAAGCGAGTTTAGTTCCTCACCTTCATATCGATATCCAAGCAATTCAGCACGGTGCTTTAAAGCAGCGCGACCACTTCGCGCCGTCAAAACAATAGAGGAAGATCCAACACCCACATCTGCAGGATTTATAATTTCATAATTTTCTGAATGCTTCAGAAAACCATCCTGATGAATACCTGATGAATGAGCAAAAGCATTCTTGCCAACGATCGCCTTATTAGCCTGAACAGGCATACGCATCATGGAACTAACCAGCATGCTCATTTCAGAAATTCTTTCAGATTTGATATTTGTATGAAGACCAAGGTCACTATGCGTTTTAATGATCATAGCAACTTCTTCCAACGCGGTATTACCTGCACGTTCACCAATTCCGTTGATTGTTACTTCCGCCTGACGGGCACCATTCAGTAAGCCCGCCATTGTATTTGCTGTGGCAAGACCAAGATCATTGTGACAATGAACTGAGATCACCGCTTTATCAATATTTTTTACGTTCTCAAACAAATACTGAATTCGTTTCCCATAAAGATGAGGAAGGCAATACCCGGTAGTATCGGGGATATTAACGACATCTGCGCCTGCAGCTATAACCGCTTCCGTCAGCTTCGCCAGAAATTCAAGATCCGCACGACCAGCATCCTCAGCATAAAATTCAACTTCATATCCTTTTGATTTCGCGTATTCTACCGCCCAAACGCCTTGTTCAAGAACTTGTCCTCGATCGCTCCGGAATTTATGTTTGATATGAACATCGGAAGAACCAATTCCTGTATGAATTCTTCCATGCTTAGCGTGATGCAACGCTTCTGCCGCCACATCGATATCTTCTTTTTTGGCTCGGGTCAATCCACAAACAGTAACATGATTAACGGCTTTCGATATTTCAACTACTGATAAAAAATCACCAGGACTTGATATTGGGAAACCAGCCTCGATCACATCCACTCCCATAGCTTCAAGCTCACGGGCAATGATCACCTTCTCTTCTGTCTTCAGCTGACAGCCAGGGACCTGCTCTCCATCGCGAAGCGTCGTATCAAAAATCTGGATCTTGTTGCTCATTATTTAAGTCGTTAATTGTTATTGTTTATCAGATATCAAACTCTATCGATTGGCTGAAATACTTGCCAATGATAAATTTTCAAGAACCTGACTTCCCATTGATTGCGTGTTTAGTATTTTATTCTTCGCTGTCGTAACGTGTGCTATGTCTACTGTGCGATAACCTTCTTTTAATGTTTCAGAGACTGCTTTCAGAACTGCTTCTGACTCTTCCTTCATTCCAAATGAAATATCTAACAGCAGGGCCACTGATAAAATCGATGCAAGAGGATTTGCAATTCCTTTGCCCGTAATGTCGTGGGCACTTCCGTGAATCGGTTCGTATAGACCTACTGTATCTCCGATAGAAGCAGATGCAAGCATTCCCATAGAACCAGCTATTTGCGATGCTTCGTCTGTAAGAATATCACCAAATAGATTTCCGGTTAGCACCACATCAAAGCTTCGTGGAGATTGAATAAGTTTCATGGCCGCAGAATCCACGAATTGATGCTCAAGTGTTATATCTGGATATTGCTTTCCGATTTCCTGAACAGTCTCTCTCCACAAGCGTGAACTTTCAAGAACATTTGCCTTATCAACAGAGGTCACTTTTTTCCTCCGTGTACGAGCTGCCTGAAATGCTTTATGGGCTATTCTTTCAACTTCATAACGTTGATAGATCATGATGTCGTAAGCAGTGTTTCCCTCGTCCTTTCTACCCTTCTCTCCAAAGTAAACATCACCAGTAAGCTCGCGGAAGAAAAGAATATCAGAACCTTTCAATATTTCAGGCTTGATACTGGATGCTTCAAGCAATTCATCAAAAAGTTTGATCGGTCTTAGGTTAGCATAAAGACCAAGCTCTTTCCTCATTTTAAGCAATCCTTGCTCAGGCCTTACTTTTAATGTCGGATCATTATCATATTTAGGATGACCTACCGCTCCAAATAAAATTGCATCACAGTTTTTAAGCTGACCTAATGTTTTGTCCGGTAATGCTTGTCCGGTACTCTCGATAGCATCATGTCCGATGATTGCATCTTCAAACAGAAAACTATGTCCAAAGTCTTCAGCAATCTTCTGAAGCACTTTCTTACCTTCAGTAGTCACCTCTTTACCAATTCCATCTCCCGGAAGAATTACTATTTTCTTATTCATATTAGTGCGCCAGGTCAAATTCACGAATCTCACTATTCAGACTGAGCAGATAATCAATGTCATCGTAGCCATTGATCATACAAGTCTTCTTATAAAGATTGATATCAAAACTTTCAGAAATTCCATTCAGAGAAACTGTCTGCTTTTCAAGATCAACAATGATCTCAGTGTTGGGATCCTTTTCGATGGCTTCAAACAATTTTTTTAAATAGGCATCGGATACCACTACCGGAAGCAAGCCATTGTTCAGTGCATTGCCTTTAAAAATGTCAGCAAAGAAACTTGAGATCACGACCCGGAATCCGAAATCAAAAATCGCCCACGCCGCGTGCTCACGACTGCTTCCACAACCAAAGTTCTTTCCAGCGACCAGAATTTTTCCCGAGTAAATGCCAGAGTTCAATACAAAATCCTTTACTGGATTATTATCTGCATCAAATCTCCAGTCGCGGAAAAGATTGTCGCCAAAACCTTCACGGGTAGTTGCTTTAAGAAAGCGCGCAGGAATAATCTGATCAGTATCAATATTCTCAACTGATAAGGGAACCGCAGTGGTGGTAAGCGCTATAAATTTTTCTTTGCTCATTAAAATTCACTGTTAGCTGTTCAGACCAACGATTAAACTAATTCTCTTACATCTGTCACTCGTCCTGTGATCGCTGCTGCTGCTGCGCTCAATGGACTTGCTAGAAAAGTTCTTGACTTTGGACCCTGTCGTCCTTCAAAATTTCTATTGGAAGTTGCTATGCAATATTTTCCGGCAGGAACCTTATCTTCATTCATTCCAAGGCATGCGGAGCAGCCGGGACTTCTTAGCTCAAAACCCGCCGCTTCAAAAACTTTATCAAGCCCTTCCTTCTTTGCCTGCTCTTCAACTTGCTTTGAACCTGGAACAACCCACACTTCAACATTTGCTGCTTTCTTTTTCCCTTTCACCATGTCGGCTACAAGTCTTAGATCTTCAATACGGGCATTTGTGCAGCTTCCAATAAAAACATAGTCGATTGCTTTCCCCAGTAGTTGTGACCCTGGTTCAAGACCCATATAATCCAGGGATTTCGTAAACGAAGCCTGTTCACTGATTTCTTTTAGTTCTTCCAGTGTTGGAATACGATCAGTGATGCGCATGCCCATACCAGGATTTGTTCCGTATGTGATCATCGGAGCAATGTCAGCAGCGTTGAACTTCACTACCTCATCATACACAGCTCCTTCATCGGTTAAAAGTTTTTTCCACTCTATAATTTTTTGATTAAAGTCCTCTCCTTGTGGTGCAAATTTCCTTCCTCGGATGTAATTGAAAGTCGTTTCATCCGGTGCAATCAACCCACCACGTGCACCCATTTCAATGCTCATGTTGCAAATCGTCATGCGAGCCTCCATTGAAAGATTTTGAATGGCATCACCGGCATATTCAACAAAGAAGCCTGTAGCACCACTGGCAGTAAGTTTAGAAATGATGTAAAGGATAATATCCTTGCTCACCACACCTTTGGCAAGTTTTCCATTAATCTCTATGCGCATTGTCTTCGGCTTGTATTGAAGAATACATTGCGTTGCCAATACTTGTTCCACTTCGCTCGTACCAATTCCAAAAGCAATATTTCCAAATGCTCCGTGCGTTGAGGTGTGACTATCACCACAGACGATCGTCATGCCTGGCAATGTTAAACCAAGCTCAGGACCAATGATATGTACAATACCCTGGAATGGATGTCCAAGGTCATATAATTCAATTCCAAAGTCTTTACAGTTAGTACGGAGTGTTTCCACCTGATGACGTGACAAAGCTTCCTTGATAGGAAGATGCTGATCTTTTGTTGGCACGTTATGATCTGCAGTAGCAGTTGTGCGCTGTGTATTGAATACTTTGATGCCTCTTTTCTTCAGGCCATCGAAAGCCTGAGGACTTGTTACCTCATGAATGAAATGACGGTCTATGAACAGTGCGTCCGGATATCCTTCTGAGCGCTTGACAACATGGCTGTCCCAGATCTTTTCAAAAATTGTCTTTGGTTTCTTATCGCTCACAACAATCGTTAGTTTGGCCTATGCCCTTTAAAACGAAATCGCCCCGACAAAACTGTTGTTTTGCCGGGGCGGATTCTTTGTTTCTTTCCCGTTACGAATATGATAAATTTTTATGCTATGGCGTCAGTATATGTTCAATTTTATTTAATCACTTACAAGCGTTAGTTTCTATCATCATCCGAGTCTGCACTACTTCAAAAGAACAGCTTCTGATGTAATAGGAATTTTTAACACCTTGGAGATCAAGCATCCTTGCTCTGCCGCCTTTGTGATCTCGATAAACTTTGCTTCTGTAATGTTTGGAATTTTCCCCTGAATAGAGAGGTGAACTGATTTTATGTCAAGACCTTCCAACGTGACAGCAGCAGTAGTATCAAGAGACGTTGCAACAAAACCAGCTTCACCAAGAATGCTGCTGATGGCCATGGTAAAACATCCAGCATGCGCTGCAGCCAGTAGTTCTTCAGGATTGGTACCTACACCATCTGCAAAACGGGTATTGAAAGAATATTGAGTTTTATTAAGAGTTGTGCTTTGAGTGGACAGATTTCCTTTTCCTGTTTTCAAATCACCTTCCCAATGTGCTGATGCGTTACGTTTCATGTTGTTTATTTTTAAAGAGTTGAACAATAATAACAGTTTTATTTAAAAAGCGTTCACCGCGCCTTGTGATTTACCACCATGGTAATGGAAACTTTATCTCGCTTACTGATTCAACCACCATGTCAGGCTTGAAGGCATATCGGCTCAAATGATCTTTCTTTGTAATTCCACTGAGGACAAGAATTGTCTTATATCCCATCTGAACACCCCCGCGGATATCTGTCTCCATTGTATCGCCAATAATGGTAGTCTCTGCCGCTTCCAATCCTAATGACTTTCGGGCATATCGCATCATTACAGGACTGGGCTTACCAATAACAAATGCTTCAATACCAGTTGCTTCTTCAATCATAGCAGTGGTTGCTGCAATTCCAAGATTCGCCCAACCTTTCTTCTTGGGAGAGGGATCACGATTCGTGGTTATAAATTTCGCTCCGGCCAATATCATGTCAACAGCACGCTGCACCATTTCAAGCGTGAAATTTCTCCCTTCACCGAGCACCACGAAATCGGGATCAGTATCAATAAGCGTAATGCCGTTTTCATGAAGGCTTGTCAGCAATCCCCCTTCTCCTAAAACATAAGCAGTACCATTGGGGATCTGTGTTGAAAGAAATTTTCCCGTTGCCATAGCACTGGTATATATGTGCTTTTCAGTTACATCCATACCCAGTTTATGAAGCTTTCGAACGGCTTCCAGTCGTGTCCGCTGACTGTTGTTGGTCATGAAACTAAATGGAATATTTGCCGTGACAAGACTTTTAATAAATACATCCGCGCCGGGGATCATGAGATCACCGCCGTAAACCACTCCATCCATGTCAATCAGAAGACCTTGTGCCATAATTACAGATTACCTGATAAAAATATCTTTCCTAAGATACGGGATCACGACTCCTCAATCATTAATAAACTGGAAAAAATTATAAATTGAATGTGAAATGGATTGCATTCGACCTCCCCGTGTCCTAACAACATTACTGACAGTAACCTTTCTGGTTATTTTCTGTGAAAGTTTGCTTGGGCAAAAGAAACAAATAGACAGCCTGAACAATTTGTTTTCTACCGGAAACGATTCCAGTAAAATGATCGCCTTGAATGAACTGAGCTGGATCTACAAAAACAGTAATGTTGATTCAGCGATTATGTTTGCACGCCGGGCTCTTTACCTGGCGAAACAAAAACGCAATCAAAAATTCATCTCAAAAGCTTTCAATAGTCTTGGAAGTGCTAAGCAGGCATCCGGTGAATATGATAGTGCCCTCTACTATCTGAATCAATCCATTGAAACAAGCTCTAAGGATGACTCTCTAAGCATGCCTAATGTTCTAAACAACATAGGAATTATTTATGATGAAAAAGGAGATTATGACAAAGCACTTCAATCCTATTTCAAAGGTCTCCAGATGGCTCAGAAAACAGGAGCAGTTACCATACAGGCTTATATCCTCAGCAACATTGGAATCGTTTATAAAAAACAGAAGCAATACGACAAAGTACTCGAATACTATACTACTGCCCTTGAACTCTATAAAAAACTCAACTCATCTTTTGGCATCACTGTAACTTCAGGAAATATTGGTTCTGTTCTCTTACAGACTAAAGAATATCAAAAGTCAATAGACTATTCCCTGATTGCAAAGAAAGGATATGAAGAATTGGGCTACACCCGATATGTCCCATATACCCTTGGCAATATGGCCATTGCCTACGATAGTTTACATCAACCAGACAAGGCGGAAGGGTATTACCGACAGGCATATAATGAGCACTTAAAATTTGACAATCAATATGAGGCTGCTTACAACAGTAAGAATCTCGTTTTCTTCTACCTCAAAAACCATAAAGTTTCAGAAGCAAAACTTTTTGCCGATAAAGCCATTGCCTCTGCTGAGAAGATCGGAGCAAAGGAAATGGTCCGCGATTCCTACAATGCCATGTCGCGCATTGCAAAAGAACTTGGCGATTACAAGGAGGCCTATCGATATCAGCAAAAGTACATGTCCTTAAAAGATAGCTTGTTTGAAGAAAGCAAAACAAAAACCATTTTCGAACTAGAGGTCAAGTATGAAAGCGAAGCAAAAGAACTTGAACTCTCTCAGCAAAAAGTTCTGCTTGCCACCAATGCACTTGAGTTGGAACAAAGAAATATTCAGGTGCTCTCACTTGCATCGGCAACCCTCTTCCTGCTGATCCTTGGAGTTCTCATTTATCAAAATCAACTGGCCCGAAGAAAGAAGCTCAAACAGGAATCAGAGTTTCAGCTAAAGCTTGCAGAAGCAAAACTTGAGAATGAATTACATCAGGACAGGCTTCGGATTTCCAGGGATCTTCATGATAACATCGGTTCAAGGCTTCTGTTTTTATACACGGCTACCGAAAATCTGGCTGAAAGATCTGCACCCGAATCCAGCGAAAAAGCAGAACAATTGTCCCTGTTTGCAAAAAATACATTGCATGAATTAAGAAGAACAGTATGGTTCATCAATAAAGACAATGTAAACCTGGAAGAACTTCAGCTCAAGTTGAAAGAATACTTCAACTTTTTGAATCAGTCGGCGACATTAACCATCGATATGGTCCTGAATGCTGATCCATCCAACATTATTCCTTCACCAAAGGCAGCGGCCATTTTCAGAGTTGCCCAAGAGGCAGTGAGCAACGCCATTAAACACTCAGGAGCACATCATATCAATATCAATCTGACATCTTCTTCTGATAATGATCTTCAGCTCACCATATCAGATGATGGCAATGGATTTGATCAGAATACTTCCGGAGACGGAAACGGTTTAAAAAACATGCAATTGCATGCTAGCAACGCAAAGGGAACTATCAGTATAAAATCTGAAAAAAAACAGGGTACAAGCATTGTTTTAACATTACCACTGGATTAAATCCGCATTTCTGCGTATGGTGGCCGGAATGCAATAAGATAATTTTGAAAAGCTTTTTTACACTAACAATTCACAAATGAGTACACCTGCCATCCGCGTAGCAATAGCTGAGGATAATTCATTTGCATTGAATGTCATCCTGGAAAAAATAAAAAGCATGAGTAACATTCAGGCATGCGTGACGGCCAATAATGGAAGCGATCTGATTGACAAAATTCCTGGGTCAGGCAGAGTGGATGTCATACTTATGGACATCGAAATGCCAATCCTCAATGGAATTGAAACTACGCGAAGAGTAAAAAAAGATTATCCGGGAATTAAGATTCTTATGCTCACAATTTTTGAGGATGATGATAACATTTTCGAATCGATCCGGGCAGGTGCTGACGGATATTTGCTAAAAGATGAGAAGGGAACAAAAATTCATCAAGCCATTCTTGAAACTATGGAAGGCGGTGCAGGAATGTCTGCCGGAATCGCTGCACGAGTATTGAAAATGATGGTAAGTGGGGGTCCGTTAAAGCAATCTGTAAATCAGGAAGTCATTGATCTTACAAAAAGAGAGATTGAAATCCTTGAACAATTGAAGGCTGGCTTAAGCTATGAGCGCATTGGCGAAAATCTCTTCATCAGTTACGGAACGGTCCGCAAGCACATTGAAAATGTCTACCGCAAACTTCAGGTGCATAATAAGGTAGATGCCGTACAGAAGGCAATACAGCACAAAATAGTTTAAGAATATCCTGCTCCACCCCAAAAGCATAAAGCTGGTATATACACGGCTTACAATCATGCAATGACCGCTGATATCTCATATGTAACTCCTTAAATGGGATCCCAACATCCTGATTATTCAAATACGATACTCTGCGTATTGCTCTCCGCAGCTTCTTCAACCACATTTACAATAAAAAAAACTCAACCCTTATGAAAAAGATTTTAAGCCTCATCGCAATTATTGCTTTAGGCGCCACGCTGACGTTCGCTCAGAAAAAAGGCAAAGGCGCAGTGGTAGAAAAAAGAGAATCAGATAAATTCAAAGTGGAAAAGTCAAAGATCCTCTTCGATATGAAGAGACTTGCCTTGGCTCAATTGACAGTAACCTACAAACTGACCACTACAGCAAAGACGATTGCTCAGGCTAAAGGTGGAAACCGGGATATTGCTGGCGCAAGAGTATCAGCTTACATGGAGTTTACGGACGGTGATATGACTCAAAAGGAATATCAGGAGATCACAGATTACTTCTATTACTATCTGCAAAAACAATTCAAATCAATCGGAATAGATACTGTGAGCTGGAACAACATTACTGCGCATGACTTCTATCTAAAAGTTGATGAGAGTGAGGATAACAAAGATTTCAAGGAAGAAAAAGGAGGCGGCCAGGAATGGGTGACTGTGACGGCGCTTGGAGGCAAGCAATTACATCAGGGAATGACAGGCTTTGCGTTCGGTAAAGGAAAACGCGCGATAGATTTCTCCAAAGACCTGGATGCTGTAGCTGCATTTTTCAAATTAACGGTTGACTTTGCTGATGTTATGGTAAACCTTGACATCAAGTCAGTGGCCGCTCAGGATCTGGGTAACGGCTGGTATCGTCCTGCATCCAGCAAAAAGAAATATACATGGGCCATCAATCCCGAAATGAGAGTAGGAAATACTGAGAAGACATTCACCCTGTTCTCAACGAAAAAAGGTGGCCTCGAATTCCTGATGATGTGGAACGATATTGAATCACACACAAAATATGCTGAGTCAATGACAGAAGATGTTTCAAAGGCTAGAAGCGGTGTCGCCAAACAATTCGCTTTCAGAAAAGAACTCACTCCTGTGTTGATTCAAACTACCAGAGATAAATATAAGACAGCAGCAAAGAAAGCAATGGAGACTTATGCTGATGCTCTTGTTGAGAAGATTAAAATGGGGGAGAAATAATCTAAATCTAAGTGGCTTTAAAATAAAGGCGCTTCCGTTTTATGGAGGCGCCTTTTCTATTTATATAGAGTCGAATCAACTGGCTATACCAAATACTCAAACAGATTTTCATTTTGATTCACAAGTGTATAATTCAACTTGTGACTATTCATCCGGTCGATCAGCAAGGTAAAATCTTCTTTCGACTTAACTTCGATTCCAATCAAAGCAGGACCGGTTTCCTTGTTATGCTTTTGAATGAATTCAAAGCGAACAATATCATCATTTGGACCAAGGATATGATTAACAAACTCTTTTAAAGCTCCCGGACGTTGCGCGAAACGAACAATGAAATAGTGCTTTAATCCTTCGAACAAAAGAGACCGCTCTTTGATCTCCTGCATACGATCGATGTCATTATTACCCCCACTAAGAATGCAAACCGCCTTTTTACCCTTCAGTTGATCTGCATACTGATCCAATGCAGCAATCGATAGAGCACCAGCAGGCTCCGCTACGATTGCATCCTCATTGTATAATTGAAGAATAGTGGAACTTGCTTTTCCTTCCGGAACGAGCAACATATCAGATAATACTTCCTTACATATCGGAAAAGTAAAATCACCCACTTTCTTTACAGAAGCACCGTCCACAAACCTCTGAATAGAATCAAGAACCACCGGCTTGCCTGCTTTTAAAGCCTCCTTCATCGAAGGCGCTCCCTGAGGTTCAACACCAATAATTTTTGTTTGAGGTGAATAAGTCTGAAAGTAAGTTCCCAAACCTGCACACAAACCACCACCACCAATCGGAACAAATACAAAGTCAATATTGGACTGCTCTTCAAGGATTTCCTTTGCAACAGTGCCCTGCCCCTCCATGACTTTAACATGATCAAAAGGAGGAATAAATACACTTTTATGTGCATCAACATACTCAAGAGCATGGGCCTGGCATTCATCAAACGTGTCTCCAATGAGAACAATTTCGATATTGCTGCCACCAAACATTTTTACCTGATTAATCTTCTGCTTCGGAGTTATTGCCGGCATATAGATGACACCTTTTATATCAAGTTCCTTACAAGAGAAGGCAACTCCTTGTGCATGGTTTCCAGCACTGGCACAAACAACTCCGCGTTTACGTTGCTCAGGCGTTAGACTTTGAATTAAATTATAAGCACCTCTAATCTTATATGAGCGAACGACCTGAAGATCTTCCCTCTTCAGATAAATTTCAGCACCAAACTTTTCTGATAGTTTGCGATGATACTGAAGGGGAGTCTTTAATACAACACTCTTTAGCACCTCGTATGCGGAGTTGATGTCGAGTGTTTGTTTTACGGTCGATTGCATTTTACAGATTATGTTCTTGGTTGGTAACTAAACGTTAATGATTAGTTGATCATGCTGGCGGCTACTTTTTCTTTTTCCGGGCGCAATGCTCTGACCGCTGCACCTGCCTGCCATAATTCGCTTTCACGAACTTCTTTCAATTCTTCTGCAAGCTTTTCACGATAATCCGGTTTGCTGCAAGTTTCAATTGTACGTTTTGCTTCAGCACCGCTCGCTACGCTATCATAAAGCTCCTTGAACACAGGTAATGTCGCTGCTTTGAATTTCTTTTTCCAGTCAAGTGCACCACGTTGAGCAGTTGTTGAACAGTTGGCATACATCCAATCCATTCCATTCTCTGCTACCAATGGCATTAAGCTCTGTGTCAATTCTTCAACAGTCTCGTTGAAAGCCTCAGAAGGCGTGTGTCCTTTTGAACGCAAAACTTCATACTGAGCTTCAAAGATACCAGCAATGGCACCCATCAATGTGCCACGTTCGCCTGTCAAATCAGAGTACACTTCTTTTTTGAAATCTGTCTGGAACAAGTAACCAGAGCCTACACCAATGCCAAGAGCAATTGCTTTCGTTGTAGCGTTTCCGGAAGCATCCTGAAAAACAGCATAGCTTGAATTAATTCCTTTACCCTGCAAAAATAATCTGCGAACAGAAGTACCGGAACCTTTCGGAGCTGCAAGCACAACGTCAACATCCGCTGGAGGAATAATTCCCGTTTGATCTTTGAAAGTAATGCCAAAGCCATGAGAGAAGTAAAGTGTTTTGCCTTTTGTAAGATAAGGTTTGATAGTTGGCCACAAAGCAATCTGACCAGCATCAGACAATAAGAACTCAAGAATCGTTCCGCGCTTGGCAGCTTCTTCAATTTCAAATAAAGTTTCACCCGGGATCCAGCCATGCTCTACAGCTTTATTCCATGTTTTGGAACCTTTGCGTTGACCAACAATCACATTAAATCCATTGTCGCGAAGATTGAGGGCCTGAGCCGGACCTTGGACTCCATATCCAATGATTGCAATGGTTTCCTTTTGCAAAACTTCCAATGCTTTTTCCATCGGAAATTCTTCCCGTGTTACCACCTCTTCCATTGTGCCACCAAAATTGATCTTTGCCATAGTTCGTGTTTTAAAAAGTTATTGTTTTTTTATTTTTAGTCTACATCAATTATTCTTTCACTGAATTCAAGGTAAGAAGCACTACCTTCAAATACATTCACCTCATCGGTCTCAATAAGTTTTTCCAGTTGCACTTTTACCTTCTCCATTAAGTCAGGCGTGGTGTACAGAAGCATAATAATTCCGCCACGACGAAAATCATCCTCATTCTCAAAGGCCATCATTTTCTTCACCCTTACTCTTCTCCTGTTAAGAATATTTATGATTCTATTCAGCACAGAGAAATTATTGTCGGACGAAAGCTCCAATGTGAAATCCTGCTTCATACTATTTGGGTTGTTCGAGTAAAATATCCGACACTCCTGCTCCTGTTGGGATCATCGGAAATACATTGTCTTCCTTTCCAACTACCACCTCCAGAAAATAAGAAGTTTTAGCATCCAACATTTCTTTCAAAGCACCCTGTAGATCTTCCCTCTTCTCAACCTTTCGGGCAGTAACATTATAAGCTTCTGCGATTTTTATAAAATCAGGATTCTGCATCTCTGTAAATGAATAGCGCTTCTGATGGAAAAGTTGCTGCCATTGACGAACCATTCCCAGGAAGTTGTTATTCAACACCAGCACTTTAACCGGTATTTTATACTGCATGATTGTACCAAGTTCCTGGATAGTCATTTGGTATCCTCCATCACCGATCACAGCTACCACTTGCTGATGCGGCATTGCAAGTTTGGCGCCAATCGCCGCAGGAAGTGCAAAGCCCATGGTACCTGCCCCACCAGAAGTAACATTCGTTCTTGGGCTTTTGAATTTATAATAACGCGATGTCACCATTTGATGCTGACCAACATCCGTCACCACAATGGACTCTCCCTTTGTAAGGTTTGAAAGATGATTGATGACCTCCGCCATCATCAACTCACCGGAAGGATTAAACTCCTTTTGAATTACCTTCTCATATTCAATTCTGTCAAAGTTGCGAAAGGTCTCTCTCCATGAATCATGACGATTCACATGACACTTTTCAGTCAATGCAATAAGGGCTTCTTTCGCATCTGCATGAACTGATACATCAGCTCGTATGATCTTATTGATCTCTGAATTATCAATATCAATATGAATGATCTTTGCCTGCTTTGCATACTTGCTCACATTGCCGGTAACTCGATCATCAAATCGCATCCCAAGACCAATCAATACATCACATTCATTGGTGTTTACGTTCGATCCATAATTTCCGTGCATTCCAAGATAGCCTGCATAGTTTGGATGATCGGTTGGAAATCCCCCCAAACCCAAAAGAGTGCACGCTACCGGAATTCCAGTCTTCTCTGAAAATGCAATAAGCTCCTGAGTAGCACCTGAAAGTAAAACTCCCTGTCCCGCAAGAATGTAAGGCTTCTTTGCATTATTAATTAACTGTGTCGCGGCCTCCACCTGCGAATGTTGCAAGGAAGGTCTCGGTCGGTAGGTTCTTATGCTTTCACACTTTTTATATTCGACCTCATCCATCAATTCATTCTGAGCATTCTTGGTAATGTCTATTAATACAGGGCCGGGTCTTCCGCTTTTCGCGATGTAAAATGCTTTCGCAATGGCAGGAGCAATATCCTTAGCTTCTGTAACCTGGATGTTCCACTTCGTTACAGGGATAGTCGTATTAACAACATCCGTTTCCTGAAATGCATCGGTGCCCAATAAATGAGCAAACACCTGGCCCGTAATACATACAATTGGTGTTGAGTCTATCAATGCATCTGCAAGCCCTGTAACCAAATTTGTTGCACCGGGACCAGAGGTTGCCAACGCCACTCCTACTTTTCCGGATACTCTTGCATATCCCTGAGCAGCATGTACTGCTCCTTGCTCGTGACGCACCAATATATGTGTCAGCTGATCTGAAAAATCATACAAAGCATCATACACCGGCATGATTGCTCCGCCAGGATATCCAAAGAGAATATCCACGTTTTCGGAAACAAGACTTTGCAATAAAGCTTTTGACCCGGAGATCTTTTGCTTTGGAAGAGATTCCTCTCTTTTCTGATCAGCCGTCAACCCCGATCTACTCTTCGTCAGTAACGCATCCATCTGCAGCTGTTTTTACTTGTTTAGCATATTTATAAAGTACTCCACTCGTCACACGCAATGGAGGCTTCTGGTAGTGCGACCTTCTGATAGCGAGTGTCTTCTCATCCACCAGCAAATTGAGTTGACGTTTTTTTACATCGATCTCAATCCAGTCATTATCTTCTACCAATCCAATCAAACCTCCATCAAATGCTTCTGGCGTGATGTGACCGATAACAAATCCATGAGAACCACCGGAGAATCTTCCATCTGTGATCAGTGCAACTGTCTTACCTAATCCTGAACCCATGATCAAACTCGTTGGCTTCAGCATTTCAGGCATACCTGGTGCGCCTTTAGGACCCACGTTGCGAATCACTACTACATCGCCTTCTTTTATTTTTCCGGATTGTATTCCGGCAGTCAATTCGAATTCTCCATTGAAGACCCGCGCCGTTCCCTTGAATCTTTCACCTTCTTTTCCTGTGATCTTTGCTACCGAACCCTTCTCGGCAAGATTTCCATAGAGAATCTGAAGATGTCCTGTTTTCTTGATAGCCTTCTCAACAGGATAAATAACATCCTGCTTTTCGAAATCCAATGCCGGAATATCTTTTAGATTTTCAGCAATTGTTTTTCCGGTCACGGTAATGCAATCACCATGAAGAAATCCTTTATCAAGAAGATACTTCATCACAAGAGGAGTACCACCAATCATATGCAGATCTTCCATCAGATACTTTCCACTTGGCTTCAGATCAGCTAACAATGGAGTCTTATCTGATATGCGTTGAAAATCTTCCTGATTGATTTTTACACCAACCGACTTAGCCATAGCAATCAGGTGCAACACAGCATTCGTCGATCCGCCAAGAATCATGACAATGGTGATAGCATTCTCAAATGCCTCAAACGTCATGATATCACGGGGTTTAATATCTTTTTCTAACAAATGACGAATGGCTTGTCCAGCTTCACGGCACTCATTTGATTTTTCTTTGCTAAGTGCAGGACTTGATGAAGAATATGGCAATGCCATTCCCAATGCTTCAATCGCGGAAGCCATGGTGTTAGCAGTATACATTCCTCCGCATGCTCCCGCACCCGGGCAGGAATTCTGAATAATTCCCTTATAATCTTCATCTGAGAGTTTGTTGGAAAGTTTTTCTCCCAATGCCTCAAACGACGAAATGATATTCAATGACTTTCCTTTCCAATGACCACCTGCGATCGTTCCACCATAGACCATAATTGCCGGACGGTTTAATCTTCCCATCGCCATCACAGAACCGGGCATGTTTTTATCACAACCAACAACCGCTATAAGTCCATCATAGTATTGAGCGCCACAAACTGTTTCAATAGAGTCGGCAATTACTTCTCTGCTGACCAGAGAGTAACGCATTCCTTCCGTGCCATTTGAAATACCATCACTTACGCCAATCGTATTGAATATCAATCCAACAAGTTCATGATCCCATACTGCCTGCTTAACTTCCAACGCAAGTGCGTTCAGATGCATATTGCAGGTGTTGCCGTCGTATCCGGTGCTTACTACTCCTACTTGTGCCTTTTTAAGATCAAGTTCTGTCAATCCAATTCCATACAACATTGCCTGTGACGCTGGCAGTGTCATATCCTGAGTGATGGTCTTGCTATACTTATTGATTTCCATTTTTTTTGATCCTGATATTCTTTTTCTTTTGACTAAGCTTTGGTGATCTTACACAATCACATAGCTATAACTCTTGTCCATCACAATGCTTTGATATGCCTCCTGCACGACAGACCCAAGAGATTTTTTCCAAAGTTTATGGAAAGCCTGTCCTTCAATTGATTCGATCGCATTTATTTCCGCTGCCGTTCCACAGAAAAAGGCGCTGTCAGCCTCAAACAATTCTTCCGGTCTGAAATACTTTTCAACGACAGGTATTTCAAGTTCGTGACAAATTTCAATTACAGTCTGACGAGTAATCCCTGGAAGAATATTTCCAAGCGGTGGGGTATAGAGCACTCCATCCTTCTCAAAGAAGAAATTGGCTCCCGGACCTTCTGCTACAAATCCATTCATGTCCAGCATCAACGCTTCATCAAAGCCACGTTGCTTTGATTCCATAGTAGCCATGATGGAATTGACATAGTGCCCGGTGGCCTTTGCTTCCATCCTGACAGATTTAGGGTTCGGTCTTTGAACCGTAGAAACGCAAATGCGTAATGAGGAACTTCTGAAATATTTTCCCCAGTCCCAGGCTGTGATCATGATCGACACATCTTTCGGTCCATCAAGAGACATGTTGGGACTGCAAAATACAAGGGGACGCAGGTAAGCATTAGAAAGGTTATTTTTCTCAAGTACCTGATATGAAAGTTGAGTGAGTTCTTCAACACTGTAGCTTAATGGAATGCCAATGAGTTCACAACTCTTTTTCAATCTTTCAAAATGCTCATGGGATTTAAAAATCTTTACACCATGAATGGTCTGGTAAGAACGGATTCCTTCAAATGCGCCATAGCCGTAATGAAGGGTTTGACTGAACAAATCCATCTTCGCCTCTGCTGCCTTCACGAACTTTCCATCGAGGAAAAGAACTGTGTTTTCGTTGTAATACATATGTTTTTAAAACAATCGTTAGTTTGTGCCTGCCTGTAGAAAACAAAACCGCCCCGATTGTGTCGGGGCGGTTGAAAAATCTGTTCAAATATCAGATCAACACCACCCCGCTGGTTGCAGAATGACGATGATAATAATCACCACGAGAGCACTAATCCCGTTGGTGAATGATGTCAATGCTATGTTTATTCGGTTCAACTTCACAATTATATAAATCGAGTGTCTACAAGATTGGAAAAAAAAGGCATCAGTTTCAATTCTTTTTCCATAAAAATTTCATTTTCAGGCGTTAACGAGTGTTAGTTAAATGTTATTCTTGACTTCTTCTTGGCATCAAATCCAAAAAGAACACTTGTTTTCAAAGGCGTTCCTCAGGCCTTTCTTCAAAACGAATTAGTTTTGCCCGATAACGATCTGTACTATGAAGCCATCCCGCAGGACATTTATCGGAACCATCCTGTCAGCTTTTACTGGTTTGACATTCCTCAGCAGCTTCTCTCCAAAATCAAAAAAAGATAATCCTATGCTTACTCACCACGTTTTCTTTTGGCTGAAGAATCCTTCTTCGACCGAAGACCGTAATAAACTCATTGAAGGTCTCAAGACATTAAAAAAAATTGAAAGCATTCGACAGATTCACATTGGCTTGCCTGCAGATACGGAGAAGCGTGAAGTGGTCGATAACAGCTACAGCGTTTCAGAACTTATGTTCTTCGATGATGCAGCGGGTCAGAAAATCTACCAGGATCATCCTATCCATAAAAAGTTTGTAGAAAATTGCTCGATGCTGTGGGGGAAGGTGATTGTGTATGATTCCCTGAACGTATTATAAGATCATCCCAACCACTTCTTGAATGCTACCGCTTTTTCGCGACTGATCTCAAGTTCATTATTAAATGGCGCTTTCAATTGAACATTGATACCCTTATGCGTTGACTTTATCCGGGCGACACTCTGGATGTGTATGATAAACTGACGATTCACCCTGAAAAACTTGTCGGGATCCAGCAGATTTTCAATCTCATCAAGTGTTGGATGCTCTCCAATAAATTTTTCATTACCCATCGTGTGAATGAAGATGAGCTCTTCCTTGTGAAAAAAAGCTATCTCTGCAGTAGTGACCGGAACAAGTGTATTACGCTGCAGCGAAAGGAACCTCTCCTTATAACGTTTCGATGAATCCTTACCCCATGTACTTATCATGGATTTAAGTTGGTCCGACAACGTGCTTTCAACACCCATTGACTTGTACTTTTTCAATGCACTTTCCAACTCTTTAGAATCAACAGGTTTTAATAAATAGTCAACGCTGTTCAGTTTAAATGCACGAATAGCATACTCGTCATATGCAGTTGTGAAAATGATCGGACAAGTGATATGAAGCGATTCAAAAATCTCAAAACTTATACCATCTGAAAGCTGAATATCAGAAAGGATCAGGTCCGGAAGGGGATTCTCCTTAAACCACTTCCTGCTCATTTGCACGCTGACCAACGGCCCAATCAGTTCAGCATCAGGCTGAATTTTTCTTACCTGGTTCTCAAGGTCCTTTGCCACCAATGGTTCGTCTTCAATAATGAGGATCTTCATAATGGTAAATTAGAGTAGCGGTATTTTAATATTAAATCGTTGATCAGTTTCTTCAATCTCAATGGGCTTATCCGTAAGAAAACGATAAAGAGATCTGAGATTCTCAAGTCCTTGTTTATTGGAAGTCTCAACGATCTTTCGCAATTGAAGGTTATTGCCCACGATTAAATAATCACCGGCCGTATAGATTTCTATAGAAAGAGGTCTTTGGGAATCGACGATGTTGTGCTTGATGGCATTCTCAATCAATATCTGCAGCGTCACCGGCACAATAGCCTTCTCATAAACCGATGCAGGAACATTTACTTTGATCCTGATCGATTCCCTGAATCGTGTCTCAACTAAAAAAATATATTTACTGATAAATTCCAGTTCCGTTCCAATCGCCACGTAGTTTTTATCCTTATTCTGGAGAACATACCGATACACTCTCGACATATGATGAAGGAATTGAGATGCAAGGGTTGGATTCTCAGAGATCAGACTATTCAAAGAAGTCAATGCATTAAAAAGAAAATGCGGATTCAGCTGGTTTTTCAAGTTATCAAATTGAACAATGGATTTTTCCTTTTCGAGACGCTCTGCCATAATGATCGAATCCTTCCATCGGTCAATAAAAAACCGAACGATAAATATTGAATTAATAGCAGCTGACATTATTGAATAAAGAGCCCACGTTGTCGCAACAAACATGCTGTCGAGCTTAACAGGCAACAGCGGCTCTCCAAAATAGTACACTAAAAAACGAATGAACAATGCTACCACCACTCCCAGGATCAACTGAACTGCAATTCTTTTTGGAATACCCTGTTCAAAAGGCATCACTTTATTAAGCCATATGTTAACCCCACGAATCGATTCCCAAAGCGCCGAAATCAGGAGGAACATAATGACAAAAAGAACCAGGTTCAGCTCTGTAGAAAATAAGCCAGAACCCCACCGGATTGCATAAGCAATGCAGTTAGCAATGAAAATAAAAATATAGGGACCAAAGCGATTCATATCATAGTTGAAATGAAACATTGTAAAGGGACTTCATCTGCTTGTCAATTACGCTTTTCGGAATTTTTCTGAAGAGTCCATTTCGCAAAGAGATCACCAGACTGTTTTCAAGTTGCGCAATTTTACCAATATTCCATGATTGCTTCACAATTTCGGTGGTACGTCTGATTCTTGATGCTTCAAATTTTATAAAAGTCTCTTCAGGACTGTATTTCATTAACCCATTGGCGAGTGTTGCCGCATCTTCGATCGCCATACATGCGCCCTGACCCATATTTGGCGTTGTCGCATGCGCCGCATCACCCATTAACACGATACGTTCAAACGCGAATTTGCGGATCGGCTTCAGATCTATGATATCGCTCCAGATGATCTGCTCATCCCTTGTGCGTTCCAGAATCTCCGGAATAGGGAAATGAAAGTCTTTGAAATAATGCAACAGATCCTCAGAAGATGCATTGCGCATTATTGGATCATTTGCTCTTGCGTTTAATGTAGCAAACCAATAAACACGATTGTTGCTAAGCGGAACAATACCAAAACGTTTTCCAGGTCCCCAGCTTTCTGAAGCTTCTGATGAATTAAAATCTTCCGGCAAATCACTCACTACAGCACGCCAGCAGGTATACCCTGAAAAGCGGGGTGATGATTCCGGCAATAATTTTCTTCTGATAGGAGAATGAATTCCATCGGAGGCAATCACATACTCCGCTTGTGCCTCACTCCCGTCACCAAAGTGAATGGTTACACCTCTCCCATGCTGAATGACATCTGAACAGGTTTTACCGAATTCAATAGTGCCAGGTATTAAAAGTCCGGCAAGAACATCATGAAGTTCTGCACGATGAATAGTGAAATTATTAACGACTCCGAAATCCGCTGTCAGCTTTTCAGCATCTGTGAAGCTGATAACTTTTCCCTTATCATCCTTGATAGCCATTGCCTTAATCTCTTTCCCGGCTTTCATGATATCTTCTGCAATTCCAATTTCCGTAAATGCTTTCATGGCATTTGATGCCAAAGTAATTCCTGCACCAACTGTTTTGAATTTTACAGCGCTCTCGTAAACAGTGACGTTCAAGCCCTTGCGCTGCATGGCAATCGCCAACGTCAGTCCTCCAATTCCTCCACCTATAATTGCAAATCTCTTCATACTACTGAGTGATGGTCTTAAGTTTTCTTTCACGATTAAATAAGAACAGAGGACAAGTGAAAGCAAAAGAAATTACAAATGTTAATACTACATACCACCCTATTCCTTTTATTCTCATTCTTCGCGCTTCTACGATCATCCATACCAGAACAGGAGTTGTGCCAATAAAGAAATCTGTTGTAATGGAAGAGGTGAAATCATTTTCCATTCCGGCACCGATATAATTCGCCATGGTAAAAAGTTGATCGCCGAACATCATTTGATGAAGATTGAAATACCATGGAACAATAGCGCCCGCCACCGCCATCATAAGGTAAAACCACATAAGCGGTGTGAATTTTGAAACTGAAATCTTTATCATAATAAATTAGTTAGGGAAAAATACGGGAGCTACGCTGTGTAGTTGCGTGAATTTGGTGCAAAGCCGTACAAAAACTATTTGAGGTGTATCGAAATTCAGGTGAGGTGAATCTGCTCTAAAGCAAGAAAACCTCCCAAAAGGAGGTCTTCAGATCAGTCTTGAAAAAAAATTAAATATTTGGCTGCGGGGTAGTTCTCAAGTAAGGCTTCACCCGAGTATGACCTTTTGGAAATCTTCCTGCAATCTCTTCGTCTTTCACAGCAGCAGTGATGATAACATCTTCTCCATGCTTCCAGTTAGCCGGAGTGGCTACACTATACTTAGCTGTAAGCTGAAGGCTGTCAATTACACGAATGATCTCATCAAAATTTCTTCCGGTAGCCGCAGGATATGTAATGGTGAGCTTTACTTTTTTATCTGGTCCGATCACAAATACAGAACGCACAGTAAACTTGTCGCTCACTTCCGGATGAATCATATCATACAACTTTGCTACTTCAAAAGAAGGGTCGGCAATCAATGGAAAATTCACTACTGTATTCTGAGTTTCATTGATATCACCAATCCATTTACCATGCTGTTCTACTGAATCTGTACTCAAGGCCACAACCTTCACATTTCTTTTATCAAATTCCGAACGAAGCTTTGCAACGGCACCAAGCTCTGTCGTGCAGACAGGCGTGAAATCCGCCGGATGAGAAAACAATACTCCCCATCCATCTCCCAACCATTTGTGAAATTGAATTGTACCTTCTGATGTCTGTGCCTGAAAATCCGGCGCAATGTCTCCTAATCGAATTGCCATATCCTGTATTTTTTATTTTGAATAGCAAATATAAAGGTAAAGTCTAGTAAATTACTAGATTATAGAAATAACTATTTCCCGAGCTCGCGTTCGCGCTTTACAATATGCGCCAGGGTACTTTTTGAAAGCAATTTTAATGTCTCATCACGCACGTTGGTAAAGGCATCGCGTATACCGCAGGTGACTTCATCACGACATTCCTCGCAGGGTTCATAATAGTTAAGAGATACACAGGGAAGCAGTGAGATAGCACCATCCATCAACCGGATGATCTCTATCATATTCACATCTTCGGGTCGCTTGTATAAATAGTATCCTCCGCCTTTTCCTTTCTTACTGTGAAGAATTTTGGCGTTGCGCATTTCCAGAAGAATCGCTTCCAGGAATTTTTTTGGAATCTTTTGTGCCTCCGCAATATCCTGAATATGTACAGGACCCTTTTGGTAGCGCTCAGCAAGATAGACAAGAGCGTGGATGGCGTATTTACACTTCTTAGATAGCATAATCAGGGTTCTAAGTTAGGGAAATTTGAAGATTAATTTGGGCGGCTGCCGCGAGACGCAGGCACCGGGCTATCCGCTTCAAGTCCGGCCGCACACAAATCCATCTCACTCCGGGCTTTCCGCTCCTATCCCTTCCGCGTGCTCAGTTCATTAACTACCTGGTCCTTGTCGTGAAAGAATGGAATGGAAAAGTCGGAATGTTGAACGTGGAAAAATTTTCGATATTCGTATTAAATGAAATCAGTTTTTCTCAGCAACTTCTTCATTATCGGGATTATCATCGAACTGGCAGCAGTCATCTTTTATTTTCCTGCGTATCGCTCCTTCTATTATGGAGGTGGCGCTCCTTTCCTGCAGATCTTTTTTGGATTGGTCTACGCGGTTGGTGGCTACTTAATTTTCAAAAGTGATGTTCCGTATTTCGCAAAGCTTGCTACGGTTTACTGGTGGATCGCCGCAATTATTGGCTGGGTTTCTTTCTATTTTATTTCATACGGGGTTGAATCAATGCGGTCAACACAGGAAACGTATCTTATACCTGAGCGGTATCGTGGCAAAGTAATGGTCTATTATAACAAACCTGACGGCGATCAACCTTCCTACGACGGGAAAAGAATTGTATTTAAAGTAAAGGAGGATGGAACAGTGCACACCAGACTCCTAAGGAAGAACAATCACTATTACACCAATAACCTGAATCCTCTTTTTTATTACCTGAGTGAATCAGGGGAACGCAAACTTTTAAAATTGCACAACGACCCTTCTCTTCAGAAGGATGAAGTGGCTTTACATATCAGCAGATACTCATTCGACGATGGGCAGGTAATCGATCAGGAGTTTTTTGTCTTTACCCTGGACGAAATGGACTCTTATTATAAGAACAGGTAACTGTTTCTTCTGTTGGAAAACCAATCAAAAATACTGCTCTCATGAATTCCAAAATTGGCTTGTTATTAAAAGGTTTTTACCTTTGCCGCCCCTCCATTTATGACTGCCCACGTGGTGAAATTGGTAGACACGTACGTTTGAGGGGCGTATTCCGTAAGGTGTGCTGGTTCGAGTCCAGTCGTGGGCACTAGATCAAATCCCTGGTCCTTTTGAAAAAGAGGATTAATGCCGAAGTGGTGAAATTGGTAGACACGCACGTTTCAGGGGCGTGTGCCGCAAGGTATGGGGGTTCGAGTCCCCCCTTCGGCACTTTAAAAGCAAAAAGACCCGACTATTCAGCGTAGTCGGGTCTTTTAATTTAAGACACAGCATCCTTAGTCAGACTAAGATACTATGAATGAGCGGTTTAGGTTTATGGTAAAGGTATATTAAGGTCAAAAATGGGTCAGAAATCAATTAAGCAGCATGACGCAATTGTTCTGATCTTTCAGCTTCTTCAGTCTTCTTAATATGGACTGTAACTACAAAATGAAAAAACAGGCTGAAAAAACCAGTGACGAGTAAAAGGCTGAAGTGGATCATGGCTGTTGGTTTTAAATTTTAATAAAGGTCGCTTTCATGATTAAAACACGCCGTTCGTTCTTCAGACAGAGCCGTCAGAAGTAATATTTTCCTCCCTTTTGAATAATTTTTCCACATTAGCATGGCCGGCATGTAATTTGGCGGCATTAATAACTGACTATCGGGGATTATCCTATGATTTTTAGAACCTCATTTTTCTGCGCATTGACCATTATTGGTGCTTTTTCCACAGGATCAGCACAAAATTCTGCCCCTCCTTCAAAAGATTGGTTTCTTCTCGATCCTAAAAATGATCATGTCCAGGGTTTGAGTACGGAAAGAACATATGATTCGCTCCTTAAAAATCTCCCATCCCGTACCGTGATAGTAGCTGTGCTCGATGGCGGAGTTGATATATACCATGAGGATTTGAAGAGCATCATCTGGACCAATACTAAGGAGATTCCTGACAATGGCGTTGATGATGACAAGAACGGTTATGTCGATGACGTCCATGGCTGGAACTTCATTGGAGGAAAAAATGGCAATGTGAACGAGGACACCTACGAACTCACCCGGGAGTACATCCGACTCAACAACATATTCGGTAACGTTGAAAATGATAAAGTTCCCAAAAAGCAAAAAGCAGATTACGAGAAGTTTAAAACGATAAAAAGCAAATTCGAGCGTTTGCGCGATAAGAACAAAAAGGAATATGACGTCTATCGCGGTATGTATAAAAACTTACGAATGAGCATTGACACATTAAAGTCTATTCTCAAAACAGATGTGCTCACAAAAGAGAGCCTGGATACATTAAAAGTTTCCGATCCTACCCTTGCTTTCGCGAAAGGATTCGCTTCCACCCTTCTTAAACGAACCGCACCAGGCACAGATATAGAACAGGTTATTACTGAACTGAAAGAGGGAGTTGACTATTATAAAGTCATTGTTGAATATGGATATAATGTTGATTTTGATTCCAGGCTTATTGTTGGGGACGACTATAACAATAAGACGGAAAAATATTACGGCAATAATGATGTGAAAGGTCCGGATGCAAGCCACGGAACTCACGTTGCCGGGATCATTGCAGCTGACCGCAAGAACAATATCGGTATTAAGGGAATCGCCAACAACGTTCTCATTATGCCCGTTCGAACAGTGCCCAACGGAGATGAAAGAGATAAAGATATTGCCAATGCTATTCGCTATGCCGTTGACAATGGAGCACAGATCATCAACATGAGCTTTGGAAAGGGATTCTCACCTGAGAAAAATGTTGTTGATGATGCTGTACGCTATGCGGAAAAGAAGGGCGTCTTGATCGTTCACGCTGCGGGAAACGAGGCCGAGAACAACGACAAGGAAAATAATTTCCCAACACGCTATTTCCTGGATGGAAAAGAAGCGAAGAACTGGCTTGAGATCGGTGCGTCTGCCTGGGGCAATGATGACCAACTGGTCGCCGATTTTTCCAACTATGGGAAAAAATCTGTGGATGTTTTCTCTCCAGGTCTGCAGATCTATTCCACCACACCGGAAAATAATTACAAAGAAATGTCCGGCACCAGCATGGCGTCACCAGCCGCTACAGGGGTAGCCGCAATGCTCATGTCTTACTTCCCCGACCTCTCTGCAGTACAAGTGATGGATATCCTTAAGAAATCATCCCGGAAATTCGATGGATTGAAAGTTCAGAAGCCAGGCGGCGGAAAGATCAACTTTGATGATCTCAGTAATACCGGAGGATTGATCAACGCTTATGAAGCTGTGAAAATGGCGATGGAATTGAAAGGAAAGAAAATCGAGAAGTAATCTGACTTAGTTACTTCTTCTTGAATTTCTTGAAGAGGTTGTAGACGATCACCATCTTTCCTTCCTTGTTCTGATGTGCCCGAAGGAAAACACTGGGGCCAACCTTTGCATCTACACCAACATTCTCAGGCTTATAATCCTTGTTACGCTTCTTCAGATTACTCAGAGGTACCTGTATCGTCAGGTCCGTGCTGTCGCCAAGCGAATAGCGGCCTTCAAGAAAAAGAGACAAAACACTCGATTCAATTTCCATTCGGCTCACATCAAGATACTGACCCGAGAGACTGAACTGCCCTTTGATCTCGGCAAACTGCACATCTGAAAAATCACGCTTCTTGAACAGGAAATTGCTCATCTTCTCCAGTGGCTCAAAATCCTTCAGCTCACCTTCGCGCAATTTGAAGTCGACCGTTCCCGATAATGAAGGCATCAGAATATTAAACTTGTCATCAATCTTAGCGGTGAGATTAAGTTTAGTAAACACCTTTCCGCTCAGGTTCTTAGATTGAATAGTTTTTTGAGAGAAGTTATCGAAAGAGGAAAAGAACTTCTGAATGTCGGCATTCTTCACTTCAGCCCTCAGCGTCACCGGATTAATTTTTTTATCCAGAGCAAAAACTTTTAAAGAAAGATCAACCTCTCCATCTGCAAGGCGCATGCTGACAGGATTAGCAATAAGATGGTTATTCATGAAGTTGACCTTTCCTGAAAATTTAGAAGCATGGAAGGATCCATTCACGATCTCATTGACCTTAACATCCAGGATGAATTCTACTTTGCTGTTAAGTATATCCAGCAGGTCGGATATCTTTTTCTTACCTCTGGCAGCTGCTTTCGGTGAAACTTTCTCATTTGATTTACTGGTCTTGAGACTTGCCAGGTCTATGCGCGGCGACGTTATACTAAGATTGATAGATCCCTTTTCCTCTGGCACAAAAAAGAATGGAATAAATCCTATTACATTACCTTTTATCATCACCGGATTCCCATTGATCCTGAAATCAATCTCATCAAGGTCCATCCTCTCTTCCGTAAATCGGAACTGCGCATTGATCCTGTCAAATTTTTTCTCCTGTTGGCGCATCACCAGCGATCCATCTTTTATTCTGACAGTCCCCTTTAGCTTACCCCGATAAACAGTTTTTGGACCATCCAGATATTCATTCAGCTTGCCATTGTAATTAATGTCTGCATCAAAGATTCCGCCCAAAAGCTTCAAGCTGGCAGTGTCTGTCTCATGATTGATATCTGTGAGGTTAATGTGACTTTTGGAAATCAGTTTAAGCTTAGGATCCGTCAGATCCGTAATAACTAGATTTGCCTCCACACCTACTTCCTCTATCCTTGTGGAAACTGTGTCGAGCACAATTCTGGAATTATGATCATCGATTTCTTTCGTAGAGTCGATGTGATTGGTAAATGATCCCTTGAAGGAAAGATCTTTTGCATCAAGCTTTCCGGTAACAAAGTGATTTCCCCTGGAGGTAAATGCAATATCAACTTTAGGTTCAGCACCCGGTCCCAGACTGCCCTGAAGCTTAACATTCAAATCAATCGGTCCGTCAAATTGAAATTTTTCAAGCTTTTCACGCAGCGCTTTGGTGATCAATGACAGTCCCTCGCTATAATTCAGATCTTTCGAATCAATATTCAAAGTAAAGCCACCCCGCTTTGAAAAATCGAAACGTCCCGAAAGAGCGACGGTAGAGTTTTTGAATTTTAATTCTGAAGGAAGAATTGTCAACTCTTTTTTGGAAGGCCTGAACTCAAGATTAAGATCAGCATCCGTTGCTTTTTTTGTGAGATATCCACCCTTTGCTGCATTCAGCACTAAGCCACCAAAGCCCATCTTTCCCCTCAGAGAAATGCGTTGTAGAGAATCTGATGATGCAATATTCAAAAAGGTTTTTATCAACGTGATATCGATCGACTTGTTCTTCAGGGAATCCACATACGTCACTCTGGTGTCTTCAAAAAAGATGTCCTCCAGTTCAAGGGCAGGCTTGGGTCCTGTGGATTCGACACTATCTTTCTTTTGCTTCTTCAACACATCCATGTTAGTGTAGCCCTTGGTATCCGTGAAGATGAAAACAGTTCCGTTCCTGATACTGATCGACTTAAGACTAATCGCTCCCTGAAATAATCTGATAGGGTTGACGTGAATGTAAATTTTGTCCGCTGTGAGAAAATCCTTATGATACTTATCAAAATGCGGACCGCGCACATAGATCTTTCCAAGGGTGATAGAAAAATTCGGGAACTGCTCAAAAATGGTGAAGTCCAGCCACCCTATTTTTACATCGCCATTAACACTTTCTTTCAGCTCTTCATTAATGGTTCTAAGGATTGAAGGGCGAAAATATTGAGCAGCACCATAACCGATGACTACCAGAGACACTAAAAAAATAATGAAATATAAAGTCCACCGCAGAACACGGACCATAAATCGCCTTCCTTTATTCTTTTAAGTTAGAGAAAAAAAGATAAACGAGCGGCAGTAATTTTCTTGAATCAGACTGCTGGCTTGGCAGGCTCAGGTTTCTCACCGACCTTCTTTTTGTTAATGCCAAACAAGCTATAGGCTAATGTCTTCCCGGCATTCTCAGTTTCGTCTTTGAGTATTTGCAGAACACCCTGACGCAAAACCCTGCTTTTATCCGCAGATTCAACGATATAGTTTATATCCAAACCTTCTGTGGTCTCTGAAAACCGGATGGAAACAACCGGCGATCCTTCTCCTCCATTGAAATTCACACTGCAATTCTTCATCTCACTGGTAATGTCCTTAGTGAGATCAGAAGTCTCTTCTCCTTCGAGATTGAGCTGAAAACTCATCTTGAGATCTGAAAAAGGAACTAGCTGAGGAAATGTTTCATAAAATTCGCGCGTCCATTGATTACGCTCGTTATCATTGGAACTTGCGTTAGCCATTCCTTCGTATATACGGGCATACAACATGCGTTGATATTCATTTCCTCTCTCGCGGTCCTGAAGTACCTGCTGGAAATATTTTATTGCTTCTGACTTATTTCCTTCAGCCAGGTACAGCTTGCCCAAAAAGTAGCGGAAGTATTTCTTAAGTCTCGGACGCTTATCAGTCTCCAATAACCTTTTATATACCTCGATGAAGTATTCATTCCCAAAACCATCTATGACCGAAGATACTTCATCAAAGCTCATCAGATTTTCAGGAGAGAAAATAGTATAAATAACCTGCTCACGCTCAGGGTTCTCAGCAATCAGTGAAGCCAGCAACATTTTATAATGATGGATCTCAAGGGAATACTTGATCCACTTGTACCAGTTCACCGGGTTAAACCAAAACCACCATTGATCGTTCTCAAAAAAGTATTCTTTTTCGAACTGAAGTTGATTGAGATAATTCAGCGAAGAGACAGCAAGGTTGTATTGCTCCTGCCCCCAGGTGGTGCCAATGTGAAGTTCCTGAAATCGTGATGCCTTATTATTGTACTCCTGACTTTCATCTGTCAAACCTTCATAATGCAGTGCTCTTGCCAGACCGATAGCGTGCCATCCATAGCCAGGCGTTGAGCCCTGTTCTTTTAAAACCCGGCGCAAAAGAGAATCAGCTTCTTCAGGGTGTGCCCTATAAGTATTGAGAGTCCCGCGCATATAGAAATACTCTTTTGTATTCTTTTCACCTCCATACTCCTTCTGTTCTGCTTCCTTGAAGAAATCGTCTGCTTCACTAAACTCACCCATGGCAAGCTTGAACTCAGCGTAATTGTTGCTGGAATATGCATCCCCTTTTATCAGCTCATTGTAAAAGAAGTTAGCTGAATCAATCTCCAGCTTATAATCATAGATCATCGCCTTGTAATGAAATGTCCCCAGATACTGGCGATTGAGAAAGGAAGGATCAAACAACCCCGTATTCATTGACATGTCATTGTAATTCTTCATCAGAGCCGAATCGAGGTACTTGTTGGCCATCGCGACATTCTCCTTTACTGAATTCTTAAGAAAAGGAAATTGCTTTGAAGTATAAACGCGGTTGCGGTGAAAGATCCATGCCATGGTATTGTAAGCATTGATACTTTGCTCCAGCTGAAAATTGTAATCGCGGACATGATACAGAACTTCCATTGCCTTATCCGGCATTTCAATATTCTGATATGACGTCTCAAGCATGTAAGCGATCAGACCGTAGTCATTATGATAACGATACACAGCGCTATAGTCATAATAATTGTTGCTGCGGGTTCTGAGCTGCTTGTCGAAATCCTTCTCCATGAGACGAAGGGCCTTCTTCAAAGGTGTGATAGCCTGGTTGAATCCAAGTTCATCATTTGCCCTGAAAAAAAGATAGGCTCCCTGAAACATATGACCCACATAATAAGTACTGTCGCGACGGACAAATCCTCTTGCCTTTTCAAATGTCTTCTCTTCATAGAATGACAGGTTCTCCGCACGCTCCTGATCAATAGACTCTCTGACACGCGATTGCGCAAAGACGGTTTCCGAGAAGGTTACCGTCAAAACAACGCTGAGAAGAATATGAAAAAGATGATTTCGCATTCCGGCTTATTTTTTTGCTGTGATACCAAGCTTTGATAAACGATTGACTTCCTGATCAACGATCTGATTCAGGGCAACTTTTGCTGCATCACGATTCCTGAATATCAGACGATGATGCAAAACAGGGTGAGCCAGTGCACGAATATCATCCTCAATTACATAGTCACGCTGATTGACCAGCGCCCATGCTTTAAGACATTTAATAAAGATGATACCACCGCGTGTCGAACAACCCAATGCTATTTCAGCATGATGTCTGGTAGCCTGAACCAGCTTCACAATTGATTTTACAATCTCAGGATGCACGTAAACATTTTCAGCTTCCTGCTGCAGATTGATAACATCGTTGTACGCCAATACCTGGTGCACTGCTTTCCTTACATCCCCAATCGACAGGTAGTTGTTATAGATATCCAACTCCACTTCTTCCGTCACGTAACCAAAAGAAATTTTCATAAAGAAACGATCCAGCTGGGCTGTCGGCAGTGGATATGTTCCTTCCATTTCGATCGGATTCTGAGTAGCGATGGTAAAGAAAAATTTATCCAGTTGGAAAGTAGTGTCCCCTGCTGAGATCTGGTTCTCTGCCATACACTCCAGCAAGGCACTTTGAACTTTTGGAGAGGCACGATTGATCTCATCTGCCAGTAGCACGTGTGTGAAAAGCGGACCCTTCTTAAAAACGAAATCTTTCTTCTCTTCATCAAAGATATAGGAGCCAATCAGATCCATAGGAAGAAGGTCAGGTGTAAACTGAATTCTTTTAAATGCGACACCTCCACCGGCAGTCGGCTGAAAATCTGCAGCGCCTTCTGAAATAGATTGAGCCAGTGTTTTCGCCAGCACAGTTTTTCCGGCCCCCGGATTATCTTCCAGAAGAATATGACCCTTGGCCAGCAAAGCAGTGATCACATAGTTGATCTCCTGCGGCTTACCACGGATGATCTTTCCAATATTTTCTGCGAGTGTCAGGAGCTTTGATGAATGAGTGCTTTCGTTCATAACATTTATTGATTTTCGTATTCGTTTTCTGATTGTAAAAAATACCGGCTGGCCAGGACGATGTTGAAATAATTTAAGGCCACTTTAAAGAATCCTTTCGTTTTGCGAATTGCAGAAGCTTTACTATTGCCAAACTGATGAATGATCTCGGCATCTCCCTCACGTAAAGTGCCCCTTCCATATTTCAACCGGAGATAGACCGTCATAAAGGTATAGAAGCTCGTATTAAATACAGGATCCACTTTCGTTCGGGCATAATCCAAAGGCGTTTGAGCAATCCTTTCAGCTCCCGCCATATGGAATTGATACAATGCAGTCTGATAAATAGCATCAGCCTTTGTCGCATCATTTTTTGCTAACGAAGTCCTGATCACCAGATAAATAAGATATAGCAGTGGCAGAAGGAAAATAAACACGATCACGCCTCCAGCAATTTTACCCGCCAGCAATAACATTTCTTTCCATGACATTCCCTTCTCTTCCACGTTCTTGCGATCACCCTTCACATCCTCCTTCTTCTCTTTCTTTGGTTTAGGCTTTATATGAATCTCATCAGCGACAATTGGCGCAGGGAAATTATCAACCTGATTCTCAATAGACACTCCCTTTCTTGGTTTCGGAATAGCCTTCGCCTCGTCTTTATAGGAAACAATAACCAACGAATCTCCTGCTGTTATCGCAGATAATGTAGTATCCTTTTTATCATACAACACACGACATACAGAAACATCAATGGAACGTGTGACTGATTTGTTCAACTGATACTTCTCATCAAAGTAAATGATGTTGCTGAAGGTGGCATCCATTCTTTTTGATTTATCCCCAACAACCGATTCTGCTTTTGCATTCAACACCAGCCAGGGTTCGGGTGGCGGCAAAGGTGGAGTTCCATCAGGCTTCGGTGCGTTTTGCTGATCTTCATTACCAATGGTCATATCAAAGTCCATCCATCCATATCCAGGAAAGTAGACTTGCGTCCATGCATGCGCCTGACTGGCATAAAACCAATACCATCCTTTATTCTTATCACTTCTGTTGATGGTTGCAAAGCCTGTGGTGAAGCGTGCAGGTATTCCTACCGAACGGAGTAAAAACAACGAAGCTCCTGCATAGTAAGTGCAATATCCTGCATGTGTTTTGAAGAGAAAATCATTCAGCATCGATGTGTTAGGAATGTTTGGATCACTCGGCGTTCCGGGCTTGAGTGTGTATCTGAAAATCCTTTTTCCATTTTTATCACGGGCGAGAAAGTGATCCCTGATGGCAAGCACCTTGTCGGCAGGATTGACAATGCCCGCAGTAATCTTCTTTGCCAGCAATGCGATGGAATCATAGATAACACCCTTCGGCATGTCTATGTAATAATTATAGAATTCCGGATCTACCTTTGAATAATCTCTGACCGTTCTCAATTCACTGTAACGCTCTTCCTGAAAAGATTCCAGTTGTGGATTGGCAGAAGGATTGTAAACGAAGTATGCATTGTTCAATTCAGATACGTACGACTTTACTTTATAGGCAGATATAAATGTCTTCTGGAAATCCTTCTCAACAGGTATCGATTGAATATAAAAAGCACTTGCTGGTGCAAGCAAAGCGTGCTTCCATGTGTTGGAGGAAAGATAGACTTCCGATTCAACAACCTTCCGGTTCTTCTTACCCAATGCATTTCTAATAACTGAGCTATCCTGCCGTGAGTGAAAGATGGCCACTTCCGATGGATCTGCATCAAACTCATCGAGGTAGGGAACATTTGCATCACGAATGAAGCTTTCCTTGGCAGGATCATACTTTGTCAGATAGTGATAAACAAAATACAAAGGCTGCGGTGTGCCATCAGGAAAGTAATTATTCAGGCGACTGCAGAACATCAACTGATCGGACTGGCTCATCTTAGAGCTGATCTTCATCGTATCTTTTAATTTGAAGCCATCGTCTTTGCCCCCAGGCTTATCCATCAGGCCATAGCGCTGATCATAACCACCATCTTTCTCCTTCTTGTCTCCGTCTTTATCCGATTTTGCGCCCCTGTCAACAAGCTCCTTCTCAACTGCCTTGAGATCATCCCTCAGGAGATTTCCGACAAAAAGAAAAGCGAGAATTACTAATATTAAAAACAGCGCAAACCGTAGAACCAATCTGCCGGACTTTTTCAAATCCATTTCAACATCATACACCAGCAGAGGGGAAACAAAAAGCATGTACAAACCATACACCACCACTGGCAACAAATGATAAAGAATGTAGGAAATGCTGACATCAACCGTGTTTGAGATGGCCACGACGGTAGATACTCCCAGTATTCCAAAAAGAATAATGTATGAGAACTTTACACGAACCAGGAGAAATCCGAAGATCCATCCAAGAATGAAGAGCGCTGAATACAATTGAAACCGCGCCGTTGCATAAAACACATCAAACTCTCCAGGAAGCTTGACAATGATCTTACCAATGAGCCAATATGCAAACCACAATAAGATAAAGGTGACCAGCCAGCGGATCCTGAAAAAGTAAAGTGAGTAAGCAATCAGGAGACCGGTTCCAAAATAAATGGACTGTGTAAGAATATTTGAAGTGAGGGCGGTGTATGAAAAATTTACATAGACAAGAGTGATGTACCCGATGACCGCCGTCGGGAGGACAATAAAAATCCATCGTATCAATAACTGCACAAATCTATCTCGCATACTTACCTGTATCATTCTGTTACATCAATGGATCGTACCAGCCACGCATTTCCGCGTGACTTCAAAACCCTTTCAATTTCATTTTCATTTTTGAGAATGCGTTGTCGCAAAGGAGAAACAAACCACGGTTTACGAAGCTTATCTACCGGATTCTTTTCCGGACGGAAGAAAATATCTTTTACTGCTATCTTAAAGGGAGAAGCAATCGCATCCGATAATCTTACTACCACCAGCGGAACACTCATCGGTAAGGTCTTTATCAGCATTTCAATTTCTGATACAGGCGTCAATGCAGAAAGACAGACGAACGCAGCCTTGTTAACATTCACATACGAATTCGGTGAGTTGCCTTTCTGCCAGGAAGCAGCGGTGATCTGAAACAACTCATTCTTTTTATCACTCATGCCGGAAAGCCTGGCTATCTCCTGATCCTGAGGGATCCTTACATCATAACCGTTCTTTTGCAAAGCCTCAAAAACATTTCTCACTTTGTCCTTATAGACATTCAGCAATTCTGTATCAAAGGTTCCATCGTTCAGATCAAATCCCTCATAGAAGCTTGCATAGAAATAAAGGTGCGATGCATAAGGATCTTTCGTTTCTGGTATTCTTACAACAAGCTGTCCGCTCTTCGCATAGATCTTCCATACTATCCTGCGGATGTTATCACCTGATTCAAACTCTTTATAACTAATATACTCTCCTTCTACCCTGCGTGGAATTTCAATTCTATGCTTTTGTTCTTCCGTAGAATTCGGCTGAGCATCCACTCTCTCTTTCCTCAATTCCTTTGGCAATGTGTAAAGCTGCTGTGTGAATGGCACACTGCAGGGAAGTGCGATCAGACTGAACATATCATAAAACAGGATATGAACCTTTTCAACATCATAAATTCCACGATCATGAAGAAGTGTCCTGCCCGTTCCCTTAATAGCATGACGAAGGAATCCTCTCTTCTTGAAAACATCGGTATCCAGAAGAATCACTTCTGATAATTTCTTTCCGGCAAATACCAGTCGACCGCGAATCGTTCCAAGTAATGGACGGATCACTGTTCCGGTTAAGGAAATCACCAGCATTGCATATCCCGCCTCTGCCTGTTGACCGTCTCCGAATTGAACCTGCACACTGATCTTCTTCTGCCTGACATTATATATAAAGAGTCCCCAGGTAGTAAGGGCCGTCAAAAGGCTGATGGAAAAAAGTCCGACGATCGCCCACTGGATGATACGGACAAACTGATACATAACGATCCACATATTGGAATCGTCCTGACCATAATTGGCTTTGAGCCACATGCCACCCAGCCAAAGCACCAGAAGGGTTAGGAGCAATTGCCAGCGGATCACGATATGACTCAACCAATACAAAGAGAGACGTAACAGCATGTGGGATTTAACGGAGAATTAGAGGCAGAATTTTAGAAAGGGAAAATATAATTATAAAATATTGGTGAACAAAAAACTGAAATCCTTTGTATTGATATCTGAATTCTAAAAAACAGGCTTATGGATAAGGTATGGCTCATAACAGGCTGCTCAACGGGTTTCGGCCGCGAATTGGCTAAACTCGTACTCAAATCAGGTTACAAGGCAGGTGTTGCCGCCCGCAATCCAAAAGACATCGAGGATATTATTAAAGATTACCCTCAAACTTCCCTTTCGTTAAAGCTCGATGTTACAAAGGCTGAAGAAATTACTTCAGCGGTAGCGCTGACAAAACAAAAGTTCGGAAGAATCGATGTATTGGTGAACAATGCCGGCATTGGCTACTTCGGAGCGATTGAAGAAAGCGAAGAGGCAGAGGTAAGAAGAATGTTTGAGATCAACTTCTTCGGCCTTGCAAGAATCACCAATGAAGTGCTGCCGATCATGCGAGCTCAACACAGTGGTCATATTCTAAACATCGCATCGATTGGAGGATTGGTTGGATTTCCAGCAGTAGGATTTTATAACGCCACCAAGTTTGCAGTGGATGGCTACTCCGAATCATTATCAAAAGAAGTTGCACACCTTGGAATTAAAGTAACGGTCATTGCTCCCAGCGGATTCAGAACAGATTGGGCAGGACGATCAGCCAATAATAGTCCTGTTGTCATTGAAGATTATCTTCCTTCTGCAGGTGCAAATAAAAATACGATCCGTGGATACAGCGGCCAGCAACCTGGCGATCCAGTAAGAGCTGCACAGGCGATTGTCAAAGTTGTTGAAACAGAACATCCACCTTTGAGATTATTGTTAGGTGCTGCAGCATTGAAAGGTGCGCGTAATAAGCTCGAAGTCCTTAAAAAGGATTTCGATACCTGGGAAGCAACTACCACTGGTGCGGACTTTCCTTCCTGATTGCTATTCGCTTCTTAACGTTTGAGTAGGATTTGCTGAAATGGTTTTCAGACTCTGGATCCAGATGATCAGCGCTATTAAAGCAGCTACACCCACAAAGGTCAGTGCGAAAAATTCCCATGGCATGGATGTGTGATAGGCAAATCCTTCAAGCCATCGGTTCGCAGCCAACCATGCAACAGGACCGGCAATCAGTAAAGCAATGATCAATACGCCTGTAAACTGATTGAACAATAACACTAATACCTGACGGATCGAAGCGCCGAACACCCTGCGGATGCTGATCTCCTTATTTCTGCGCATAATATTAAATGTGGTAAGGCCGACCATCCCAATGATTGCTATGATCAATACGACGATGGTAAACAGGAGCACAAGTCTCGATGCGATCATCTCTGTCTGATAGAGCTCATGGAAAGTATCATCCTGAAACCAGTAGCGCATGGTAAATGTCGGCTCAACATTATTGTAGGCTTTCTGAATTACTTCAAATGCACGTTTTGCCTGACCGGGTTGATACTTGATATACACCGCAGAGATGTAATCATAAGTTACTCTAAACAAAATGACGGGCTCCCTGCTTTCATGCAGTGATCCCGTATGAAAATCATTGACTATTCCAATGATCACACTCTTGGCATTCCCCACTGAAATTTCCTGTCCGATAGGATTCGCCAGATTCATGATCTTTGCAGACTCTTCTGTTATCAATACTTCTGATCGTAGTGAATCACTCGTCTTCTCCTCAAAATTTCTTCCTTCAATGATTTTCAATCCAATAACCTCTGGGAAATCATAACTACATCCCATCGTCTTGAAGGATATTCTTGTTCCGTCCGGCTTTCCGGGCCAGCTCACTCCGGTATTGCCTCCACCCAAAGTAAGGGGATTGGATTGCGATGCACCGATTCCAACAATGGAAGGATCCTTACTGAGCTCATCCTTAAAGCTGCCCATCTTCCTCAATACCCGAATCGTCGGCTCAACACGAATGGTATTGCTCCTGTCAAAGCCAAGATTCTTTTCAGAAATAAATCCGATCTGCTTGTAGAGTACACCTGTAAAAATGATGATGCCGATAGATACACTGAGTTGCACCACCAACAGCACACTTCGCAGTCGGTGAGAACCTGTTGTATTGCCAAATTGATTCTTCAGAATCCGGGCAGGTTGAAAAGATGACATCACCATGGCCGGATACACTCCCGCAATGAGTGCCACTGAAATCAAAAACAGAAATAAATAAAGAGGAATATATCCCGTCAGCAAACTTATCTGAATGGGTTCTGACAACAGAGCATTGAAGAAAGGCAAAACAAGCTGAGTGATCAGTCCTGATAATAAAAAGGCAACCAGCACGATCATGAAAGATTCGCCCATGAACTGAGCCGCAATGGCACTGCGCATTGCACCCGTAACTTTTCTTACTCCGATTTCCTTGGCCCGCAGCGTTGCACGGGCGGTAGACATATTTACAAAATTGATGACCGCCATGATAACGACAAGCGAAGCAATAACAATGAACAGTACAACATACTCTATCCGTCCTCCAGAATTTTTGCCCTCCTCAAATTTGCTGTTCAGGCGCCAGTCAGTGAGAGGATAGGCCTGGTAAGCAATCTTCTGTTCCCTTAGTTCTTCTGTTAGAACACCAGCAGTATTTAATTTTTCAGTCAGAAGCTCAGCGCTTACCGCCTTATGCGTCTTCACATACACAGGAAAGAAGTTTTCAGAAAGCTGATCATCATTCACACCCCATTGCTTTTTCAGAATGGAGAAAGGCATGGCAAAGTCGAAACGAAGAGAAGAGTTGGAAGGAATGTTTTTGAAAACAGAAGCAATGGTCACTTCCCAGAAATCATCGATCTTGATCATTTTCCCCACAGGGCTTGCTTCACCGAAAAGAGCGATGGCCATATCTTCGGAGATGGCAATGTTGGTATTTCCTTTTAATGGATTAGGATCTCCCTCCAGGATTGGAAAGTTGAAAATTGAAAACAGGGACTCATTCGCGTAGACACCATTCTTATAAACACATTCGTTGGCCTTACCTTCTGCCCTGAAGCATAGCTCATGAGGCCAGCGTGAACCATTCGAAACGATTGCCGCTGATTCTATTTCCGGAACGGTAGATACACTGATCCCTGCCGATGCTGCATCGTATGTCTGAATGGTTCCGCTTCCGTTAACATGTGTGATGACTTTAAACAGCTTTTCAGTTTCCGGATGAAACCTGTCAAAGGAATATTCCTGAGAAACCCATAATAATATCAGGAAGGCGCAGGTAAAACCCGTTGCAAGTCCGAATACATTTAATAAGGAGTGTCCTGGCTGTCGCACAAAATTGCGGACAGAGATGAGCAGCATATTTTTGATCATGGCACCGAATAGATTGTTTTGATAATTATTCTTCACAGGCCGTATGTTCTTTAGTCTGAAAAACCTGACAACATTCCAGATGAAAGAGATCTTTGCCCATGTCTTATTCTTCTTTGCTGAGCGATAAAATAATTCATATACGTCTCCCTGGATTTGTTCCAGCAGATCCGGGTGACAATACCATTGCAAAAAACGATCGGCCCAGCGTGGAGGATTCATTATTTCAAATAGCTGAATTGTAATGCCATCTTTGGAATCTGATTGAACAGCTGGTTGCGCATCTCATTTGCTTCTTCCAGCGCACGCTTTCCGGCGGCGGTTAGTAAGAAGATGCGCTTACGGCGTCCTCCTCTTTCTTCTGTCGGATCACTCATCTTCGATTTCAGGAATCCCTTCTCTTCAAGACGAGTCAGCACAGAATGAACGGCACTGATGTTCAGACTTCTTCCCGCTTGCTTTTCTATTTCATCCATGACTGCTACGCCGTATGCTTCAGGGTATAAAATACCAACATGCAACAGCACCAGTTCTTCCAGTTCGCCCAGGTAATTTCCTTTCATAAATGTGAATTAGTTCTGCAAACGTGAAACTAATAGATATGTTTCAGTTTTGTAGGATTAATGCAGAGAAAAAGAAGTGACAGAGCCCAAAAGAGGCACTTTTATTACAACTACTAAAGATCGACTGGCTTAAAAAATCCTACTCACTCCTCAAAGAATCAGAAGGATTTGCCTGCGAAGCACGGAAAGCCTGAGTGCTCACAATAATAAGGACCAGCACTAACGCGATAGCCCCGGCTAGTGGAATCACCCACCACGTCAATGAGATCCGATAGTCATATCGCTCCAGGAAATTATTCAATCCCCACCATGCCAGCGGTGCCGCAAAAGAAAATCCAATCAGTACGAGATAAGCAAAGTCTTTCGACAGCAATGACACAATGCTGCCGGTGCTCGCTCCCATCACTTTGCGGATCCCTATTTCCTTAATGCGTTGCTCAGCCGTAAAAGCCGCCAGACCATACAGTCCCAGGCAGGTAATAAAAATTGCCAGGACAGCGAAAAGATTGGAGAGCGTACCGATCATCTCAATGGATGCAAATTTCCGGTCGTACTCATCATCTACAAACTTGTACTCAAACGGGTAGGACGGATTATACTTTTTATAAATGTTCTCTAATTGTTTCATCGATGCCGTACGATCATTACTTGCTTCCAACCGCATCGTAATAATTTCCAGCCAGTCAGGATCCAGCAGGAAAAATCCAGGCTGCACTTCCCGGAAAGGAGAGGTCATCAATGGATTATCCACGATACCAACTACATGCCACTTCTTTCCCCAAAGATCGATCTGCTCGCCAATAGGATTTTGAATTCCCATGACATCCAGGGCCGCCTGGTTCAGGATCATTGCACTGGTATCACTCTTGAAATCCTGTGAGAAGTCACGCCCTTCCAGGACTTTGATTCCCATCGTCTTTGTGTAATCATACTCTGTGCTGACACGACTGAATAAAACAGATTGTGACTCCGGTTTACCGGCCCATCCTAATGTATTGTTTCCATAAATTTCTGTGATGGGACTGCTCGATGTGGTCATCGACTTTACCAATCCGGAGCTCAGCAATTCCTGCCTCAGAGATTTATAGTTCTTTGCCAGCTCCTCATTTGAAGAGACCATGATAAGATTCTCCTTATCGTAACCTACGTCTCTGCTCTTGACAAAATTTATCTGCTGATAGATGACAAACGTAGCGCCAATCAGCAGGATCGAAAAGAAGAACTGAAGAGAGACAAGAATCTTTCTCGGTGCCACACCTCTTGTGCCCAGGTGCAGCTTGCCTTTCAATACATTGACAGGATTAAAAGACGAAAGATAAAATGCAGGATAGCTGCCCGCGAAAAGACTTGTGAAAATGATAAACGTTGCTGCTATCATCCACACCCACGGTGAAGAATATTGAATGGAAAGTTCTTTTTGCACGAGGTCATTATATAAAGGAAGGATCATCTGCACCACCAGCAGTGCAATAAAAAACGCAAAGGCGGAGATGATAAAGGATTCACCCAGAAACTGACTGATCAGTTCAGAGCGCCTGGATCCTACCGCCTTACGAACTCCTACTTCTCTCGCCCGTCGTTCACTGCGTGCAGTAGCAAGATTCATAAAATTGATGCAGGCAATGACAAGAATGAAAACAGCGATCGCCGAAAACAGCTTGACATAGTCATACATCCCGCCAATCAATACTCCATCTTTATAAGTTGATTTCAATCTCCAGTCCTCTAAGGGATGAAGGAACAGTGTTCTGATGTTCTCAGGAACCTTTTCATGAATCAGATTGGCAATGCCTGCTTCAACTTCTTTTCTATCCGCTCCCGGTTGAAGCTCGACAAACACCTGGAACGATTCATTGTCCCACTGTGTCAGGGAATTCTTGATCCATCCCTGCTGCGCATTCACTGCCCAGGGCAATAAAAAATCAAATCTGAAAGAAGAATTGGATGGAATATCTTTTAATACTCCCGTTACTTTAAAATCTGTTTTATTATCAACCCGGATCAGTTGATTAACAGGATCCTTGTCGCCAAACATAGCTTTGGCAAGAGACTCAGAAATCACAATGGAGGAAATATCATCCAGCACACTGGAAGCTTCTCCCTTACTCAATGGAAACTGAAACATCTCCAGGAATTCCGGACTGACATAGAACCCTTGCTTGTTGACACGGGTGTCTCCTGATAAAAGAAGATGAGGTCCTCCCCAATCGGTTACCGCCGTATTCTTAATGCGCGCATCAGCAGTTTTTAAATATTCATAAACAGGAAGTGGAACGGAACGGTATGAATTAATCTTATCGCTGAACTGCGCATGAAGCCATGTCTGTGATAACCGATCTGAATTTTTGTGAAAGGAGTCAAAAGAAAGTTCATCATACACCCACAGCATGATGAGAATACTGCAAGCGATTCCCGCCGCAAGTCCACCGATATTGATAACAGAATAAAATGAATTTCGAACGAGGTTCCGGAAAGCGATGGTCAGATAACTGCGAAGCATGAATCTCTCTTAAGTCCAGTCATAAAAATACCTTATTTTACAAGACCTTTTCTACTTCACCCTGTAGAATTCCATCATCCAGTTGAGCTCCCACGTTCTTCCATTGTCGGTTGAAAATGATTGCTCCCAGTAAGCAAAGTTCTTGCATATCTCTGTCCACTCAACCCACACCAGCACTTCTCTATTATCAAAGATGCCCTGAGATAAAAAGGAACCTTTGTTTCTCCAGAATGTGCCCTTTAACGCAGGCATCGCTAATGCAGACATCGAATCCATGCGATCGATCTTCCAGAACTGATTGTTGAAATCAAACTCACGAACCACGCTTCGCTCGCACAGAGAGTTTCCCTCTATATACCGATGCATCGCAATATTTCCAACCCCGGCATTTCTCTTTACTTCAGTGTGGTGCGACTCAAAGCTTATCCAGTCATTGCAATCACACAACCAGTTCTTAAGACGGGTGTTCACAACCTTCCATTGACCTATCAGGAAATCAAAATCTTCAAGCATGACTGAATGTTGAATTATGCTGAAAAGTAGCAACGATGATCAAATCAGTCGTTTAAGATTTTATGACCGCAAAGAGCATTCCTTTAACGGTAACTTTCGATGACTACACTTTATTGGGTTAACCGGAGAAGTATTTAAAATGAGCTATTTATTAAGAAACCACCATCACTCAATCGTCTTTGCGTACGCCATGACGGCTCTCAACTGACCATAGCCAAATTTACCTTTCAGCTTTTCATAAAGATCTTTTGAGGTAGAACCTTCCGGCAATTCACGCTGGGCAGCAACAATTTTCATCACAGTCTCTTCTGTCATGAATTTGAAGATACTTACCGTTCCTTCTGCTACCCCTTTGGCCAGATGAGTTTCAATGGTGGAAACAACAAGTCCGCGCTCCTGCGCAATCTGTTCCACTGTCATGCCGCTATTCATAAGATCAAGTGTGATCTCAAACGTGCTGCGCTTCTCATCTTTTGCTTTTGGCTTTCTTGCTTTCTTCTTCTTCTTACCTGCAGGAACCTCCGCATCTGCCAGGCTCCTGATCTCACTTAATAATATTGTGCGCTCCTCCCCTCTCTTCAGTGCCAGCTCATTAAAATCAAATTTCTCATGACTGTTCAAGATAGCTTCCGTCAACGAAGCCGCCTTGTCTATTTCCTCCAGCTTCTTACTCAATACCTGGTCAAGGTCGGTCAGTTGTGTTGTATATGTTTTTACGCGCTTCCCAAGTTTCACAACCTCAAGATGATGAAGCAACGTTTTAATATTCTGAAAAAGCAAAGCCCTGTAGTAGGCGCTTCCTTTTTTAATCCTTTCTATCAACGCAGGAAGATCCTTTGCATTGAGCAAGTCTGTCAGTTGATTCCGGAATCTTTCTGTATTGCCTTGCTCTACTTCCAACGCCGCAATAATCTGTGAAAGCGCCGGCTTCATCGTTCCCTCTTCAAATCCTGCCTCATCATGATCTTTCTGCACATACTTTATATCCTTGATCAGATCACTAAAATCGAAAGTTCTATAGATCACCTGCCGCACAAAACGTTCCTGCCTCACTTTCATTTCCTCACTTAATTGATGAGGGCGATGATTGCTTTGAACAAACGCGACGATCTGCTTATCGGTACTGATGACAGAAGATTGAATGCGCGTTCTCAGGACAAGGCCTTCAAGTGATCGCAACCGCGACAACGCTACATAGACCTGACCATCTGCGAAAGCCTGGCCTACATCGATGATCGCTTTGTCAAATGTCAACCCCTGGCTTTTGTGAACCGTAATCGCCCACGCAAGCCGTACCGGGTATTGTTCAAAAGCGCCGATGACATCTTCCTGAAGATCCTGGGCATCATCATTTACTTTATACTTCTTGTTCTCCCACCGCTCACGCTTCAGCTGAAACCGTGTATGGTTCCCCGCCATTTCAACAAAGACCTTATCACCATCGATTTCAATAACCGTGGCGAGCTTCCCATTGAAATACATTTTACTTTCATTGTCGTTTCGCACGAACATGATCTGTGTACCAATTTTCAGTTCAATGCTTAAAGGCACCGGGTACATGCTTTCAGGGAATTCATCCTCTATGCTTGCCCCAAAAAAATGTGAGGCACTATCCAATGCCCTTAACTCTTTCTGATTTAACTCGTCCGCTTTATAATTATGAGTCGTCAACGTGATGATCTCTCTGAGCTTACTGATCTCTTCAGGCGTCTTGTAATGCTGATTGAGCACCGCAATATCTTCCGGAGTGGTAATGTTGTTACGGAGATTATTCAATATAGTGATGAAGGTCGGGTCGCTCTGACGGAAAATCTTATCCAGTTCAATATAAACAGGTGTATCTTCTTCAAGCGCTTTCGCTTCATAGAACCACGGACTTCTGTAATAACGACTCAATGTTTCCCATTGATCATTCTTCACAACCGGAGGAAGCTGATACAGATCACCAATGAACAATACCTGAATGCCACCAAAGCTTTGCTTAAAGTTCCCACGCGCTGCACGCATACGGTAATCGATCGCGTCCAACAGGTCGGCACGAAGCATACTTACCTCATCGATCACCAGCAGATCAATGGAGCGAAGCACTTGTCGTCGCGCACTGTTCAAGGGATGTTTTCTTGCCAGCGTATTCTGATTCATGAATCTTCCATCTTCTGTAATGCTCTCCGCCAAAGAACGATCAGGCAGAAAGGTCATGGGTGGCAATAAGAACTGTGAATGAATCGTAACACCCCCTGCATTCAATGCAGCAATACCGGTAGGTGCTACTATAATAAGTGACTTATGAGTAAGCTTACTAAGATTCTTCAGGAAAGTGGTTTTTCCGGTGCCGGCTTTTCCTGTAAGGAAAATATGTCCTGAGGTAGTGTTGACAAACCTGGCAGCGGCGGATAAGAGATCTTCCATAGATAAGGGACGCAAGTAGCATTTTTTGATGGGAGTGTGCAATGCCAGAATAAGTAATGTCAGGTAAACCGTATGCTTCAGGACGTGGATTTTACTACCCAATCCACGCTTTCTCTATCATTGAAAACCATTACAAATGCCTTCCGGGAAGGGCGTAATTTTTTATGTCAACCTGAAAAAAACACACACAGACATGAAAAATTCAATTCTAAAAACACTCATACTCTCCTGTATTTTATTGGCAGGTATTTCAGCTAAGGCTCAGGAGAAGACCTGGAGTGTCGGTCCTGAAGTAGGGCTAAGCCTTTCCAAATATGGTGGTGACGCAGGCAGCAATGATCTAAAATCAGGAGCAGTGGGTGGACTATTCCTTACCTATAGTATTAAAAATACGTTCGGTATAACAGGTAAAGTTCTCTACTATCAGAAAGGTGCTTATGTTCCTGATCTGGATCTCAAGCAAACTTTAAATTATATTGAAGTGCCGATCATTGGTCGTTATTTCCTGATCAAAGAAGGAAACTTCCGTCCTAACATTTTTCTTGGACCATCATTCAATTTCCTGACTGGCGTTACCAATAAGGTTGGAACAGGTGATCGTGTAAGTCAGGAGAACTGGGATTCTGTTTACAACAGCTTTGACCTTGGAATTACCGGTGGTGCTGGACTCAATTTCCTGATTGCTTCAGAAACTTATTTCATCATTGATGCACGCTATACTCATGGCTTCTCAGATCTTACAAAGCCAGCGGGCGTAATCAATAACAATTCCATTGCTATCACCGCAGGAATTTCCTTCGGATTCTAATTAAGATATTTAAACTCTCATTAAACCCTGCCGCTTTACAGTAGCAGGGTTTTTTTGTGACAATATTTTACAATTCCCTTTGGACTTATTAAGCTAATTTTGACTCCTATCCGGAACAACTGTGTGGAATAATCGTAAGACCACACCAGACTTAGATCATTACGGACTCAATAGCTTAAATTTCCATCAGGATGCAATCAACCCGTAAGATCGGCCTTATACTTGCCCTGGTATTTCTTCTGCCGGCATTGTTCTTCTCAGTTTACGAGATCTCTTCGCTCAGTAAGGACGAGAAGATGATCGAGGAGATTTACAACAAGCAACTGGAAGCAATCCTTTTCTCTGTCAATCAATACTCAGACGACATATTAAACAGCTGGAGCACCCGGATCGAAACGACTATGGAAGACGTGGTGAGCTCCGATTCCATTCCCCCCAAGATCAACGCGCTTCTTTCCCTCAATCCATCTCTTGTTTGCGCATTCATAAGCGATACATTAGATCATCTGCCGGTGCAAAAAATATACTCCTCCTCAGATTCTATTGAGGATCTCTATAAAGACAAAATCAGGTCAGCACTTGCCGGCGGGACCAAACTTATCCAGGAGCTGAAGCAGTACAAGATGAGTGGGTTTCAAAAAATTGTAGCACTTCCGCATTCCTGGAGCGATACGGAGGATCTGCAATGCATGATCTTTGTTATTGAGAATAAGAACGGGTTCCGTGTTGTGGGACTACTCCTTAATCCGGGAGTGTTCATTCAGGACCTCGTCGGGCCACGCCTTCAGAAGATTGCCAAAGATCAGTTTATCCTTTCGGTATTTGACAGCAGGCATAAACCACCCATCTATTCAACACTTTCAGCCGACAGTGTCTCGGCAAAAATGGAAGGACTCACCAAGAATTTCTGGCTCTTTCCCGACTATGCTATTGGCATCCGCACGAAAGGATCCTCATTACAGGTGCTGATCAATGAAAGAACCAGCAACAACATTATCATGCTCCTGTCATTGGATGTGATCCTGATCATTGCCGTCTTCCTCGTTTTCAGAAACGTAAAGAAGGAAGTGCAGCTTGCCCAGAACAAGGCAGATTTTGTTTCAAACGTTTCACACGAGATACGCACTCCGCTTGCGCTGATCAGCATGTTTGCAGAAACACTTGAGATGGGCCGGGTCCCCACAGAAGAAAAAAAGAAAGAGTATTACGGCATCATCAGCAAGGAAACGCACAGGCTTTCGTCCATTGTCAACAAGATCCTGAATTTCAGTCAGACGGAAGCGAATAAGAAAACACTGCACCCCGAAGTGCTGGTGCTTGGAACTGAAATAAAAGATGTTCTTAACACGTATGACTTTCATCTCACCAATAAAGGCTTTGAATACACCTTTAAGGAAAGTGGTGATATCCGTGTGCTGGCAGATAAAGAAGCTTTAATAGAAGTGCTGATCAATCTGCTGGACAATGCAATTAAATATAGTAGTGATAAGAAACGCATCGAGATAGAGACAGGCTCAGAGAATAATGAAGGCTTCGTAACCGTAAAAGACTATGGTGTTGGGATCAGCAGCCAGGACCAGAAGCTTATCTTCAATAAGTTCTATCGCGTATCCAGTGGCGATCTGGCAAAGAGTAAAGGCACAGGACTGGGACTTTCATTGGTGAAGCAACTGATGGAAGCGCAGAAAGGAAGAATTACAGTATCCAGCAAATCAGGGAAAGGCTCGTCATTCACGGCATACTTTCCGTTAGAAACAAAATCGTAATAACATGGCAAGCATACTGATCATTGAAGACGAACCGGCGATGCAATTAGGCTTAAAGGATAATCTTGAGCTTGAAGGCTATGCGGTGGAACTTGCCGGCGACGGAGAAACAGGTCTTAGAAAACTGAAGACAGGACAATACGATCTTGTTTTGCTCGATGTGATGCTGCCGAAGATATCGGGTTTCGATGTTTGCAAATCAGCACGAACAGCAGGCATACATACGCCAATTATATTATTGACTGCAAAAGGTGAAGAGATCGATAAGATCATTGGGCTCGAATTAGGTGCTGATGATTATATCACGAAGCCGTTCAGCGTTCGCGAGCTGCTGGCAAGAGTCAAAGCGATCTTAAGAAGAAGCAAAGATATCATTGGTAAAGAGCAGGTCATCATTGAGATCGGAAGATTGAAACTTGACTTCGCCGCTTTCCAATCAAAAGAGAACGATGAAGAAGTAAAATTATCTCACAAGGAATTCGAGATCCTCTCCTATCTTCATGCGAACCGAAATCGTGTAGTAAGTCGTTACGATCTTCTGGAAAACGTTTGGGGTTATGAAGAACAGATCTCAACACGTACTGTAGATAATTTTATCGTGAGACTTCGGCAAAAAGTGGAAGCCAATCCGAATGCGCCAAGGATCATTCTTACCGTTCATGGCGAAGGTTATAAGATGGTGATCTGATCCTAAAACTTCTTTTTACTTTATCGAACCAGCCAATATTCTTTTTCGTTATGCCTCATCACTATAGAATAGTAACGGGACATTTTGACATCCCGATCTCATTATAAGAGCAAATTAGAAAAGTTAAAAACCTAATAATTTGCTCAGTTGCACACTTTTTTGAGCGTGCACCACCGTTTCCAGCATCAATTCAAAGAAAATCAGTCAAAAGCACGGTCGACCCACGGTCACCCCACGGTCACTCCACGGTCACCCCCCTCTTTTATCCGATAAGACTCCGGGAAGAGATTGGGAAAAGACAGGCGAAGCACTGGAAAAGATGGGCTTAAGGTCTCAAAAAGCCACTTTCTGACTCAATGGGAGGATTCTTTAAGATTCAGTTACCCGACCAAATATGAGCCTCAAGATTTAAGGAGGTGATGACAGGACGGCAGAAAGGCCTGGATAAATTATTTAACCAAAACACAATCATCTTCTCTCCATTCACTCTCCTTTTCAATAATCTGTCTTCTCTTTTTCTTATGACATCTTGTTACAAACCTTTACTCATGCATGACATCTTAGGTTAAGGGCTTCGCGTTATTTGAACTGTAAACATTATTACAGTTTTAAAAACACAAATGCCATGAAAGCAAAAGCAATTATCACCGCAGGATTGTTCATCATCCTTAGCTCACCAATCATCAATACGTTTGCACAAACAATTGATGAACCAGCCATTAAAATTCTTCCTACCGTACAAAAAGGAATTCTGAAAGTATTGTACGCTTATAATAACAACGAAGCAGTAGAAGTTAAATTCTTCAACGCTGACGGACCGATCGTTACTGATAAGATCAAGTCCGGAACTTTCCAGAATGGCTTCTCAAAGAAATATGATGTTCGCAAAACAAGTCCCGGCGACCTCTGGGTTGAAGTGAGCTCAGAAGATCTTTCTGTAACCTATCGTCTGGTGGAATCCAACGACGGAAAAGGCTTTGTTCCCCTTTTGGAAAAAACAACTTATAACCATCAATTGGTTGCCTCCAACACTAGTTTGGGTTTAAACTAGCTGTGTTAGTTTGAAGAGGGTGGATGGTTTGGTCATCATTCACCTTTCTTCAAACATTTGTACTTTTATTTAAATTTCTAAGCGTGAAGTTTCTCGGATCCCTTTTTCTCGGTTTAATCTTTATCTCAAACCAGTCGCATTCCCAGGTGATCAATCTGGAAGGCGAATGGAAATTTCACGTTGATGATAAATCATTCTGGTCGGTTGCCGACTTTGATGATTCCAAATGGGGAACCATTCATGTTCCATCCCCTTGGGAAGAAGAAGGATTCAACGGTTACGACGGCTTTGCATGGTATCGTAAAAAATTTGACGGCAGAAAGCTCGACAAGGCTGACAACTATTATTTAGGTCTTGGGTTCATCGATGATTGCGATGAAGTCTATCTGAATGGAAAGCTTGTAGGATTCTCAGGATCCATGCCTCCGAAATTCAAAACTGCTTATAACACCGAACGGAAATACGTATTGCCTTCAGACGCCATCAACTTCAATGGAGAAAACGTGATCGCCATCCGCATTTTCGATGTGGTCCACGGCGGCGGGATCATTGAAGGTGACATTGGCATCTTCCGAGGAGAGAGCACTAAGTCTTTGCTGGTAGATCTTCAGGGAATCTGGTCTTTTGCAACAAGCCCTTCCGGCGAGCCGATAAAGAAAGATGCTACCTGGGACAAGCTGATGGTTCCGCAGGAATGGGATCAGCAGGGCTATGCACGCTATGATGGTTTCGCCTGGTATAAAAAAACTTTTACACTTCCTGCTGTTCTTCCTGACGAACCGCTGGTTCTGATTCTGGGCAAGATCGATGACTTTGATAAAACATACTTCAATGGTGTATTCATTGGAACCACCAATGATCACAGACCTTATGGTGAGAGTGGATCGTTTGATAAACGAAGAGTGTACCTCATACCTCCTGATCTTCTGAAAAAAGGAGGCGTTAATACGATTGAAGTCCTGGTGGAGGACATGGGAAATATAGGCGGCATTCACGATGGCCCTGTCGGTATCACTACCCGATCAAAATACAATCGCTATTTTGAGTGGTAAGGTTTATTTTGCCGGTAAGTAAACAAAGAACCTTGCGCCTTTCTCCAGTTCCGAAGTAACTCTGATGAAACCATTATGGTTTTCAACGATCTTCTTCGCGATGGCAAGACCTATACCGGTACCCTCATACTTGCGTCCATGTAGCCGTTGAAATAATCCAAAGATCTTGTCGCTGTACTCTTCTTCAAAGCCGATACCATTATCCCTGACACAGATACAGACCATCTCCTTTTTAGAAATACCCAGAATATTTTCGTCCTCTTCCGTTACCGGCACTTCTTTGATCTCGATCCTCGGTTTTTTGGAATCTGTGCTGCTGAATTTTAAGGCATTGCTTATAAGATTCTGAAACAGTTGCTGCATCTGCCAGCGTACCGCCTGAACTACCGGCAGTGGACCTACTTCAACACTGGCATTTTTATCCCGAATCATTATTTCAAGATCATCAAGAATAGCCTTTGTAACTTCTGCGATGTCTACACTCGCCTTCTTTGCACTATTGTCAGATAACTTAGACAGCGACAATACGTCTTCAATCAACGTTTGCATTCTGCCGGATGCGTTGATCATCCTGTCAAAATAATTTGTTTCTTCCGGATCAAGTTTTGGCAGAATGCGGGATCGGAGAATGTTTCCAAAAGCCTGAACCTTTCGCAAAGGTTCTTTCAGATCGTGTGACGCCACAGATGCAAACTGCAGCAGGTCAAGATTGGATCGCTCCAGCTGCGTATTGGAATCTTTCAGCTGTCGCGAAGTACTTTCAAGCTCTTCGTAATTGTGAGCGATAATTTCTGAAGCCTGTTTTTGTTCAGTGATATCGGTATGCGTGATGACAAGACCATCGAGCATCTTGGCAGCATTCAGCTTATACCAACGCCCTGTTGATTCATGATGAAACTCATCATTCTCCTCCACACCGGTTTCCACCACTTCCTTTAATCTTTCAAATAACTCCGAAGCATGATGGGGGAATATTTTAAGGAAACTTTTTCCAGGGATATCAAATCGTGACATTCCGAAAAACTGTTCCGCAGCAACATTGGCAGCCAGGTATTGAAAATCGATGATCTTGTTATCCTTATCCCGCATCGTTTTCTGTGCCGTAATCCCGCTATTGGATGTTACAAAGATCCCATCCACAATGCTGGAAAGTCTTTTCGATTCAGAAATATCGGTGATGTTGATAACAACACCTTCTGACACCTGATCCCGTTTAACATACGGAGCAATGCGCATCAGATAATATTTGTGCTCCTGAAGCATGATTTCCTTATCAAATGGCACGTCCGTCTTGATCACTCTTTTTATAGCATCCACAAGATTGAAGTCTTTGATGTTAGTTGTGATGTGTACGATAGATCTTCCAATGTCTGAACCAATCAGGTTGATCATCGTGGTAGCCGAAGGACTAAACTTGCGGATGATAAGCTTGTCATCAACAACAATATGACCAATGCTTGAATTATTGAAATAGTTATTCAGGTCATCGTTAAGTTCATGCAGTTCCTTGATCTTGAGCTGGTGCTCTCCGCTTACCGTATGCAGTTCTTCATTAAGAGACTGTAACTCTTCATTTGTGCTTTGAAGTTCTTCATTCGTTGAAGTCAGTTCCTCCGCGCTGGACTGCAGTTCTTCGTTGGCAGTTTCCATCTCTTCGATGACTGCCTGAAGATTTTCACGGGTTTCTTTCAACTCCTGTTCGATCTCCAGAATGGCGTCTGATGTTACCGGCGACGAATTGGTTTTCGTTCTTGCAGATTTGGAAGCTGGCTCTTCCTCCTCCAGCACAACGCATAAAAATGCTTGCTGATACTCATTCGAGTTGAGATAAGGCTTTACTAAAACACTCACCCGACGGATGGAGCCGGATTCATGCAGCTGCACACCATTCATTACAATCTTTTCATTTTGAACAATGGCTTTCCTTACTGCCACACCCAGTGCTACGGAGAGATCACCGGATACCATCTTAAGCAAATTGAAATTAAAAGCATTGTCAGGGAATTGGATAAAGCTCTTGTATGCACCAATCGCCTGCTTAAGGGTAAAGTCTTTATCAATAAACAGCGCAGCAATTTTGTTTGATTCAAGAAGAGTATCCTTAAATATTTCCGCAAGATTGTTGTTGAGGTTCCTGTAGTTCGACTTACCATTTGGATAAACCATGTTTTTATCCAACGGCATGATGAGCGTATCATTCTCGATCACCTTCGCCTTTATGGTACACCGGTAGATCTTCCATTTACGGTTGATCTCCTGCATGTAGTCCTTGATAATGTCGATGTTCTCACTGGGGCCCATCATAAGAAAGCTGTTCGAGCCAAGAGCAAAATGAAACTTTCTTAATATTTTCTGCTGCAGGGTGGGATTAACATAGATAAACATGTTGCGGCATGTGATCAGATTCAAGTGACTGAAAGGAGGATCTTTCAGAATGTCATGATTGGCAAAAACAACATGCTTTCTGATATCTGCGGTTACCCGGAATCTATTTCCCTCTTGTACAAAATACTTCTGAAGGCGACTTTGAGAAACATCTTTGGCAATTGCATCACTGTACACGCCCCTGGATGCGACTTCCAGAGCATCAGTATCAATGTCGGTTGCAAATACTTTTAAATTTTTGGGCTCAATGTTATGGTTCTCAAAATATTCAAGGAAAAGCATGGCAATGGAATATGCCTCCTCACCCGTACTACAGGCCACCACCCAGACTTTTATAGCTTCTTCCTTCTTATGTTCATCAATAATTCTTGGTATGACTTCCGTTCTCAGTACTTCAAATGCCTCTGCATCGCGGAAGAACTTGGTAACATTGATGAGAAATTCTTTACTAAGGTTCTTGACCTCTTCTTCATCAGAGACAAGATGATTTTTATAATCATTGATAGACTTGATTCCTACTTCTGACATTCTCTTGGCCAGACGCCTGAAGAGAGTAGGTCTTTTATAGTGAGTAAAATCTCTTCTCGTAACCCGATTGAGCAAATCAAGTATCTCCCGAAGAGTTTCCTCATCTTTTTTACCAAAAGGATAAAAAGATTTGATCAGGGGAAGTTCGTTAAGATAATTTGCGATCTCTTCTCCAATGATCTCCGGGGGAAGGATGAGATCTGCACAGCCTGTGTCCACTGCACTAAGCGGCATTCCATCAAAACTTGCAGTGAGAGGATCCTGAACAATCACAATTCCTCCCTCTTTCTTTATCTCTTTGATTCCCTTGCTTCCATCCGTACCTGTGCCGGATAAAATAATTCCTATGGCATTCGACTTACATTCTTTTGCGAGGGATTCAAGGAATACATCGATAGCGTTATTCGGAAGCTTATCTTTTATTTTTTCTACCAACTTGATGCGTCCCTGCTTGATCGTCATTAACTTTTTGCTGGGAATGACATAAATACAGTCAGGCTCTACTTCCATTGCATCCTCCGCCTCATATACTTTCATCTGTGTATGACGAGATAGCAATTCAGCCATCAGACTTTTATAGTCAGGAGACAGGTGTTGAATGACGACAAATGAAAATCCGGTATTCTTGGGCATGTAGTCGAACAGATCGTGAATTGCTTCTAATCCACCCGCTGACGCGCCGATTCCTATCACGTACCGGTTTAAATTCAGTGCAGTTTTCTTCTCTTCCTTTTTTAGGGTCTTGATGAGCATTAGGGGAATTTGTTTTTATCTTTGGAGGCCTATGAATCAATTATCAATCCTTCTTATCGAAGACGATCCGGATGACGTGGAATTACTTCAGGAAGCTCTGAAAAACGCGAATATTCAATATAATTTGCATGTTTTAGGAGAAGGAAACACAGTCCTCCCTTACCTCGAAGTGTGTAAAAATTTCCCCAATATTATTCTCCTGGATCTTAACATTCCCAAGCTCCACGGCCGGGAGGTTCTCAAACTTTTAAAATCTTCGGACAAATTCAAGGGCATTCCCGTGGCAGTTCTTACAACCGCCTCTTCTCAAACTGAAAGGGATTTATGCATAGAGCTGGGTGCTGATCAGTTTTTAACAAAGCCCGCGACAGTGGATGGTTTTACAAAAACAGTAAAGCTGATTGTAGATGTTGCTGCTGCTTCCAGTTAAGATTACTCTCTAACTTCTTAAATTTTTATAGGTCAGCACCACAACAAGTGTAATGACCCATAGCACACCTATGAGGTGGACGATCAAAGATCCTCTGTTCAACCGACGTAAGGGATCTGCATTTCTTCCCAGTATTAAAAAGATAATTCCTATAATTCCTGCCGGATAGGAAACCATCAAATTCAATTTCCACTGCCACAAATAGCTTGTTAGCAGAAATATAATTCCAAAAATGAGACTGATCGTATTGTAGAGTTTTGTCTTCGACATTAATAATAAGCTATAGAGTTGATGAAAAAATAATCTAGCTCTTCACGACAAAAAATATAAGAAAGGAAATGACCGCAGAGGCCACACCTAGAATGTGAACGATGATGGACGCCTTATTCAGTTTTGTAGGCGGGCCGATGTTTCTTCCGATGACCCAAAAAATAAATCCCAGGATACCTACTGGAAAGGAGATAAAGACATTGGCGATATAGGCCCAGAACCAGCTGGTGAGTGCGAACCAAATTCCACAGAGCAGACTGAGGATGTTGAAAACAAGAGCGCGTGTTTCAGGTTTCATAAGGGGTGGATTAAAAGAAAGATATGAATTTTTTTCAACCCCGATACCCTCAACCTCTGAATCGAAGGTGCCTGATTTTCCACCAAAGAGATCTTTTAATGCATACTCCTCCTGCAATCACAATTTCTCCAAGGCTAATTTCGTCTATTGCCATATTCACATTGATCACTAATCCGGTGCCGATAACAATCGTCTGCGTTTTAAGGCCAATGAAACTAACGATTAAAGAATCCTCTTTAGCCGGGTTCTTAATCGTAATGGAGTACTTACCGTTCACATCTGATACAACAGCATTTCCGGTTCTCTTATGAACAATGTTTATTCCCGGCAATGGCAGGCTATCTTCCTGGTTGATGATAACACCTGAAATGGTACGCACTGCTGGAATGGATGCTACTTCGCCTTTCACAATACCATCGCCAATTCTTTGTTCTGTACTAACTGCCTTCTTTTCATTTTGAGCGTACGTCTGACGGGTTGAAAAGAGAATCAAAATACTGATCAGAACAAGCGATAGCCAATGCTGTCTTTTCTTTTCCGGAGACAATGAATATCCCTTCAGCTGATTCGCTCTGAATCTACCGCAGGTTGCTGCACCATTAATAAAGTATTGCTTGATCTCCTCTTCGCTCCAGTAGGTAAAGTCGATCACTTCTTTCTGGCAGGAAGAACAAAAGCCTCCTTTTTTAGTAGGCGTAAACTTAGAGTATTCTTCGTGGCAAGGTTTCGCAATAGAGAGAATCAGCTCGTTTTTCATGGTAGAGGCATTTATAATAAGATGCACGCCTCACACAATTCCATAAAAAAAGTGCTTGAATATTTACGCCACAGCGCAAACACTCAAGCACCTTAACACCTTATTCTATGATAAACTTGTCTTCCGGTTTGCGAATTTGGTGATCAGCACGTACAGCACCGGTACCACGAAGATTGCCAGTGAGCTTGCCGCGATCATTCCTCCCGCCACTGTCCAGCCTATTGTCTTTCTTGCTTCAGCACCCGCACCGGATGAAAATGCCAACGGCAATACACCCAGAATAAATGCCAGCGAAGTCATGATGATCGGACGAAGACGAAGCTGAACCGCCTCGAGTGTTGCCTTCACAATTTCCATTCCTGCATCCACGCGCTCTTTCGCAAACTCAACGATCAGGATAGCATTCTTTGCCGCCAATCCGATCAACGTGATCAAACCGATCTGCGCATAGATGTTATTGGAAAGGCTCGGAAGCAATGTCAGCGTAAGGATTGAACCAAAAGCACCGATCGGAACTGCAAATAATACCGAGAATGGAACGGACCAGCTTTCATACAACGCTGCCAGAAAGAGAAATACAAATACAATGGAGATCGCAAAAATCAGAAGGATGGTATTGCCCGCCTTCACTTCCTCGCGACTGATTCCACCGAACTCATAACCGTAACCGGCAGGCAATGATTTAGCCGCTACTTCTTTCAAAGCATCCAGAGCCTGACCACTACTGAAGCCTGGCTTGGGACTTCCATTGATCTCAACAGACCTATAAATATTAAAATGCGATACCAGTGATGGGTTCTCAACGATCTTAGTTGTAACCAATGAACTCAACGGAACCATTCCTCCTGTATTGTTGCGAACAAAATACCTGCTCAGATCCGTTATGGATGAGCGATACATTGTATCAGCCTGCGCCATCACTCGGAAATTTCTTCCATAAATATTAAAATCATTTATATAGCTGCTTCCGAGCAACGTGCCGAGTGTTCCATAAACATCAGAAACAGAGATTCCCAGCTTCTTAACTTTTTCACGATCCACATCCACCTGATAACTCGGTGTGCGTGCTGTGAAGAAAGTGAAAGCAAGTCCTATTTCAGGACGGGCATTCAGCTCCGCAAGAAAGTTTCTGGCAACTTTTTCAAACTGCTGAATATTATCTGTGCTGGTGGTTTGTTGCAATTCAAATGTAAAACCTGCTGTCTGACCAAGACCAGGAATTGCAGGTGGAGTGATGGCAAGTACGCGTGCCTCTTTTATGTCCGCAGTTCGCTTGAAAATTTCTGCAGCGACAGCCTGAACCTGCTGCTCTTTGCTGGTGCGCAAATCCCAATGCTTAAGATTCACGAAGATGGTACCAACGTTTGACTTGTTGGATTGACTCACAATATTCAACCCTGCGATACCTCCCACCAGCCGAACGGCCGGTATTGCCTGAACTCTTGCCATGATATCTTTTAACAAGACCGTGCTTCGCGTGGTAGAAGTAGCTTCCGGCATTTCATAGGTAACGAATAATCTTCCTTCATCCTCTGTAGGAATGAAACCTGATGGCTTTGCCTTGAACATAAAAAACAATCCAATAAACACACATACGAGCATGACCAACACCAACCTGGATGCTTTGATCCATTTGGAAACATAGTGAGTATATCCGTTTGTAACTTTCTCAAACCAGGTATTGAATCGGGCAAAGAATTTCTCCAGGAAGTTTTTGCGTGCATCCTTGTCTTTGGAAGGCTTCAGCATGATGGTACACAAAGCTGGCGTTAAGGAAAGTGCTACAAAAGCTGAGATCATGACAGATACAGCAATGGTAATGGCAAACTGCTGATAGAGTTTCCCTACAATTCCGGGAACAAACCCAACTGGCACAAACACCGCTGCGAGAATCAATGCGATAGCAATAACAGGTCCTGTGATTTCCTTCATCGCTTTCTCTGTGGCTTCTTTTGGCGAAAGTTTATCATGATCAATGTTATGCTGAACAGCCTCCACCACAACGATGGCATCATCCACCACGATACCGATGGCGAGCACGAACGCAAACATGGTGAGCGTGTTGATTGTAAAATCAAATGGTATGAAGAATATGAAGGTTCCTACGAGTGAAACAGGAATTGCGAGAACCGGGATGAGGGTTGCCCTCCAGTTCTGCAGGAAAAGAAATACTACAATGATCACGAGGATCAATGCCTCCAAAAGTGTTTTAACAACTTCCTTGATGGAAACTTTTACAACGCTTGCTGTTTCCAGTGGAACACCAAAGTCAAGATCTTTTGGAAAAGATTTTTTTAACTCTGTCAGGGTTGCCATAACAGCATCATACGTTTCCAATGCATTGGCACCCGGTGCCTGGTAGATCAGAAGAAACGCCGCCGGACTTCCCTGCACAAAAGAGGTAGTGGCCGCATAATCAAAAACTCCCAACTCAATGCGTGCAACATCTTTCAGATAAACAATACTTCCAGAGAGTGGTGCAGTACGCACAATCACATTTTCAAATTGCTCCTTGGAATTGATTCTGCTGTTGGAAAGAACAGAATACTCAAAGCTCTGAACATTCTGTTGTGGAGTTCCACCCACCGTTCCGGCAGCCACCTGGAGATTCTGTTCGGCCAATGCCGCAAGGATCTCTGCTGTTGAAATTCCGAGAGAGGATAGTTTCTCCGGATTGATCCAGATGCGCATTCCGAAATCAGCTCCACGGGAAAGAATGTCACCCACTCCTTTTACACGCTGCAAGGCATCCTTGATATAAATGTTGGTATAGTTTCCGATGAAGCGCGGATCATGCGTTCCTTTTGGAGAATATACCGCGAGGGCAATCATCACACTGGGATTACGCTTACGGGTAGTCAATCCAAGTCTCTTCACACCATCCGGCAATGCAGGCTCTGCAACACTTACGCGATTCTGAACGTCCAGTGTAGCGATGTTGATGTCCGTGCCGATATCAAATGTTACTGTGATATTGCTTTGTCCACTGCTTGTGCTGTTGCTGGACATATATGACATACCAGGAACACCATTAACCTGTGTTTCAATTGCTGTGGTCGTTGTTTGCTCAACGGTCTGAGCATCCGCACCTGTGAATATCCCCGAAATGCTTACGGTTGGTGGAGTAATGTCGGGATACTGAGATACCGGCAATGTCGTCATGGCGATGATACCCACTAGAACAATGACGACTGAGATTACGATGGCCGTTACAGGCCGTTTTATAAATACATCTGATATCATGCTGCTTGATTATTTTGTTGGGTTCTTCGCTGTTTCATTGCCGTTCTTGACAGCAATGGCAGAACCTTCTTTTAAATTCTGAACTCCTTCAACAACGATTGTCTCTCCGTCATTAAGTCCTTTCAGGATGACGACGTCACGGGCAACCTGCTTGCCAATGATGACACGCTGCTGAGTTACTTTGTTGCTATCGGTCTTTACAACGTACACAAAGTACTCTCCCAATTGTTCAGTGATCGCCTTAAATGGAACGAGAATTGATTTCTTTGAAGCATCATTCAATACACGAACGGTACCACTCATTCCAGCACGCAAATTATTTTCTGGATTTGAAAATTCAAGACGAACAATTATAGTTCCTGTCTGTGCATTCACAGCACGATCAATGAGACTGATCTTGCCAGGATGAGGATAAATAATTCCATTAAACGCCAGCCTGAAAGTTGAATCAGTCTTTGAACTTTTAACTCCCTGGAACTGTACAAAACGATATATCTCTTTCTGGTCAATTGAAAGATCAGCCGCAATCGGATTATCGGAAGAAACAGTATTCAGAATGGTTTGCCCCGCTGACACTGCTGTTCCCAATCTCACTTGAGAGATTCCGATTGTTCCATCAAAAGGAGCAGTGATGCTGGTGTAGCGGACATTGGTCTGCACACTTTTCACAGAAGCTTTGCTGGCTTCCAGCGTTCTTTTTGCTGCTTCGTAATTAGCCTCAGCATTATCAACGAGTTGTTTTGCAACAGCGTCGTGCTTGTTCAGCTCACGGTAGCGCTCAACATCCTTTTGTGCCTTCACAAGATTAGCTTCTTGTACTGCCTGATTTGCAACAGACTGCTGATAGGCCGCTTCATATTGTTGCTGATCAATGGAGTACAGCTTCTGTCCTTTTTTCACACGATCGCCTTCCTTAAAATGAACAGCCGTGATGTAGCCATTCACCTGAGGACGAAGTTCTACCTGGTTAAGGGCAATGACAGTGGCAGGATACTCATCATAATACACAGCATCCTTTTCAGAAATTTTCTGAACAGTGACGTTGACAGGTCCCGGCTTCTGCGGCTGCTGACCTTTTGGGGTGCATGAGAACACCATGACAATAAAGAGTATGGAGAAAATATTTGGTATAGATCTTAATAGCATATTGGTTGGGATGTTTGGATTAATAATTGATTTGACCAAGAGACTTCTGAACATCAATTTTGCTGGCCAGCACCTGGTAAAGTGAGTTGAAATAGTTAATGCGCGCATTGCGCAAATCTGTTTCCGCAGTAATTACTTCGAGATAGGTTTTAATACCTGTCTTGTACTGGAGCTGAATGATATCATACACTTCTTTTGCCAGCACTACATTTTCACGCAAAGACATGTAGGTGGCAAGGCTGCTCTTATAGGATGCCATAGCACGGATGTATTCCGCATTGGAATTGTTCTTGAGATTGGTAAGATCCCAGTCAAGTCTTTTGGCATTCCATTTCTGGATCTTGATGTTAGCTGTCCGCTTTCCGCCCTGAAAGATTGGGACGCCAATGGTTAATATAGCATTGGAATAAGGAGTGTTGGTCTTATAAATCTCGTTCAGACTGAATTCAGGACTGAGATAATAGAAATTGTAAGCTCCGGATAAAGCAACTGTTGGAAGAAAGCTCCACTTGCTATACTTCAAATTGAAGTTCTGAAGCTTTTGCTGCGTCGTCAGTAATTTATAATCAATGCGGTTGGTGTAGTCCAGTGTTTGAAGTGTGTCAAGATCGATCTCATTCTCCATCTGGAGCGTGTCATAGACAATTTCAAAATCATCAGCATAAGTATAACCCATAAGGACTTTCAGATTCTGCATTTTGTATTTCAGCAATTCCATGTTGCTCTTGAGAGTTGCCTGTGTATTGTTCAAGGCAATGGTCGCCCGTTTGAAATCAGTCTTGTCAGTGATCCCGGCAGAATACTGATCCTTTGCAGTTTTTAAGCTTTGGCCTAAACGAACGATATCACCTTTGCCAAGTTTTATCTGTTGTGAAGTTGCCAGCACATCGTAAAACGCTTTCGTAACATTTACCGCTACATCGATCTTGCTGCTGCTTGTTTTCTGCAACGACTGGATCCTGACTTCCGATGCAGTCTTGCTTGCAAGCAACACATCACGGTTGAAGATGTTCTGCGTTAGTGCAAACTGTGCAAGGGATGTATTGCCAATACCAAAACGGGTAATATTCCCCTGAAAGTAATTGGGTTGAATCTCAAAGTTATGAACCAGATTGTAATTGAAATTGATCTGTGGATACCAGTCGGCAAGCTTCGTCTTGATTGTCGACTCGGTTATCTCCTGATCAACCAGTGATTGCTGGATGAGTGGTTGGTGAGTTATCGCATAGCTCACTACATTTTCAAGGGTAGCAACCTGAAGCACACTGTCAGGTTTAGTTTCCTGACCCAACAAACTCAGGGGCAAAATTAAAATTATGAGACCCGCCAGGCCTGATCTCCATCGTACGTACAACATTCTGTAGAAATTATTCATTAATAAAAGGGATTGGGAAATGGGTGATTAAAAATCTGCTTCCTCATTGAAGAGGCTTTTATAGATAACTTTCTTTCGTTCTTTCAAGAAAGTCTTGTATTCATTTTCATCAAGATCAAACATACCTTGCAGGATCGGCTTGGCTACCAGAGGATAGCTACACATGGACATCAGATTAGCCATGAAGTGCTCCGGCTTGATCGGGTCAATGGTACCCTTACTGATCTCATCTTCGAGTTGAGGAAAAATTGTTTCACAAAGATTCTGGCGCTTCTTCTTCAGGTATTCCTTTTCTTTTTCCGGATTCGTGTTGATCTCCGAAATAATAAAATTCTGCATGTATGGATACCGGATATTCCGGTCAATAAACACGTCCAGGTATTGGCTGATCTTCTTTTTAAAAGGATCCTTCGACTTGAAGATGTCGGAGATCTTTGTCCGCGTCTCACTGACCGCCTCCTCAAATACCGTTTGCAAAAGCTGCTCACGACTTCGGAAGTAATAGTGAATCAGGGCACGATTGACCCCCGCTTCATCCGCAATTTCCTGCGTAGTCGCCTTTAAACGGCCCTTTTGGAAAAAGATCTCTCTGGCGGTGTCCTTAATTACTTGTTCCGTTTCCTGCGTAGATGTCACTTGTCATATTTGTTTAACAATTTTGTTAACCAGCAGTCATGACAAATGGTTCAGTCTCGTTATTCTTTTTTAAGAATACGAGGAGGTAATCCGGTAATCTCCTGATCCTGTGATTTCTACTCTTTGGGCAGCGTGAGTTTAAATGCAGTGCCCTTGTTCTCCGTGCTGGTAAATTCTATTGAACCGCTCATTAGCTCAGCGAGACTTTTCACAATAGAAAGTCCCAATCCGATGGAGCGCTCTCCATTCAGGCCTGTTCTCCCAGCAGGCGTGTATTTCTGAAAGACCATTGGCTTAAGATTTTCCGGAATGCCAATGCCATTATCAGCAATGGTAACAATTATGACATGGGCCATTTCGTCAATGGAAATATCGATGGATCCGTACTCATGCGTAAACTTGACGGCATTGGACAGCAGATTATTCATGATCTGGAAATACTTAACATCATCTCCATTGATGAATAATTGTTTGGGACCGCTTTTATAGCGCAATTGTCTTCTGGGGTAAGAATGATTGAACTGATCGATCACACTCATTACATTGAGCACGGCATCAAACCTGTTCTTCTTGACGTAGATCGTCTCCGATACTAAATGCTCCTCTTTTAAAAAATCGTAAATAAAGTCGAGACAGTTGTGAGTGGTGTCTTTCATGAATCCAATCAGTTTACCGGCTTCTTCAGAATTACCATCCTGGAATTTCTTTTCCAGCAAATGAATAACTTCTTTCGATAACAGCAGTGGCCCGCTTAAATGGTGAGAGAGCATTTCCAGAAGAGAATCTTTCTTCGCTCCATAGGTAATGATATACTGAGCATGCTCTTTTGCTTTGGTAATATTCCTGACAAACGCTACTATCTTATCTTCATCAGCAATGTAAGTTGCATCAACAGAGACATAGATCGGATGATTACCCGCAGTGACGTTAAATTCAATATCACATACCGATCCATCCTTTTTTAAATCAGTTAAGTGACTTTTTATATAATCCACATCTTTTTCAAAAGTAATTTTCCAGAGGTCATCATAATGAATCATTCTCCCCGGATCAGTAATTTCCAGTATGCGCTTCAATGTATCGTTGATATATTCAATGCGGCCGTTTTTTAAGTCGACTACTAAAACTCCGGTCTTGGAAGTCTCCCCGATTTTCTGGAGTGTTGGTAATTGCAGATTGCTCATAAATTCAGAAACTATTTTTACATCGGGATTTCCCGGATACGATACAGTCATTGAGGATAACCAAAACTCAGGCCGTGGCAGAAGAATGTTTTTGTATGAAAGGCTTCAAAAGCTCTAACATCACAGCTATCCTTTACCTTACATGCTGATCAATCCTCTGGCAAAAGAATAGGCGATCAGTTCATTCGTGTTTTTCACTTCAGCCTTGGAGACGAGATTCTTTCGATGCGATTCAACTGTCTTTTCAGCAATGAATAATTTTTTGGCAATGGCACGTGAAGAGTATCCCTTTGCAAGAAGTTCCAGAACTTGTTTCTCTCGTTTTGAAAAGAACTCGTCTTTGCTCTTCAATGTATCCTCGAGTCCAATCAAAAATCTATTGAGATTTTTTAATCGTTTAGATGTTGCTTCACAGATATACTTCTTACCGGAATAAACCACTTTTATGCCTTGAATGAGCTCCTGATAGCCTGCTTTCTTGGAAATAAATCCCATGGCACCGGCCTTCATCGCACGGGCTACCCGATCAGCATCATCATATACTGAATGAAAGATCACTTTGATTTTGGGAAACTTCTGATTGACAATCGTGCATATTTCAAATCCATCGATGGTCTTTACTTCCTTCATCGAGTCCAGGTATATGTCCAGCAACAGAATGTCGGTCTGGCCGTCAAGCTTTTTCATTAGCTCATCGAAGTCAGAAGCCTCTCCGCTGATGGCTATTTCCTCATCCGTGGTCAGAAGAAATTTTATCCCATCTCTGATAATCTTATAATCCTCTAAATGAAAAACTTTGATCTTAACCGCCATCGTGAGAAAATTTTACGCGAATAAAGGAGTCCTCGAATCCTTATTATTTAAAACCTGAGTTAATAATTTAAAAATCATGGTTTTTCCTGATCGCAATGAAAAAACCATGCGCTGGAACCAGGTTAATCTCAGCACAGCTAGAATCAAATGATTATACTTGTGCACAAAGAGTTGTGGCAATTTTTCCACGATTCCTCCCCTAAACTGATTATATAATGACACTCTTTTACGCGGACGATGATCCGGACGAAATCGAGCTCTTTGGATATGCGTTAAGGGCTATTGATGAGTCTATAGAGTTTATCACAGCTAAGAATGGCGAGGAGGCTCTTGTCATTTTACAGCTGAATGAACCCCCCACCTTTATTTTTCTGGACATTAATATGCCCCGTCGTAATGGGATGGAAGTGCTGGTGGATATCAGGAAAATCTCTCACTTACGCGATGTGCCGGTAATGATTTATTCCAGCACCACAGATGAAAAGCAAATGAAAGAAGCGGTCAAGCTGGGAGCTACAAAATTCATCTCCAAGCCATCTTCTGTCAGAGAGCTTTCCAAGCTCCTCAAATCCGTACTAGGTGTTTCTCCGGGTGGAGTTGCCTGATCTTCTATGGTTGTCTTTTAAATCAGCCCGACTGAATTTATTAGAACCAAACGCTTCCTACCTTTGTTTTCATGTAATCAATCTAAACCCACTTACACATGAAAATCATAGTAGCGTTTCTTGCGTGCATCCTCACAACGATAGGTCTTTCTGCACAAACCTTTACCTTAAAGAGTAATGAAGTCGGTGGTCAGGCAACCAATAAACAATTTGCAAACGTCTTTGGATGTAAAGGAGAAAATATCTCTCCTCAACTTTCATGGGAGAATGCGCCTGCAGGAACACAAAGCTTTGCAGTAACTATTTTTGACAAGGACGCACCTACCGGAAGTGGATTCTGGCATTGGGTGATCTTCAATATCCCTGCTGACGTGAAAGAATTAAAATCAGGAGCGGGAGATATTTCCAAAGGTCTTGCACCGAAAGAAGCTATTCAGATAAATACAGATGCCGGAACACCGGGTTATGTCGGACCCTGCCCTCCTCCCGGAGCACCACATGAATACCTTATTACTGTGTATGCACTGAAATCCAAACTGGCATTGGATAAATCTGCAACACCGGCATATGTAGGATTTAATTTATCAGGCACTCTTCTGGCGAAGGCTTCTATTGTGATGTACGGAAGACAGTAACCAATTTATATCTGAGGGTTTGGAGATTACTTTCAAATCCTCAGATTCTTTAAAGTTTTTGAAGCTTGTCATTTATAACTTTTGAATCGGCGGCCGTCTTTGCCATCGAAAGCGCTTTTAGTAAATGCTGCTTCGCGAGCACCGAATCAATGCCTGTATAAAGTTCTCCCAGCAGGGCAAAATAAAAATGATTATCCGTCAGCTGAAGCTTCTCCGCCTCAATGATTGCCTCGGGTTTTCCATTTGCTTTTGAAAGTGCATACGTTCTGTTAAGTGCGGCAATGGGAGAATAAACGATCTCTAATAATTGATTATAAAGCTGAAGGATACTTTCCCACTTTTCACGGGAATCACTTTTTTGTGTGTGCCAATACGCAATCCCGGCTTCAAGGTGGTATCGTGAGATCATATCTCCATTTGCAGCACCATTCAAAAAATAACCTCCCTTCTTAATAAGATCTGAACTCCATAACCCAGGATCCTGATCGTCATATAAGATGAGTCCTCCATCCTTATCAATGCGTGCCTCAAAGCGTGACGCATGAAAACACATCAGTGACATCAATGCATTTACGGATGGAGTATTAGTTTCCTGGGTTTCAATCAGCATATAGCAAAGTCGCATGGCCTCCAGGCAAAGCTCCTTGCGAAGTGTCTTGTCCTGACTTACAGAATAGTACCCTTCGTTGAACAACAGGTAAATAGTGGTGAGGACGGTTGATAATCTTGCTTCTATCTCTGAATCTGCCGGCAACTCAATAGCAATTTTCTCTTCCCGAAGTTTCTCCTTTGCCCTGAAAAGTCTTTTGTTGATCGTTTCCTTATTCGTAAGGAACGCATTGGCAATCTCCTCAATTCCAAAGCCGCACAGGATCCGCAATGATAATCCGATTTGACTCTCCTGCGGAATGGAGGGATGACAAATAGCAAACATCATCTGCAGTTGACTGTCATTGATACTCTCAGGAGATAGGTCTATGTCGATGTGTTTCAGCTGATCCGTTTCGATTTTCAGATCCGGAACAATCTTATCATGAAAGATTGAACGACGGGTAAGGTGATTGATGGCTTTATTTCTGGCAACATTATAAAGCCAGGCAACCGGATTTTCTGGAGAGCCTTCCAAACCCCAGACCTGTGATGCCGTGAAGAAAGTCTCACTTGCAATGTCTTCCGCTATTTCAATTTGCTCAAAGCCAAATCTTCGAGACAATACCGAAACAATTTTCCGATACTCTGTTCTGAACAGATGTGGAATGAGAGGTTGGCTTTTCATTTTAAAAAACGAAGCCTGCAAATTGCAGAGCTTCGTCTTAAAGTTAAAGATCAGAAAGCATTGATCTCTCTTACTTCAACTTCTCCACCCATCAATAATACAGGGCAGCCGTTTGCGAGTTCAACCGCTTCATCATAGGAATTTGCTTTCACGATCGAAAACCCGCCAATGAACTCTTTCATTTCAATAAAAGGACCATCTGTGACGAGATTCTTCTTCACAATTTTTCCGTGATGCATCAACCTGTTTCCTTTGGTAACAAGCTTATTCTGTGCAGCAATGCCGCCGACCCAATCCATCCATTTCTTTGTCCTGGATTTTGTCTCCTCTTCCGAAACCTCAGGCAGACTATTCCAATCTCCCCTGAAAACAAATAAAAATTCTTTCATAATAATGATTGTTTAAGTTATTGATGACTCCATAACAAACAGAGAAATCAAAACTGGACATTCAGAAAGCCTCAGGAATTGTTGTGAACGGAAACTATTTTTCTCACCTCCACACTGTTTCCTTCTCCCTTCAGGATTGGACAGCCCTTTGCCAGACTCACGGCATCATCAAAGTTCATTGCGTTGACTTTTATAAACCCGGCGAGAGACTCTTTTATTTCTACAAATGGACCATCTGTCATTACCTGATTCGGCTTCAGCACCTTTCCTTCTGTTGACAATCCTGTTCCACCCAGGAATTTTCCTTTGGCAACAATGGTGTTGATCCAATCCTGATACTGTTTCATGTAGACCTGCATCTGTTCCGGGGATGGCTGCGCTGACTTATCAGTAAGGTTGAGACGCATTAAGATCACGAATTCTTCCATAATTGAAATGATTTAAGTTTGACACACTCATAACAATCGAAATATTCAGTATTGGACAAAAGTTGTTCAAAATCATTAAAAAAATAATGTGATTATTATTTTACAGTTCTAAACCCAATATTCGAGCTTCCAGAATCAATAGAAGTCGCCTGCCTTGCGCTGGGGCGATAATTTGAACAATAGTTGGAAGCGCAAAGAAATGATCCGCCCTTGGTAACTCGTTTGATTGCATACGGATCATTAGGATCGTAAGAAGAAGCAGGTCCTTTTGGATCGTTCGTTATTGAATTTGCTGCAATCGTCTGAAAATAATCAGCAGTATAAAAATCTGAAGTCCACTCCCACGCATTCCCGATCATATCATAAAGTCCATATTCATTGGCAGGAAAACTTTTCACGGGTGATGATAACTCAAATCCATCTTCCTTCAGGTTCCTTACTGGAAAACTTCCCTGAAAAGTATTTGCCATGTACGATTTCTTTGGATTCATTTCACCGCCCCAACCATAGCGTGCCTGTTCCTTTCCACCACGCGAAGCAAATTCCCATTCCGCTTCTGTTGGCAAGCGACTTCCCTCCCATTTGCAGTAAGCAATTGCATCTTCAAAGGCAATCTGAACAACGGGGTGATTCCACCGACCTTCCAAGTTACTTTCAGGACCTTCCGGGTTTTGCCAGTCAGCGTCGGGAACAAACGCCCACCACTGCGAGTAATCGTTCAACATTACCGGCTGATCAGGTTGGATGAATACCAATGACCCAGCCATTAGCAAGCTGTCGGGCGGTGCGGGTGTGTCAGGAGGTAAACTGCTTTTCAAATCTTCCCAAGTTGGCTTGCGCTCCGCCACCGTTTTATATCCGGTGGCATCAATAAATTTCATGAATTGTTCATTGGTGACTTCTGTTTCAGACATCCAGAAACCGGAAACATGAACTTTATGAGCAGGTCTTTCATGATCATAGGCTTCCGTTTCATTGGTGCCCATGATAAAATCTCCACCCGGTATCCATACCATCCCAGGAAGTGGCGCTGATTCCTTAGAGGGTTTTTTCGAACAGGATACGTTCAATAAAACCAGGATAATAAAAATATTGACAAGCAGCCTACCCATAATAGCATTAACAATGAACGGGCAAAGTTATTGTCCTGCTAAGATGATGGAAATTATTCCTGCAAAAAAGAGAATGAACATGATTGCAAGCAATGTGGACACGCCTTTGGGGGCATTCCTGAATTCCTTCCAGATAAACACTCCCCAGAAAGCTGCAATAAGAGTAGCGCCCTGACCAAGGCCATAGGAAATAGCGGCTCCAGCCTTGCCTGCAGCAATCAAATTGAAAGAGTTTCCGATTCCCCAGATAAGTCCACCCAGGATCCCTACCATGTGAGTGAAAAAACTTCCTTTGAAATAAGCTGTATAGCTCGTTGGCTCGCCACTGATTGGACGCTTTAGAAGAATAGTATTAAAAACCAGATTGCTCAGGAATATTCCAACAGAGAAAATTACTACGGCTGTATAGGGAGTCATCAATCCAGCGGCAGGGTCTTTAAAATTTTCCATATCCATTGATACAGCAATGAATCGATAGAAGAAAGACATGAGTATTCCTGCCAGAATAGATACCACGATACCCTTTGTCGAAACCTTCTGACTTCCTGAAGTTGATTTTTTATAAGCCAATGCATTAACGAGAATAGCCAAGGTGATTAATCCAACTCCAGTAAATAATAATAAAGGATCTCCACTCTGTGCACCATTGTAATTAACAATGACACCTAACACCAATGCAATTCCAATTCCTACTGGAAATGCTACAGACATTCCAGCGATGGCGATAGCAGTTGACAATAGTATGTTAGCAGCATTGAAAATAACTCCACCGATAAGGGCGCTTGAGATATTGCTCATATCCGCCTGACGAAGATCATCAAGAAACCCTCTTCCATTCTCGCCATTGCTTCCAAGTGTAAAAGCAAAAATGAGCGACAGCAACAGAATTCCTATTACATAGTCCCAATAGAATAATTCATAACGCCAGGTCTTACCGGCAAGCTTCTGGGTATTACCCCAGGATCCCCAGCAAAACATAGTGATGAAGCAAAAAATAACTGCCGTTGAATATTCTTCTATGATAAACATGATCTTCTTATTTAGTTATTTCCTTTTTTATCTCCCGCCGGGATGTCATACTTGAATCCTTTCCAAGGTTCCTTGTCAGCAACATATTCAGGATTTGGCTGCATCATCTTAGCTGAAACACTTTCTCTCCATTTCTGCAGCATGTCTCTCAGCTCGTTAACAATCAGAGGTTCCTCCTTAGCGATGTCATGCAATTCACCCAGATCTTTATCAAGATCAAACAGCTGGACAGTATTGTTCTCGTAATATTCCAGCAATTTGTAATTCTTGTAACGCACCGCCCCGCCCGGACTTTGCATTCCATGATTGCTGTAATGAGGGAAATGCCAGAAGATAGCATCGCGATTGATCGTCTTCTCTCCTTTTAGTGCAGGAACAAAACTTTTTCCATCGACATGCTGTGAAGGCAGTTGTGACAAGCCTGCCATCTCAAGAATGGAGGGATAGATATCAGTATGAATGACGGGCACCTTGCTAACAGAGCCGGGTTTTTTTATGCCGGCCCACTTTACAATCATTGGTACGCGCAGACCACCTTCATACATCCATCCTTTTGCACCTCTTAAGGGAAGGTTGGAAGTAGAATAGAATTTATCAAGTTGAGTTGAGTCAACTTTTTTGCTTGGCCTTCCGAAATTCGCTGCAGACATTCCTCCGTTATCGGAGAGAAAAATGATGATCGTATTTTCGGCGATGCCCAGCTCCTTTAATTTTTTCATGACACGTCCCATGCTTTCATCCATGGTTTCCACCATGGAAGCAAAGTTTGTGTTATCCTGGCGCTGCTTGATTTTTACGGTTCCCCGCGGCAACTGGCTGTAGCCTTTGTATGCCGGATCCTTCAAAAGTGAAACTCTTTCCTGGATCGTCAGAGGGTCAGAATCCGGATTACCCTCTAATATATAAGGAGTGATTTTGGATTTTGATTTAGCCGCCAGCTTCTTCCTGTACTTTTCTACCAGATCCTTCCTTCCTTCAATCGGGTCATGGACTGTAAAATGTGAGAAATAGAGGAAAAAAGGCTTGTCGCGAACACTTTCCATATATTTCAAAGCATCATCGGTGAGTTTATCTGTAAGGTATTCACCCTCTTTTCCATCATAATTCGGAAGCTTAAATGGTGCATAATATGTAATCGGCCATCCTTTACTCCAGTCAGCTGGAATGTGAGTATCAAAACCATGTTTGGTAGGGTCGGAGGGATTCTCACCCAGATGCCATTTCCCAACAATCGCAGTACTGTATCCTTTTTCTTTTAATGCTTCGGCAAGAGTGGTTTCTTCATAAGGCATCTGCTGAACAACCTCAACATTTTTTAATTTCTGATAAGCGAAGTCATTTCTTCCTGGCAGCCAATCTGTAAGATTCATGCGGGCTGGATACTTACCGGAGAGAATTGCAGCACGGGAAGGTGAACACACATGACAGGCGGCATAGGCATTGGTGAACTTCACTCCTTCCTTTGCAAGCTTGTCAATATTTGGTGTTTCATAAAGTGTACTCTCAAAACAACCAACGTCGCTCCAACCGAGATCATCGATCAGGAAGACTACAACATTCGGTTTTTTTACCTGAGCCATTGCCGTCAACGTCATCATCAACACAACCACCAGGCACGCAATTCTTTGAATGGATTTCATACGCTTTCTCAAGTCAGTAGATTACAATTTGATTTCACTTGGTTTATCATCAAAAATGATGACATAATTTATTTCGGGCTGGGCATAATCAATAGGGTTAAGAATTTTCACCACCACTTTATGCTTCCCTTTTGGCAATTGATATTTCCAGAAAGGTGTAAATCTTCTGTTGGTTTCTTTAGTTGAAAGTCTGGCCTTCTCCACAAGCTTATCGTCGATGTACATCTCTGTGTTGAACTCAGGATTTTTTCCATCATAGTTCTTGAGATTTGGAGGACTTACAAGCGCGAATCCTACACCATCAAACTCAAAAGAGATCTCTGTTTTCGAGATTTTGGGATTAATCAAAGCAACCGGATAGTGATCTTTGAAAGATACTTCGAGCGGAACAGTCTTTGGAACTTGTCTTTTTATTACTACCTCATTTTCTCTGATCTCTCCTCCATTCTTAGCAATCATTTTTTCAGCATGCTGATAAGAAAGATCATATGCCTTTGTCAAAGAGATGGAAGTTCCCATGAAGGGGATTTGCTCCACCTTATCAATGCCTTTTTTCCAGAAGTCGGGAATTTTATTGTAGCCAACGATCGCTGCTAAAATCCCGCCTGCAGAAGCTGGATTACAGTCAGCATCATCACCACATCGGGTTGCTATCTCAAAAGTTCTTGTAAAATCACCGTTGCCATACAGTAGCCCAACGAGTACCCATGCAGCATTTATTTTAGCATCAATATTGAAAGGCTTGAAAATTCCAAGAGGCGAGCTGGTGTCGATTGACCATTTTCGATTGACTTTGTACCAGGTTGCTTTCCAGTCGTCCGGATTTTCCTTATGCCATTGAATCACATCGTTTATGCATTGCGCAAATTTGCTTTCAGCAGGAATTGTTTTCAAAGCCTCTTTTGCAATGGATTCAATTTCACTTGTGCTGTTTGCGGCAAGCGCGAGGGAATAGAGTCCCGAGATATATACGCCACCATAATATCCATCTCCATAATTCATAATATGACCTACGCGATCGCATATTTCAATTCCCGAATTGATCATTCCAGGTGACATCAATCCTGCAAAGTCTGCCTCGATCTGAAAATCAATATCATCAGCACATGGATTATTCAGCCAATGACCCGATTGTGGCGGAGTCAATCCATTTTGAATATTATAGCGTGCCATTTGATTGGCAAACCATAATTTATAATCTGCATTACCGATGGCATCAGCAAATTGCTGCGGAGTTGCATCCATCCCCTTATCTTCGAGCACCTGTACAAAGGTCAGGTCCATGTATATGTCATCGTATGTTCCAGGCTTGGTTTTAAACTCATTCGCCAGAAGAGTATCATTCCATTCAATCTTTTGGTTGTCCTGAACCATTGTGGTATTGTACTTGAATTCAATAGGTGCACCGAATGTTACACCAATGGTTTGAGCTGCCCAGGCACCTTTGATCTTGTCCTTCAGAATTGCTTTTGAAATTACCAGCGGACCGTCATCTGTTTTGGCTTGCTCTGTTTGTTTTTGCCCACAAGCGGCTAGTATTAAAAACAGAAACGCAGTAAGCGATCTTTTCATACGTTATAGTTATTGCTTGATAAATTTATGTCGTTCGGTACCATTGATCAACAGAAAATACATGCCCGGCGCGAGTTGCGAAAGATCTACTGACAGTCCTTTGCCATTAGAGTACAACTCACCCTGCATTCCATATACCTGGTAAACTGTTCCCTCATCATATCCGTCAAGATTCAAGGCATTTTTTGCAGGATTGGGATACACTGTACCATTCTTAAAGCTCTTTTCAACTTCGGTAATAACAGCCGTCCTGGCACCAATGACATTCGGTAAAAACGTTGGTGTATCGAGATATTGAATTTCCGGAACCATGATCGTTCTCCAGTCTGGGGGCCCGATCTGAACTTTGTCTATATAAATGTATGCGGTTGCATATCCTCTGAATTTGACCTGGTAATTATCAGAACTTATCGGACTGATATTAGCCGTTGCTGTGTACCATTCCCAACCCGTTGTCAGATTGACATCTCCAATATTCATCCATCCACTTGCATCTGTTTCCTGAACCCATGATACCAATCTCTTTCCTGCTGCGGTTGCTTTTGCCCAGAAGCTGATAGTGATTTCTTCATTGTGATCCATATGAAATAGCTCATTGCTTTTCATAGCATAGTCCGTTGAGCCATTCATGTTGGTGACAACAGATCGTAAGCCGGTGGTAGAGCCAACTCCGAGACCCGCACCAAGGGTTACAACCTGATCTGTTGTTTTTGGAACGGCAGACCAGTTTCCGGTCTCCATATCTCCATTGGTTATATAGTTAATGTTGGTGAGGAGTTTGTTGTTGAATTTTACATTATCAAAAACAAATCCGCTTAAAAAATCCGCAGCGTCTTCACCTTTTATCTGATTCTGAAAACTGGTGCCCATTGTCATTTTTACTTTCCAGTTTTTGAGATACAGTCCGTCAATATGGGTATGACTAAATGGATCAGGGGTAATATTGAATATCTGTGGAATTGGATTTTCTGTTACAACGTCTTCAATCAGCCAGTTTGTTAGGGAGTGAGACCATCCTGCGTAATGATATTTATTACCAACACAATTTAACAGTCCCGTGTTGAAACGACTTACATCCCACTCTGCACGCAGCACATCCACTCGGCTGATCTTTACATTGTTGGCAGTTACTCCTCCAACATCTCCTCCCCAACTCATTTGAATGATGCCGCCATTGTTAAGTTGCCAAACCACAATATCTGACCAGGTGAGAGAGTCGCGATAAACTTTTATCGCGTCGTCATTAGCCCAGATAAAGCATTTGGAAACATTAGAGCCTGCATAGGCAGAAATTCCATCCATGTTATAAACCCAACCTCCGATAACTTTAGCGTAGTTCACTGTGTTTCCGGTTCCGATCAATCGTATCCCAAAATATTTTGGGTCTGCCACCACCAGTCCCTCCACGATTATATTATTACTGCCATTGATCGCTTCGACGGAGTGCTGGGATCGGTAATTCAGATTGAATGCTGACAGTACACCTCTTCCGAAAATTTTGACGTTCGGATTTGCGTCCATCTTCAGAGCTCCGTATACCCAGGAACCATCTTCAAAATAGATGTTCTTAATATTAGAAGGAACAGTAAAGATGCCAATGTCATGGACACCTCTTCTAAAATAAATTCCGGTATATCCTGTCAGTGATGAAAGACTTCCTGCAGTTGCTTCATACACCACTTTATAGAGAGGATCTGTTTTACTGGGAATGGAAGTCTCAGTAGGGTCAGCAAAAATGATGAGACCATTTTTATAACCATTGTCACCAATCTCCACGGAATATTGTCCTGGTTCGGTGATCGTGAAGGTTACTACATTTCCACTGGTTGTGGATGTAATACCAAAACGTGATGGAAGGATTCTTACAGTCTGACCAGCGACCGGAACTTTTGTAGTATTCAGAACATTAACATGAACTGTAATAGGGTTAGTATAAGAGAACTTTGTGTAGTTAATGGTTCTGTTTGCGAACAAGTCAAGAGGGTTTTGATCCTTGGATTGCATTCCCTGATAGCCTAATGAGTATGTCGGGCATGTACTTCTAAAGGTGTTGATTGGCCAGGTCATGCTGTTTTGACTTAGCGTAACATCATAAATACCGGACTGGGCAACATTTTCGTAATCGACCGGACCGATATTGACATTATCAATGTACATGGTCCCAGTATTGTACCCTCTGAATTTTACTTTGTAGTTATTGGATGTCGAAGTGGTGAGCGTAACAGTAAACTGATATTGCTTCCAGCTTGTGGTAAGATAGGCGTCTCCAAAATTCATCCATGTATTGCCGTCCGATTCCTGAACCCATGGTTGCAATCTCATATTCGCTACTGAACTTTTTGCCCAAAAGCTTACTGTAATCTTATCTCCAGTAACCATGGGAAATACCTGGTCACCTCTGATAATGTAATTTGTATCACCACCCATGCTGGACGTGACTGTCTTTAATGCAGTGGTACTACCAATGCCAGCACCTGATTGAAAGGACACCACAAGATTAGTTGCACCTGGGACACCTGCCCAGTTTCCACTTTCCATATTTCCGGCGGTTGTAAAACTATAAGTCTGTGCCTTTGAATGAGATGCAAGAAGGATAAAGAATAATATCGATATCCCACTCGCGATCCGCAAACCCATCATGTGATTTACGATTGCGATAAATCTGTAAAGTAAAATCATATAATTGGTCGGTTGTTTGTCTTTATTCCATCCTTACCCGAAAATTTTATTCTGGCACTTAGAAACATTTTCACTTCATCTTCTGTAGGGATTGACGGCTGTGCACCCATTCGGGTAACACAGATTGCCGATGCCGCAGTTGCAAAGCGAATGGCTTCGACGATGTTCTTTCCTTTGCTTAGTTCGGCTACCAATGCACCACAAAAAGTATCACCTGCCGCAGTAGTGTCAAGAGCCGTAACATGAAATGCAGGTATAAACTGACTCATATTCTTATTTCTAACGATGCATCCCTTTCTTCCGAGAGTAAGAATGACTGTGCTTGCGCCCCTGGATAGAAGTGTGTCAATGATCTCCTCCTCTCCTGCTTTGCTGATAGATTGTTTTGAAATCATTTCTATCTCAGTTTCATTCACCACAAGTATGTCAACCATTCCAAGCAATGATGTATCAATCTCGCGCGCTGGAGCAACATTCAAAAGAATTTCTGTTCCGTGCTTCTTTGCCAGTTCACAGACCTTCCGAACGGTTTCATATGGAATCTCCATCTGCAGCATAACAATGGAGGCTGAGGCAATCTCCGATTCTATCTGCTGAATATATTCCGGTGTCAGTTCATGATTTGCTCCCGGTGTGACCACAATGCAATTCTCTCCCTCTTTGTTAACAAGAATGATTGCAGTTCCTGTCGGAGCATCCTCAACGATCCTGGAAAAGGAAACGTCAACTCCTTCTTCTGTATAGTACTTCAGCGCATTTCTTCCATTGGAATCATTTCCTAAACACGTAACGAATCCAACATCACCTCCTAAGCGTCGGGCAGCGATTGCTTGATTGGCACCCTTTCCACCCATTGCCTGCATGAAAGATTTTCCGGTAATAGTCTCTCCTGATGAAGGAAAACGATCAACGTTTGTAATTAAATCCGTATTGGAACTCCCTACTACTAATATCTTGCTCATATGCTTTTGATCACATTACACGACTTCATTACTCAATCTTGCTTTCCATCCATGTCAATCTCCATTGCCCCGGTTTTCTATCACCAGATTCGTAGTATGGCAGGAATAGCAGGGCCTGTTGGCCAGATAATTTTAATTCGTAAGCAGGTCCTTTGCTTCCATTAGATCTTGTTGCCGGAATAAAAAGTTCATCTGCTTTCTTTGATCCAATTGACAAAGCTCTTTCACGATCCTTTCCATCGATCAGGCCATTGGCAGAAAACACCAAAGGACCACGCGTCATAGAAACCCAGCTCACATTAAATATTTCACCGCCGCCCTGAGGAACATCTGCCTGCTCGGAACGTTTGTGCAGTGTAAGTTCAAGAGGGAAATCAATATCAATCATATCTTTGGCAGTCCAGGCTCTGTCGATCACAAAGAATTCCCCTTTCTTCAAAGCCGTTACATCCACTGGCTTGCCATTGATATTGATCGTTGCTGTTGAAACCCAATCCGGAATTCTGATCGATAGCGGGAATGCAAGTTTCTTTGATGGTGATACCTCAATCTGAATCTTACCTTCAAACGGATATTGAGTTTTCTGACTGATGCGGACAGGATTTGTATTATTAAGTGATATCGTCGCTTCACTTTCTGTGAATAAATTCACCGCAAGCCCATTGCCTTTTTTGGAATAAATCATAGAAGGCAATTCCTCCAATGCCATTATTCCACTTGATGGACAACAGTCATTGAAGTGTGCTACATGCCAGCTTCCATTCGTGAATGAGTGGTATGTCCAATCCATGCCGTTTGCGTAACGCGCACCCAGCAAGGAGTTATAAGCAGATTTTTCAATCTCCTGTGCATACTTGGCTTCACCTGTAAGATGAAGTAGTTGTTTATTTAATTGAATCCATGACATCGTACTGCAGGTTTCAACAAATCCGTATGGGCTGAAATAATTTTTACGATTGAAGCATTCCATGTGTTTCCCTATTCCACCCCATGGACCGCCCGTGATGGTGAGGTGATGGTCAGCTATATTCTGCCATGCATTACTTACAGCTTTGAGGTAATCCGCATTTCCGGTTACTTCGTATAACTTGGCAATAGCTGTCAGTGTCCAAAGAATCTGATAAGCTTTTCCATCGCCAACATTTTCCATATCACCATTCGCTAAAGAAACAGAAATGAGCTTGAGGCCTTCCTTGGCTTCCATCTCTTTCATAATAGTACCAGCAAGATCCAGGTATCGCTTATCATTTGTTGCCTTGAACAATTCCACAATAGGATCAAGAATTACTGTTGCTGAGATACCTCTGCGTGTTCCGTAATCTGTAATGTCATGAGTGCCATCTCCAAATTGTTTCAGGAATAATTCACCAACACCTTTTGCCGCATTCAGATATTTTGGATTAGGGAAATAGCGATTTACTTCCAGCAAGCCCAAGGTCATGTAACTAAGATTCCAGACATCCCAAGATCTCTTATGAGAAGCTTCATTGTTAGTAATTCGTATCTTGGGAGAGTACACGGCAAGGTATCCATCTGCATCCTGCGTACTAACGAGATAATCTGCGGTTCTGAAAAGTAAAGTCTCTAACTGTTTGTCACCTGTTTGTCTTGCAGCCAGAGCAGTTGTGTAAAGCCATTTTCCTCCATGCTCACCATACCAGTCGGTCTTATCGTGGGCATCCTTAACCTCTTTACTGAAGATTGTAATTAACTCTCCATTATTCCACGATGGTAATGCCGTCAATCTTCCCTTAACACTTCCGGCAATTTCATCTCCAAGCAAACCCTTTACCACCACATTCGATGGGTCTAGAAAGTCTGTCTTGGGTGCCGGTAATGTTTGAGCATCAGAACTGAAAATCAGAACTGATAAGGCAATTGTCGTCGTGAAAAAATACTTTGCTTTCTGCATGATGAGGATTTTAAGAATAAAGATTACCAGTCTGTGTTTTGACTGAGGCTTTTATTGATGTCTCTTTCAATTTGTGGAATAGGCCAGAGATAGTTGCGGCTCGACCAGGAGTTAGTCCATGCAAGCACTTCAACAGTTTGAAGCACGTTGCTTGGATCTAGATATGTCATTCCATAAACCTTTCCGGGCATCACCGTCTCTGCAATTCTCCAACGACGAATGTCAAAATATCGCTGTCCTTCAAAAGCCAGCTCTACCATTCTCTCGTGACGAACAATTGCCCTTAGTTCAGTCTGAGTTTTTCCAGCCAAAATGATGGGCATGTTCACATCAGCCCGTTGACGAATAGAATTTATAGCAGTGTAGACAGATGCATCCAATTGATTCAACTCAACTTTTGCTTCAGCATACGTTAACAGAACTTCCGCATAACGTAACAGAATAAGGTTAATGCCTGAATTTGTTGGCGTAGTAAGATCTTCAGCATTAACATATTTCTTTACATTAAATCCTGTTGGCGAAACTGTGAATGTTGAACCAACAGCATCACCTGTTGTACTGTTAGGTTTAGGATTAAAAGTTGCTCCATTTGGAAGTATGTCTCCCGGAACAAAAACTGAATGACTTAAACGAGGATCACGATTAGCATATGGACTGTTAGGGTTAAAGCCACTTCCGGGTGCATCGATTGCAAGTCCGTTGGTCATCTCATAAGAATCAACAATAACCTTGGTTGGTACAAAGAGGCTCTTGCTACTAAGACTTTGCTGAGCCAATACACTAAATATATCATTAGAGATTGTTCCCTTAATGAACTGTATGTCGAAGATGATCTCTTTGCTATTTTCCTGAGCTGTCGTAAACAATGCTTTGTAAGAAGCATTCAATGCGTAAACGCCAGTTAGATTCATAACAGCCAACGCAGCATCTGCCGCGGCCTGATGACGACCTGCTTGCAGCATATATCTTGCCTTCAGCGCGAGAGACGTTCCTTTTGTTACTCTTCCTTTTTCGGTTTGAGTGGTTGGAAGCTGATCTGCTGCCTGAGTCAATTCCGTTGATACAAAGTCCCACACATCACTAACGGGTGTCCTTGTCAATACTTTGCTTTCCGCCAGGGAAATTTCAGTAGTAACCAAAGGAACATCGCCGAATAGAAAAGCAAGACGACCATAAAAGTAGGCACGCAAAACCCGTACTTCTCCTTTCAATCTGTCAATCAGTGCAGCATTCGTTGTTTGAACTTTGTCAACATTTGCTAAAAATGAGTTTGCGGTACGTACTCCAGAATAGAGACTTACGTAGTCTGTATAAACTCTGCTATTCAATGCATCAAACTGTCCCTGCAGAATAAATGATTCCGGTGATTGTGGTAAGTGAGTATACCCAATGTCTGTCATGCCGTCCCAGCTTGTATAATGACTGGCGGTTTCTATCATGTGGGTGTACACCGCGTTAGCTCCAAGCGTAGCATCCTTTTCTGTCTTCCAGAAAATATTGGTGGAGATCCGGTCATTTGGAATCGTGTCCAGCAAATCGGCACAACTCTGAAAGATCAAACATACGATCGTCAGGATTGCAATATTTTTAAATGTCTTCATGGTTTCATTCTTTTGTTGTGAATAAACATTTTTGATGGTGATTAAAATTGAAGGTTAACCCCCAATGTGTACACAGCTGTCTGAGGATAATAATTCTGCCATCCAGAAGAAGCTTCAGGATCCAGATTCCATTCATTCAATTTGGAGAATGTCAGAACGTTGGTTGCAGAGAAATAAACACTGGCTTGTTCCAATCTTATTTTGCTCAGCAATGAAGTTGGAATCTGGTAAGCAAGTTGAACATTCTTTACTCTCAGGTAAGATGCGTCAACGAGCATCCTGTCTGTTGAGGCCTGATTTCTAAGATCCTGTTTGGTTGGTCTTGGAAATCTCGCATCAGTATGTTCCGGTGTCCAGTAGTTATTGGTATAAATGTCTGGAGTAAATCCTTCAAAATTTCCTGCCTCACCCAATGCTCGGGCGATTCGCATCTTAACATCAGAAACACCTTGAAGAACGAGATTAACAGAGAAGCCCTTATACGCAACATTGATTGTTCCACCAAATGTATAGACAGGGAATGAGTTACCCAGATTGGTCATGTCGCTTGGATCAATTTTGCCATCACCATTCAGATCAACCATCTTTACATCTCCTGGTTTTGCAGCCCGCATGAATACAGGGTCAGCATCGGCTTCAGCCTGAGTTTGATACAATCCTGCTGTTTTATATCCCCAGAAAGCATTGATAGGATATCCTTCACCTGTGATGTAACGAGGATCAATGTCATTACCAACAATGTAAGGACCTGTTCCCGCAAGACTCACAACATTATTATTGTTAATGCTCAGATTGACATTAGCATTGAGACGGAACTTTCCAAGCTGATTACGTGCGCCGATCAGGAATTCCCATCCTTTATTGTCAACTATCCCGGCATTCTGACTGCTTGGTTGCAAACCCAACGCTCCCGGAACTGGAAGGGTCAGAAGAATACCATCGGTTCTCTTGTTATAATAATCAACAGAAAGTGTAAATCTTCCGTTGAGAAACTCCGCATCCAGACCAATATCTGTTTGTGCTGTTGCCTCCCATGTTAATGTTGGATCCGCAACAGTTCTCTGCTCATAGCCTTGTGCTACAACATTATTAAAATTGTAGGTTACAGAAGACATAGTAGGAAAGTATCCGTAGAGGTTTGCATTATTGTTACCTGTCTTCCCCCATGATGCTCTTAGCTTCAGGTCAGATACAGTCTCTCTAAGTGAACTCCAGAATTCTTCCTGCGAGATTCTCCATCCTGCAGAGAAAGAAGGAAAGGCGCGATATTGATTTGATCCTGTGAAAAAGGATGACCCATCGTAACGTCCGTTTGCTTCAAATAAATACTTACCTCGGAATGCGTAATTAAGTCTTCCGAAATAAGAACGAAGGCCCCATGTATAATCAGAACCTCCATTATTTTTAGTTGCATCATTCAAACCCTGACCCAGGGACTGAACATCATTGTTATAAAAACCCTGACGAAAGGCAGTAATGGAAGTGTTTGAATGATATATCTGTGAATAGCCTGCTAGAACTTTAAATTGATGATCATCAGAGACTTTAAAATCGTAAAGCAAAAGATTATTCCAGGTGACTTCACGATCCACAAATCTTGATTCTGTAAGATTATTTATGAGATTGGTTTTCTTAACCGTTACAGAATCCCTTGTTTCCCATGTGTTGGTGTAATCTTTACCGGTAGTGAAAGAAGACCTTGCACCTAACTGAGATGAGAATGTAAGACCCTTGATGATCTCCCATTCACCTCTTACGTTTCCAAAAATGTAATCATTCATTACTTTATTCAATCCACCGCTTTCGGCAAGCAACAAAGGACTGTTTCCCTGAGTACCACCGCCATAGACTCCATTGGGATATTTAGGCACTGCCCAGATTGCATTCTGCATCATGAAACGAAAAATATCAGTGATGCCATGAGGTTCCAGTGTATTTTGATTCCTGTAGTTGAGGTCGGTGCTGATCTTGATTTTTTCAGAGACTTTGAAATCCGTGCTAAGACGAATGTCATTGAGTTTGGATTCGGTATTAGCGATGATACCTTGTTGTGACTGATTGCGTACGCTAAGTCTTGCTTTGAAATTATCATTTCCTCCGCTGATGGCTACCGTATTGTTGATCTGTGGAGCATTCTTGTACATCGTATTGAACCAGTCATACGGTAGTGGATATTTTAAGCGATCTCTCATTGTTCCCGCAACATAACCGGGTCTTCCGGCATCGGTATATTGAGGTTGAGAAGCAGGCGGCGTTGCTCCAACATTCTGGTATGCGATTTTTTCAAGTTGCAGATAGCTTTCGATGTCCATTGCTTTTGGAACGCTGATGGCACTTTGAATGGCAAACTGTCCACTGTAACTAACAGTAACTTTGTTTGACTTAGCTCTTTTGGTAGTGATCATCACAACGCCATTTCCTCCGCGCGATCCGTAAATAGCAGAGGAGGCTGCATCTTTCAACACAGAAATTGATTCAATGTCATTTGGATTTATGTATCCGTATGGTTGTTCAATACCATCAACAATAATCAGTGGGCCGTTATTACCCACCTGCGCCGTCTGAGTTTGATCCAATCCCACAGGAGTATAAGGTTTATTAATGCCACGAATAACAATTTGAGCATTGTTGGATCCAGGCTGACCACCGCGATCCAGGATTGTAACGCCTGGCATTTTACCTTGCAAAGATTGAGCAAGACTGTTAACGGGTCGTTGAACCAACTCATCTCCTTTTAAATCGGAGATTGAGTTTGTAACACTTACTTTTTCCTGAACACCATAACCTACGACAACAAGTTCCTGAAGGGCGACGTTGCTAGCAATGAGATTCACATCGATTACTGATTTTCCACTGGCTGTAATTTCCTGCGTTTCGAATCCAATGGCACTGAACACCAGGATGGACGCATCATCTGGAATCTGAATGTTATATCTGCCATCCACATCCGTGACAGTTCCCAGTGAAGTTCCTTTGATAAGAATGTTTACACCCGGTATTCCTTCTTTATCGGTGTCGGATATTACCCTTCCCGAAACGGAGGTTGCTTGTTGCTCTTCTGAGGGGATCAAAAGAGGTGCCGCACTTCCGCTGATTGCCAACAGTTGGCCTGCAAGAATAAGAAGTAACGACAGCAGACTGGCGGTGCTTCTTACACTGTTGAGTAGTTTTCTTTCCATATGGTCTTTGTTTTTAACGGTAGGCCAATATTAGAAAAAGGCAATATTTTGCACAAACGTTTGTTCAAACAATCGTTTGAAACAAGGTTTTAGATATGTAAGTGTCTCATTATTTGCATTTTAAAATATTAAAAAGTTCTTAAAAAAATCTTAAAAAATTGATTAAAAACAATAATCGTTTGTTCTATTCCATTAATATCACCCTATGATCTTCATGACTTGCGCTATTTGTTTTTAGTATATTTGAACTTCTCCAACCTCCTATTATCTGTAATAAAACGTTTGTTCAAGCATGGCCAATCAGAAAGTAAATATTGTAGATATCGCCAAAAAAGCTGGGGTCTCCATCAGCACGGTATCAAGAGTATTGAATGGCAAAGCAGAACAGTTTAGGATCAGCGAAAAATCCCAGGAGAGGATCCGTGAAACTGCCAAGAAGCTTAACTATGTTCCTAATCAATTTGCCGCTAATCTTAAATCGGGCAAAAGCAATACCATTGCTCTGATTATTCCTTCGCTCAGCAATCCATTCTTTGCAGACATCGCCAGTGAGATCAATGCGGAAGTCCGGAATCGAGGCTACATAACCATCATTGGTGACAGTGATGAGAATCGTGAGATTGAAAATGATGAACTGCTTCAAATGCAATCCAGAAATATTGAAGGTCTTGTCATTGCCCCCTGTAGCCAGAATTCAAAAAGCATTAAGAAATTACACGACCAAGGACTTCCTGTTGTTTGTATTGACCGATACTTCGAAGACCTTGATATCCCTTATGTCTCTACTGATAACTACGAAGGAGCATACATGGCAACCAAGCACCTCATTGAGCACGGCCACAAGCAAATAGCCTGCATTCAAGGTGTTCAGCAATCAATTCCAAACAAACTTCGTATCCAGGGATTTAAGGATGCAATGATTGAAGCCGGTCTGAAGGACTTTGTTATTACAGGTGATGAGTTCAGCATTCAAAATGGCTATAAGGAAAGTAAACTGTTGCTTCAGCTGCGTCAGCCACCAACAGCCATTTTTACATTAAGCAATACTATAGCCATAGGATGCATAAAAGCTTTGCGGGAAGAAAATGTGCTTATCCCTGAGCATATTTCTGTGATTACATTTGATGATCATCCCTTCCTGGACTATCTCGCTACTCCCCTCACCTGCATTACCCAACCCACACGCGAAATCTGCAGAATAGCCGTGAAGCATCTTTTCTTTATGCTTACCAACAAAGAAATCAAATCAAAACAGATACTCCTTAAACCTGAGCTGAAATACAGGAAATCTGTGAAAAGAATCTAACTAATTATATTTTCCAGTTAGGCTTTCTAAGCGCTAAAAGAACAATTGCCAACGTTAACAGGAGGCTTGCTGATGGATAAAGTCGTTCTTCCACGCTCCATGACTTTCCCGCGAACAAGGAAAGAACATTTGCCGCAAGGAAAATGAAATAAGGTATCAAAGGTGTTTCAGAAGGTTTCTTATATGTATTAAACATCTGTGGAATACTTGCAATGACCACTGCAGCGGCAGTTGCCATTAATGCAACTCGCTGACCTGCTGTAGACCATACGATCAAACAAATAATAACAAGAAAAGCAGTCATCGTCTCTACCCTGGTCCATGAAACTTGTTTTTTAATCACCAGTAAAACTGCTACAGCAGAAGCACCTACAGCATTGGACAATGGCAGCCAGAAGTTACCATTTTCAAGAATGGATGTGATGGTTGCGATGGTATCAAGCATTCCCCAAAGCATAAATGCTGCAAAGTTCTGCCTGACATTACTTTTTAAAATGGCAAGAATCAGGAATGCGTAAGCAGCGACACCAATGATTCCGCCAAGCTGTTGTAAAATATCGTGCATGAAATTCTTTGGAAACTGAAATTGGTCTCAGGTACTTTTAGCGTACGATAAGTATGCCAACTATCTCAAAGATTAATTAACTTAGTTATAATAATTAAAAAACATGAAGCATCTGACTTTTTTACTGATTCTTCCATTGTTGTGGGTTTCTATCAGCTGCAGAAAATCTTCTGCCTCAGGAAACAAAAACATCTCTGCAATACTCGTATCCTCTGAATCCTCCAATAAGTGCATTAATCAATCTGATGCGGAAAGTATTCTTGGAGAGAACGCAAAACTTACAGAAAACATATCAGAAAAAAAGGACGGCATCTCAGAATATAAATGTACTTATACCGCCAGTTCAAAAGATGCCAAAAGCAACAGGATTGGAGTATTATTTTATATGCTTGAGGAATTTAAGGATACAGTTTCTGCACACAAGAAATTCACTGAAATAATTTCAATAAACAATGGAATGGCGGGCCAAGAAAAGATTGATGTTGGAGCAGATGAAGGATGGCTTCATAGTGACGCAGAAAACTTTCATTTAATCATGTTTCGCGTCGGAAAGAAAATTGCAAGACTTAAAGTGAATAAAGTTACAAACCTGACTTCCATGGAAAATTTGAAAGCTGTGGCCGGAAGAGTTGCTCTGGAAATGAAAGAATAAAACGGCTATTCACCAAAATACCCAACCCCATGCGCCATCAATCCTGCCAGCAGCGGAATGATGAAGAGCAACATTAGTTCAATTCTCAACATCATCACTACCGAAACCGGAACAGGTACGATTTCATTCATATCACCCTTCCTGTTTTTCAAAAAGAAAACCGTCGGCCAGATTGATAACAAACCAATGATTGCGAACAGCGTAATCTTGGTATGAAAGATCCAGTTCTTTGAATAGAAGTAGGTAGGCTTTCCAACACCTCCAAGCCACAGGATCAATCCCGCAGTAAGAAGAGTTACTGCGGCAATACCATAGACCGCATCAATTTTAGCAATGCGCCCAATCTCTGAACGGGTAAGAGTCTTCTTTAGTAAAAGATGTTCCGATACTAACGAGCCCACAATTGCGAAAATGGAAATGAAGTGAATGTAGCGAAGTGTGATTTCTAAAGTCATTCCTAAGAAGTTGAGAGGTGAAGTATATAAAGTTTATAAAATTAAATAAATGTTATTTGAAAAGCCTAAACACTGAAACAACAGAGAAACCTCATGGCATCTGTTCTTCGTGTGAACGAGATTGATTGGGCTCTCATAACATATATATTGTTTGAAATCCTTTCAAACGAGCGCTTTTCAGAGAAAAAAAGATTTGTATTATATAATATATCTTTGTGATTCGTTTCTCTAAAAACCTACCACCTATGGCATTTTTGGACTACATACTCGAACCCCCCCGCTATGGATGGCAGGATGATTCCGGTAATCTGATAAAACCAACCGCGGGTCAGATCCTTCGGGAATTTGGTTCAAGGGTAAATATTTTCAAATCCAAAAAGAACTGGCTCTCTTTCATGAGCTGGCTACAGGTTGCTTGCCTTATTCCCTTTTTCTTTGTTTTTATTTTTAAGTTCTTTAGCTGGGGATTGCTGGCAGCGGCATTCGTTTACAGCATGATGTACATGGGTACACATGGAACTGTCTGGCATCATCGCTATTGCACACACGGTGCATATGTTGTTAGAAACAAGTTCTGGTTATTTGTCATTCGCAATCTTTCATTAAAGATCATCCCTGAAGAAATATACGTTGTGTCTCATCATGTGCATCATGCAAAATCTGATCAACCAGGTGATCCATACAATGCATCCGGAGGCTTTTTGTATTGCTTCCTTGCCGATGTAACACATCAGCCTATCCGACGCAATCTTAATGAAGAAGATTATAATCGTGCTGTCAATATGATGAAGCACACAGGAACGCAAACCAATACTTATCAGCAATATCAAAAGTGGGGTTCACTAGCGAATCCTGGTTTGTCAGTATTGCATTGGGTTCTCAACTGGGGATTCTGGTATGGTGTGTTCTATTTAATTGGTGGTCATCCACTTGCTTTTGCAATGTTCGGTGGTGCAGGATTCTGGGCTGTTGGCGTTCGCACTTTTAACTATGAAGGTCATGGCAAAGGAGAGAACAAGCAACGTGAAGGAATTGACTTTAACCGGAAAGACATGTCAATCAATCAGGCGTGGCCGGGTATTGTCGCTGGTGAGTGGCACAATAATCACCACCTGTTTCCTCAAAGTGCACGCTCTGGATTCCTATGGTATCAGATCGATTCAGCATGGTATTTTATTCGCACACTTTCTTTCATTGGCGCCATTTCTTCATACACAGATTCCAAAGAAGCATTTAGAAAACAATATTTGCTCAGTGAGGAGAAGGAAGAGCATCGTGAGAGTGTGGAAGCAGTTGTTATTAAATAGAGATTGTAGAAATTAAAACAGAAAGAAATACCCCTCATCAGGATATTCTCATTCTTTAATTTAATTCATTTTAATTATTTCGCTTCTTTCTCCAATCCAGAGTACATTCAATTCATGCATCGCTCTTGTACAGGCGATGTATAGAAGACTTCTGTCAACATCCGTGTGATAGTTATTACTGGAAACTCCAGGCACAATCACTTCATCAAATTCCAGCCCTTTTGAAAGGTGAACGGTGGTAATGATGACTCCATTTCTGAAAGCAGTATTCTCAGCTGTAAGCATGTAAGCTCCATACGATTTTAATTCTTTAATTAAAGCTTCCGCCTGCCGCTGTGTTTTGCAAATAATCCCCATCGATTGATGCCCTGAAGTCTTAAAGGCTTCCATCAACCGGATAATCTCCGTCGTCTGTTCTGTCAATGTTTCAACTCCTTTCAACATGGGTTCAAATCCATGCCGTTCCATTGGTATGATGTCAGGATTTCTGAAGATTCCCTGGGCAAAAGCTGTGATTTCCCAGGATGACCGATAGCTCCTGAACAACTTAACAATATCAGCCTGCGGAAATATTTTTTCTATCACTTCTGCAGACGAAGCACTATATGGATTTACAGTCTGACTGACATCTCCCAGAATTGTTTTTTTACAACGAAATACTCTCGACAACACAGCATACTGCACAGGTGTATAGTCCTGCATTTCATCTACCAGTAAGTGCTTCACAAAATTGTAAGATTGTAAATGCTCAGTGCCCTCCAGACGGATTTTATAATAGATCATTGGAAAAACATCAGCATACTCAAGTGTTTCACCTGACCGATACAAATCCTTTCTTCCATTCCACGTATAAAAATCCCTGTAAAGTTCATGTGCCTGGCTGATCCTGAACATGCGTGGAATAGACTGATGCACCTGTGACTTCTCGTGACCTGTGAGTTTTCGTTTTACATTGTCTCTCACATAATCCAAAACATCCTTGACTACTAACGGCACACGTTTAAGCAATGGGACGTACGTGTATTTTCTGAATTTTTGCTGAATGAAGTCTGCCAACACCATGAAATTTCCTACCCTTAAATCACCTGCAACAAAATATTTATTCTCAATGTAAAGAAGATGCTTGTTCAGGTTAACCAAAAAATCATAGGATGATTTATAACGAATGCGTTCAACAAATTTCTCATCAGGATTTTCTAATAACAACGATACCTGCTGAAAAAATGTCTGAAAAGGGTACTTGTATTCCAGCAATTCTCCTGCAAGATCTTCCATAACCGTTTCCGGAATGTGATCTTCACCTAATTCAGGCAACACGCTTGAAATGTAATCTGCAAATACCTTGTTTGGAGAAATAATGAGAATATCCTTTGCCTTTATAGAATCTCTAAACCGATAAAGTAGGAACGCGATACGATGTAAAGCGATTGAAGTCTTTCCTGAACCTGCGACTCCCTGAATGATCATAACAGAAGCTGTTTCATTTCTGATTACAGCATTCTGATCCCGCTGAATTGTGGCAACGATATTCTTCATCTTCTCATCGGAAGATTTACTCAACTCCTTCTGTAAAATATCATCCTGAATATTGACAGAGTTCTCGATCATGAACTCCATTCTGCTTTTACGAATCCTGTACTGACGTCGAAGATCGATCGTTCCCTTGATCGTTCCCGATGGTGTTGTGTATTCGGCAGGACCTAATTCATAATCATAAAACATCGAAGAGATTGGTGCCCGCCAATCGTAAATCGGATAAATCGTTCCTGAATTGTCAGAAAAAGTGCCAATGCCGATATAGACCGGAGAAGTCTTACTTTCTGATGTGAAATCAAGGCGTCCAAAGTAAGGTGAATCAATCAGCTTTTGAAGCTTGTTCTTACGCAACACAGCCGACTCGCCTGTAGAAGCCATTCGATTGATGGATTGACCAGCAGCAACCATATCAGCTTCATCCATTCCAGATTGATGCTCATAGATGTACTCCTTGTTTTGTTTTAGTTCTGTCGAATATAGTTTTACAGTATCGTCAACGTGCATAATGGCCAGCTCCAGTTTTTCCTGGATGTGGTCGAGATACTCTCTTTCGTCTTTTTCTGTGGGATTAATCATTGCGGCAGGTGCAAAGTTAGGCAAACATGACAACTTGAGGAGTCCATTAAGAGTTCAAAATTGCAGGCACTGAATTTTGGTCTGATTTGTTACCTTCATCCAACAATTCAGATTATGAAAAAAATCTTCTTTCCAGCTCTTCTTTTCCTGCTCACACAATCATGTTCAAAAGAAAATCAAGTCACGGTTTCAGAGAACATAATAAAAGTAGAAACCGGACTTAGTGGGTCGGTTTACTTTGAGGGGGACACTACCTGGACAATCGAAGAGCGAATGAAGCATTACGATGTTCCCGGATTATCCATCGCTGTCATCAATGATCATAAAATTGAATGGATCAAGAGTTATGGCATAATGAATAAAGAAAGTAAAGAGGTTGTCACTACCACTACCCTTTTTCAGGCCGGCTCGATCAGTAAACCAGTTGCTGCCTACGGAGCTCTTCATCTTGCAGATCAGAAAAAAATTGATCTTGATGAAAACATAAATATCTACCTCAAATCCTGGAAGCTTGCAGATAATGAATTCACAACAGAAAAAAAAGTAGCTCTGAAAAATCTGTTAAGCCATAATGCTGGCGTAACAGTGCATGGATTCTGGGGGTACAGTCCTGACCTGAAAGTTCCAACATTAATACAGGTACTGAATGGTGAACCTCCAGCAAATTCTCCAAAAATTTTTGTAGACAAGCTACCCGGTAAAAGTTTTCGATACTCAGGAGGCGGATATTGTATTATCCAGCAAACGATGATTGACGTAGAGGGAAAAACCTTTCCACAGATTTTAAAAGAAACCGTTCTGCAACCACTTGGAATGGAAAACAGTACATACGATCAACCGCTTGAAGGCACACAACTTGAAAAAGCTGCGACTGGCTATTTGCCAGATGGAAATATGACCAAAGGAAAACGCCATACTTATCCGGAGATGGCTGCGGCGGGATTGTGGACTACGGCGGAAGATCTTGCAAAATTTGCACTTGATGTTCAGAATTCTTCGGCAGGAAAAAGTAATGCTGTACTCTCCGCAGAAATGTCCAATTTAATGTTAACTCCTTTTGTGGAGGAGTATACAGGACTGGGAATATTTCTTGATAACAGAAAAGGCGATATCTATTTTGGACACTCGGGCTGGGATGAGGGATTCTCCAGCGAAATGAAAGCGCATAAAAACAAGGGCTATGGAGTAGTTGTTTTGATCAATTCCAATCATCCGGAATTCATTGAGGAATTAATTAATTCAGTAGCCCGTACCTATCAGTGGTCAAACTTTATGTCTATTAACACTAGAGTGAAAATGGATACAATGAAGTTTGCATCCATTAGAGGTCGATACTTCAATGGGAATGATGGCGTAATACGAATCTTCAACAAGGGAAGCAGGCTATTCATTAAATATCTGCGTGCAGACAAACCATATGAGTTATTTCAGGTTTCTGAGGGAACATATTTGAGTCGTGATCAATCTCATCCCGTTTTGCCAGTACAGTTCAAAGAAAATCCCGAAGACGGAAAGCTAAATCTTGTATTCGTTGAAAAAGGAAAATCACTTTTATACATTCATCATTCACTCAACGAGGATTCAAAAGTCCCTTACGAATATTTGCTTGAGGGCAATTTCGAAGAGTCACTAAAAGGATATCAGCAATTAATAAAAACAGATCCAAAAGATGTCGCTGTAAGTGAAGAACACATCAACCAACAGGGATATAATCTTTTAGAGGCGGGAAAGAATAACCTTGCAAAAGATGTTTTCAGAATTAATACACTTCTTTATCCGTCGAGTGCCAATACCTATGATAGTTATGCGGACGCGTGTATGAAGGGGGGAGATAAGGCCACAGCAATCACTTATTACCAAAAAGCATTGACTCTAAATCCTGAGAATCTGAAAACATCAGAAAAACTCGAGCAGGCTAAAAAAGCTTTGAAGTAATTAATTTTTATTGAATCGTGTATGTCACTGAAACTCCATTCGATCCACCCATAAAGAAAGGGTTGAGGGAAAATCCTCTGTCTTTAATTTTAATGCGATGAAGTTCGGGTATTCCAATGCCACATGCAGCACCCACCAGAAAACCCACCATCACATCGGATTTAAAATGTTTGCCAGCCTCCATTCTATAATATCCAACCAACGCCGGAGGAATTGCTGCACCTGTATAAATAAGAATGCGTTTGAAGCCCTTTATCTGCCGATAATCGGTGTACATTTTAGCCATTAGAAAAGTAGAGGCAGCAGTCCAGGAAGTATGACCGCTAAAAAATGAATTAGTCTTTCCTTCTCCAATCTTATCTTCCAATGCAACATCAGGATTATAGGTCAGTGGTCGGGCGCGACGAAAGGAAGCCTGCGCAGCAAAATAAATAGCGTTGTCAGCAGCATGCGTCACTAAAAAAATGCTGACGAGATCAACCCAATCCTTTCGGATTCTTTTATCCAAAAGAAGAAGAACAGGACTAGCAACGGCAACGTTCAAAAAAAGGTCAGATGTGCTCTGTGCACTTGCAAAATTTGCGGGATCATAAAACGCGACAGGACGATCAAAAGAGTTTATTGAAGCTGGATCGAGTTTCAACACATCAGCCTCAGTAAAAGAGGCATGCTTATCCAAAGCTTTGAATCCAAAATAAGCTCCACAAAAAAATACAGCCGGGATGGGTATTTCAAGTTTTGGATTGGTATGATAGACTTTCAGGTATGCGCTGTCGGTTTGGGCGCACAATGAAAGGCAATTCAATAGAGCAAGGGAAAGCAGACAAGCCTTTAGCTTCATTTCTGGAACATTGTCACGGCAATTACGAAGGACAATACCGATAATACAAATCCAAACATGAAGAAACTGTAGGCGAAACGCAATAATTTGTACTTTCTCGCCAGAACGATCCCCAAGAAATAAATATCACGCGTCATGCTTCCATATAAAAATTCAGAATCTGCCATCATTGCATCTACTCCTTGCTGATAATCTTTTAATGACATGTTGTGGAAATTGCCAAAAAATAAAAGATTAGCGCGCTTCTTTTCAATATCTTCTTTTGTAAAAGTTCCTTGAGTAACATTTGGGCGCGTAACCAGGATCGCAAAAACAATCGACACCAAAGCTGTGATCAAAAAGATCATCGCCGGAAAAAGAAAACGTTCATCCTCTTCCAGCTTCCTGAAAAGAATTGAGACGAGGATAGAAGCAATGATCGAATTCACGGTAATCATGATATTGGCTTTCGCATCCGCCATCTCACTTAATCTCAGATGATTCGACGAAGTTGTTCGGAACATAGTTTCCACTCCTCTGAAGGGCTTCGATTCTTTGTCCTTAGCTTTTGAATTGTCACCAGATTTATTTTTCATATCATCTTCTTTTATTCTCTCCTTCAACCTGGCAATATTCTCGTCTTTGGTCTTTTGCAATAATTGTCTTGCATATTCAGTGTGAAACCGAATTCCTTCCAAAAGGAAAAGTGTTTGCTTTCTCCACTCCTTACCTGAAATTTTTATACCGGAGATCCTTTCTTTCTCACCTTTTATCTGTTTACTGTTTTCCGTAAATTCTTCAGTCCCTAAATGAAAAAGATCCGCATCACAAACGATCTGACTTATCAATGAAACAGGACTCTGAGGCATTTTCGTCGCCATGATGCACTCCTTAACTTTTTCTACAAGCTCCTCATCACCACTTTCCTCCATGATAAATTCGGTAGCTAGCTCGACACCCTTCTCTTCGTGTTTGTCTCCAGTAGTAAACAAATAGCCAAGATCATGGAACCACACGGCGATATATACAGCAGTGTAGTCCTGTTTACTTAACTCATAGTGATCCGCAATCTTTTCCGCTGCAGCAACTACTTTTTCTGTGTGCGACAAGCAGTGATATAATAATTCGGATTTATGATGCTTTGCAAAGACATCCCGAACGTGAGAAGCAGCATGACTCATTAATTCCTTAGCCTTCATAAACGTTGCATTTAAAACCTGAAACCCAGATTAACATAGGGCAACACACCTTCCTGTGAATAACCAGCCACACCAGTGATGACAATACTTTCCGCAGGAATAATATAAAATCCTCCGCCATATCCCCAATGCCAAAGATCTGAAGACTCGTTTTTCGCCCAAACCCTTCCAACATCATTAAATAATACCATTCCTACTGAACCCGGAAAAAGATACGATGTAAAATCAAACAACTTGATGCGCAATTCAAGATTATCATATAACATTGAGTTTCCTGCAAATCTATTCTTGCGGTATCCCAAAAGCCCTCCATCTCCTCCCATATAAAACATCTGGAAAAATTCCGGATCTCCAATACTTGTCCCCGCTCCTATCCTGTGCGCAATCACAAATTTTGGATAGCGATTAAAGCTAATATACATACTCATTTCGGTTCGAACCTGACCAAATGAGTTTCCAGCATTCACCTGCTGCATACCCGTAAACGAAGTCCGCCAGTGAAATCCCCGAACGGGTAGCATAGAATTATTGCGGGTATCCACTTCATATCCGGCAACACCACCCAGATACACTCTATGATCAAAAAGTGTTGGACCACTTTGCTGTGCCGCATAAATATTAACAAACCTGTCTTTATTGTCATCAGGATCCATGTTATAATACTGACCAGCAACTCCGGCAAAAAAATTAAAGGATTTTGCCAGTGCGAACTTCAATCGCACCTGAGTATCAATAAAATTATACCGTGTTCTATAATACCTGATTTGAGGATCACTTACATTGTCGAAGGTGGTCTCGTTCCCTACTCCGAAAAAGTTAACAGTATTGTCAGGAGCAGCAACATTCAGGTACATATCCAATGCAGCCTTTCCTATAAAATTGGTGACGTCTCCTTTATATCTTAAAAAAGATGCATCGGTCGCTAATGCATGACCCACCATGATCCTGTGACGGGATGCAAAAGGTTCACGTCGAAATCCATACTTTGTAAAAACGCCACCCGCTCCCAGCAAAATCCCATCATCAAGATTAAAGGCTATTGTGGCAAGAGGCGCAAGCTTGTTATAATTAAACGCTCTTGGATTATACAGATTTACATCATTGCTCGTTGAGGTCAGCAACCTCACCCCGTGATCAGGAAATACATTTTTTTTATCTGAGCGATCATAAATCAGCAATTTGCTTCGCTTTGCAGCGGATCTGCTAACGTAAATACTGTCCACCGAACCGCCACCTACCAATCTAAGTTTAAATCCAGGTTTATAATTACCATCTACGACAAATACGTCTTCATCACCACGACCATATAATCTGACTTCTTTGGTAATAGCATTGTCGATAACGCGCTGATAAAAAACATCTCCAGCAATTCCATCCTTTTTGATTTTCTGCAAGGAGATCTTAGCATCGCCATTTGAAAGTGTTTCAACATGAATCAGATCTTTTTTATCAGAAGCCGGAATATCAATTTCACGCGATAAGAAATTATAATAAGTAAGCCCTTCCGTCATCAGACTATTTCTCCGCGAAATGAGATTGTGAATAAGCTTTTCACCTATCTGTTTATAAACTGTATCAGGAAGTTTACCAATCGATTGCCGAATAATATCATCAGTAACAGATGTTTGAACGCCCGATATTACTTCCTGCCAGTCTTTTTCATTAAGGCCATTTAAAAATGAACGATCAAAATATCGTGCATTGAACATGAATCCATTGACGTCTCTTATCTCATCTCCAAAACCCTGAAACTTGGGCATGATCCACTTGAGTCTTGCAATGGAGGGAACGAACCCTGTGCTGATAAAGAATACCTGGTCTCTATCCCGTGGAATAGGACTATAGATACTTTTCTTATCTGTTTTTTCCTGTTTCCATCTCCATTGATCTTCATGCCGATCCCAATCACCGATCAGGAGATCCAGCATACGTGCTCTCAACACAGCTTTCTGATCAACGGAATTATCATTATCTTTTTCAAGCTTCTTTAATACATCATCCGTGCTGTAAGTTTCATCAGCACCAGGCTCCCGTTCTTCAAAAATGCATACCGTATTGGCAAATTCTGACTGATAAATACCGAGAGCAGGATCATCAGGAACAAAAAGTATTTGTGGATTTGAGTGAGGGACATTAGCAGCTTCTGCAATAACAGGTACTGTCAAGGGCGCAAAAGGATTCGCTGCCGAGATCTGATCCTGTATAATTGATTTGGCAACCGTTGCCCTCAGATTGGAAGGCAATGCCATTTCAGGATTCTTTTGAATGGTACGTAGGACCCACTGTTTGCCATTCTTATCCTCCATTCTCAAAGATTTAGTCTGCTGACCTCCTCCTTTCTTGAGAATCTTAAGACCTCCATTCTGTTCATTTACATGAAAAACTTTGATCGTAACGGGTGTTGCCCAGATTTTTCTGTAGTGCTCACCCCAGATAGCTCTGTGTGATTTCCCAACCTGATCATACTCGGGTGCTATTCTTACCGTGATACTGTCATCCGAAATTTCTTTTGACGCTATCTCATTCTGCCTTTTTTCAATAATGATTTCCGGAACTTCAAAACGATACACTTCTTTTCGTATGCTATGCTCATCAACTTCATAAAAACTGATAATCTGCTTTCCATCAATCGTATAAATGATCTCAGCAAATCCATTCTGATCAGAAGCAAACAATGAGCCTTTGCCTTTTTTAACCTGTGATCGATTCGTACCTGACCCACTGATGATATGATTTCTGTTCCCTTCGCGTATCAATTGAAGGTTGTGGTCATGCCCACCTGCATACGTTACATCAGGCGCAGTCGCCATAGATTTTTCAATGCCCCGAATCATTTCCTTATAATCTGGATGGATGAGATCTTCAATGTTTCCGAATTTTCCCCTTACAATCGGATAGAGCGAACCTATGACAGGAAGAGGCACATATGCTTTTTCAGAAAAACCTGTTAAAGGAAAGATGTGCTGCTTCCAGGTATAGTATCCGCCATGCTCACCATAACTTCTAAGCGGATGATGGGATGCAAATAGGAATTTCTTATTTGGATTCCGATGAACGATATCCTTTAACCTGGCAATTACATCCTCTTCAGTCTTACAATCGCAGTTGTCATTGATCCCGGGTTTCGGATTTTGATGCAGCCACCACTGTGTATCCATGATGATCAAAACAAGATTGTCATCAATCGTTACCTCCTCGGGACCAGGACAGCCAGCTTCTGGTAAAAAAATTGTATTTGGCTGATTTAGATCCTTTACGAATTGCTGCTGTCTTTTTACATTCTGCCATCCATCATATCGACCTCTTTGCCAATCGTGATTACCAGGGACAACAAATACTTTTGCCTGATAATCCTTGAAAGAAGTCAGGATGGTCTTTAAAACATTTGCGGAAGCAGGGTATGATTTATCTTCTTCATCCTCGAGTCCTTTTGGATAAATATTATCTCCAAGAAAAAGAATGGTAGTCTTTGAATCATCAGGTGAAACGAACTGCCGGGCAGCTTCCACGACAGCATTTTTTCCATCATGAAGTTTCCCAGGGTCACCGATGATAATAATTCTGGTTTTTACGTCACTCCCGGATTCCTGAGCATAAGCCGGTGCTGAAAGAAAAATGAGCAGCAAAACAAGGGTCCAGCATTTTTGACAACGATTCAGTGACATGGCCCGCAACATGCTTTAACAAAGAATTTTTAAGAATTAAGAGCTTATTCATTTACCACAAGAACATCACCAACTTCTTCACTCAACAACGCTTTGTTCTCTATGTTTATCTTAACCCTGATCGCCTTTAACTTTCCAATAGTCTGAAGTTGCTCAAGATCAAGATATTCGATATCCATACTCAGCTTATTCTGAGAAATGAGTTCCTTAATTTTTTCAAGATACAATGAAATACTGTTTTTATTAGCGTAGACAATTGATATTGTTCCCGGCTGCGTAAGGCGCTCTGTGCTGTTCAACAATCTCACTTTATCAATCCTCTTTTTGAGAACCTGGTAACGGATACTGTATGATCCTTCTACATCAAAATGGTGCTCGTCAATCCGGTAGCTGATATCAACAGTATTTTCATGAACGAGGATCAGTTGGGTCGTCTCGAGAGGAACACTAAGATTCTCTTTATAGGCATTCGCCGCAATGGCCATTTTCAGCATTACATTCAATTGCCAATCCACAAGAATTTCCAGTCCGTTGGATGGGAAGTTCCTGGATGGATCAATCTCTTTGCCAGCATAAAGGCTGTATTCAATTCCATCAGTCTGAAACTTTTCAAAATAATGTGGCAGTTTATTCTGAAGAGATACTTCAGCTTTTAGCAATTGTTCTTTGAGAATACGATTCAAATCCTGAATGCTCTCCTCATACTTATTGTGAAAAGCATGAAATCTTCCATACTTAGAAGCAATGGTTTTTTCATACTCAGTTGCTATTGAAGAATCCATTTTACCATGATGCGCCTGTGACGCAAGAAAATTGACAGATTCGGTCTCAAGAAAAAGTCTGAGACTTGATTCGTCCTGAATATCCAGATCACCCGCAAGGTGATTGATCCAATACTGCACTTTGATCAGAAAATCATTTAATGACTTATCACTTGTGCCGATTATATCGTTTGGAAAGAGTGTTGCCAAATACTGAAGTTGGGAATGATAATCAGCATGAATTGCTTCCAGCTGTCGCAAGGATGAGTTGCGAAAATCTACTGCGCCATAAAATGGATACAGATCCTCAAATCGAACAGGTGGTGTAGAAGGGAGTTGAGAAGGGCTGCTGAGATTCTTCATCGCATTCCAAACTTCTTCATTAAACCTCCACGCAACAGATTCCTGTATTGAAGTGTATCGTTGCATGATAAATGATTTCATATAATCATTAAAGGCAACGGTCTTGTATAAAAAGAACTCCCTGAAAACAGGCATCGCTTTATCCAACTTCCGGAGGATATCAATGTTGATTTCTTTTTCGTCTTTACTTCCCAGCTCGATAATCCCAAGCAGGGTATCATTATGCATCACAGGTATGAATTTCAATGCAGTCAGGCCCTCTTTTGAAAGAACATCTTTTACATGCTGTATTGCGCCAGTTTCTTCCTCCATTTCATAGATATCATTATTTAATGAGGAGATTGCATTTGAACTTTCGGCTGAATGCTCAGCTATACAGTGATACATCATTGCCAACTCATCCTGAGTGAAGTGTCGTTTCAGTCTGCCAAATACAATGCTTATCGTGGAGTAAAAATCATGATAGACATATTCACCATTCACTTTTAACGCCGCCAGAAATCCCAATTCAATATTATCACTTCCTAAAAGTGAAAGAGTAGCGCGCTTTAAATTAAACACTGTCTGATCTGAACTATTGGTATGAAGTTCTGAGATCGTTTTATTTAACTCATCGAGGGCAACTTCCTTTGTTTCCGGAACAACTGAAAAAATAAAAAATCCTTCCAGTATGAATTTCTCAAACGGCAGAGGCTCTTTGATCTCAGTATACGAAGCAATATTTCCACAGGCATAGTCAAGCCACTCCTGTTGTAATTCAGGAATTCCTCCCTCCACCTGAATATCTACAAATTGGTGACGCTTGATTACTTTATAATAATGAGTAACGCCGTTTACCTCATATGACCATTGCAACATTGCTTCCGGCTCAGCATCATAATTATCGATCTTATAGGCCTTCTTCAATATTTCCCGATATGTATTTCTTCTGAATTCCTCACCAATCCCAAGAGAAGTCAATTTCAGATGGTGACTATTTGTCTTAAAGAAATCAATAAACTCATCCGAGTAACCAAAATAATTAATCACTGGTGGTTTGCCAGAAGGAATTCCCAGGGTGTACATATTTCCATCTGACTTAACCTGCGACAGGTGTGTAATCTTAACCAGTTCAACAAGTTCTTTATGCTTGTCTAAAAGGCCAAAATCTGTAATGGGCTCCAGTAATTCAGGACTGGCTTTTATCAGGGAAGCAATTGACTTGAGAAAATTTTTATACACCTCACTGTTTGTAGTCAGCATCTGTTCCTCAACATACTTGAGGTACGGGCGAAAGGATAAAACACAATTGACAGCCGGAATAGGCAGGTCATGTATTTTCATTGATATTAGTTCCATAATCTGGGGGCGTTTTAAGTAGGAGGTCAATTCATTACCTCTTCGTTTTATCGTAGACGAAATATGTCTCCCGTTTAGTTTGTCAATAACGCATTATTTCGATTCACAGTTCAGTGTCTTGCAGCAGGTATTTTACTTTCTCCAGCATATAATTTATTACATTCATACCACATCTGAAAAAATCAAAAGCTCGAATTTCCAGTGTTTTCGATGGAAATAATGTTTTTACTCCTGACATACCGTTGTCACTTGATGCTAGGATTTTTGTATAATCATCTAAATATCCAGCCAAATGAAATCAAAAAGCAAGTACAGATCTTTTGAAAATCCGGATGTCGCTGCCGTCTTTGATGCTTGCCCAAAAACAATTCGCGCCAAGCTGATGACATTACGAGAACTTATTTTCGAAACAGCTGCTTCAACAGATGGCGTTGGCAAACTGGAGGAAACTTTAAAATGGGGGTCACCCAGTTATCTGACTACTGAAACGGGGAGCGGAACAACCATACGCATCGATCGTATCTCTGCTCAAAATAGAAAGTTCGCGATGTGCGTTCATTGTCAAACTACCCTGGTGGGGCCTTTCAAAAAAATACACGGCGATTTCTTTATTTACGATGCCAACCGCGGCTTGATACTTGATGATAAAGATGAACTTCCGATACCGGAATTAAGGCAATTCGTTACCATGGCATTAACGTATCATCTCAGTAAAAAGAAAAAGAACAGGGCATCATTTTAAGTCATCTACTTTCTATCACTTCATCCGCTACCTGTCTAATCTCATACTCCAGACCCCAGTCTTTCAAGGCATTTAAGACAGGAACAAGTGACTTCCCTTTTGGGGTCAGAAAGTACTCCACTCTTGGAGGTATCTCAGCATAAACAATTCTTGAAATGATGCCATCACTCTCCAGATCACGGAGCTGGGTTGTCAGCATCTGACGACTGATATCTTTCAGTATCATGCTCATCTTTCCAAAGCGATTAATGTCATTATTAATAAGATGAATGATCAATAATTTCCACTTCCCTCCAATCACATCCATTGTTGCCGTGACAGGGCAGTTCTCTAGGTTCGATAAATTATTCATAACTAATTGATTATCAATATTAGTATGTTTTCGATGACTACATCAGTTTTAAATACCTAAGCACAAATTAAAAACTAATGCACTAGAATTGCAACGTCATCGGACAAAAGGTTCGGCGAGCAAGTCAAAAACATAAACGCTTTTATCATGAATCAATATCTCATTACCGGTTCTATCGGACACATCAGTAAGCCAATTGCTGCTGCGCTTATCAAAGCAGGAAAAAAAGTTACCATCCTTACCAGCAGCCCTGAAAAAGTAAAAGAGATCGAAGCGATGGGTGCTACGGCAGTCGTCGGCTCATTATTCGATGCGGCATTCGTTAAGAATGCATTCAGAAATGCAGAGGTGGTATACACTATGATCCCGCCCGTATGGCAAACGAAAGACTGGAAAGCATCACAGCTGGAAGTTGCTAACAATTATGTGGAAGCCATTAAATCAAATGGAATAAAATATGTAGTTAACCTTAGCAGCATTGGCGCACATCTCGGAGAAGGCTGCGGACCGGTTGACGCCATCTCCGATTTTGAAAAAATGCTGAATAAGATTGAAGAGCTTAATGTAAAGCACATTCGTCCATCTTCATTTTATTATAATTTATTGAATCAGATAGGATTGGTGAAACAGGCTGGAATTATGGGAGCCAATTATGGAGAAGAAAAGATTGCGTTAGTTCATCCCAAGGATATTGCAAAGGTGGCAACAGAAGCGCTTCTCAGTCTTAACTTCAAGGGTAACTCTATACAATACATCTTCAGTGATCTCAGAACAGGAAAAGAAATTGCGGAGGTTTTAGGGAAATCAATTGGAAAAGAACTTCCATGGATTGTGTTTTCTGATGAGGAACAAAAGCAAGGCATGCTTCAGGGCGGAGTACCAGAGACCCATGCAGGGTCCTATACAGAAATGGGACATGCCATCAGAACAGGAAAGATGCAGGAAGAAATTATCAACCTGGCTCCAACAGGATCTATGAAGCTTGAAGATTTTGCAAAGGAGTTTGCTGCGGCCTACAACAATTAAATCAAGAATCAAGATGAGAAATTAAAGATGGTGTGCACGATCCACCTTTAATTTCTCATTCTTCATCTTTAATTCGAATACCAATTTCTCAATCGCACTTCAATTGATTTGTTGGAATCATTAACGATCTTCTTAAAGGCTTCGGTATCACTTACTCCATTCTGACCGCGATAGTGATAAGGATATACAACTTTTGGCTTGAAATCAATCACTGCAGAAGCAGCTTCAGGTACATCCATCGTGTATGGAAGATTCATGCAAACAAACGCAACATCAATATTTTTTAATGACCGCATTTCCGGAATACCAGCTGTATCTCCTGATAAATAGATCTTTTTATTTCCAAACGATAGGACATAACCATTGCCTCTGCCTTTAGTATGCTTTGCATCGGTTGCTTCCGGCAGATTGTACATCGGTATTGCCATTATAGAAATATCAAGCTTGCTGATCTCTTGTCCATTGCCTAATACTGCTGCTTTTGCTTTCAGTGTCTCAGAAAGTTTATCTACAACTACCTGCGGTGCGATAATCATGGTCTTGGCCGTGCTGACTGCTTCCAATGTAGGAAGATTGAAATGATCACCGTGAATATCGGTTATCAGAATAAGATCAGGAGCAGCAATACCTTCAAATGCTTTGGCTCCACCATCGGGATCCGCATAAATGGTTTTCCCATTCCAGGTAAAAACTACGGTACCATGTTTGATGGGCTGAATAACAACAGGGCCTTTTGATGTCTCAAGAACATCAGAAGCAGGACGCTGGGCAAAGATTTGTCCAGACGCAAATAAAAGCGCGACGGCAAAGAATATTTTCTTCATAGGATCAGATTTAGGTCTTCTTAATTTCCGGCAACGTAAGAAGATTTTATACCTGAATCAATAAGCGAAACTATGATTATTCATTCTTCAGCGATTCAATTGGATTGCCAATGGCTGCCCTTATGGATTGAAAGCTGATGGTTATAAAGGTAATCAGGATCGCTGCGCTGGCCGCAAGAGCAAACACCGTCCAGTTCAGATCGACTCTATACGAAAATGTATTAAGCCACTGATCCATGGAATACCATCCGATCGGAATCGCTATTAAAATGGCAATTGCAACAAGCTTGAAAAAATCAACAGAAAGAAGCTGTACTACACTTGCCACACTTGCGCCCAGCACTTTTCTAATTCCAATTTCTTTCCTTTTCTGTTCTGCTGCATGCACGGATAAACCAAACAATCCAAGACAAGCGATCAAAATAGTGATGACCGTAAAGTAGCTAAACAACCTCTGGAATTTTGAATCAGCTTCGTAAAGCTTTGCTAATTGTTCGTCCTGAAAAGTGTATTCAAAAGGTTTGTCAGGAAATATTGATTTCCATGCACTCTCTAATTGACCCAAAGTATTGGAAATCTGGGAAGCATCAACCTTAACAAATAATGTTTTAATACTGTTTTCCCCAAGAACAAATCCAAAAGGCTTGATAGGCTCATGAAACGAAGTGAAATGAAAATCCTCAATGACACCGATAATTTCCGCGTAATAGACAACACCATTCTCATCTATACCCCATACGATATTCGTCCCGATTACAGGTTCCTTGAGACCTAACTGTCGTACTGCTGTTTCATTCAAAACAATCGCACTGCTATCTGCCTCAACTTTTGAAGAGAAGTTTCTGCCATCCTTTATCTTAACATTCATCACATCCAGAAATTCCTCATCCACATTAAGAAAATTGAGTAACAACTCATCTTCGTTTTCTTTTGCACGAATGCTGGTAGTCCAGTTCAATCCTCCTAAGGTTCCATCCGCTCCGCCAGCATTCATAACGCCTGTTATTTTTTTCACTTCCGTTGCAAGCGCGGCCTTCTTTCCTCTTCCTGAAATATTTTGCACCATTAAAATATTCTCCTTGTCAAATCCCAATTCGGTATTGCGAATAAAATCCAGTTGACTGGTAATTACCAGGGCACCGCAAATAAGAACAGTAGAGATTACAAATTGAAACGTTACAAGACCTTTCCGTAAAAAGTTGCTGCCTGTCATTCCTATTCCGGAGCCCTTTAACACAGTGGAAGGCTGAAAGGATGAAAGATAAAATGCGGGATAAACTCCTGCCAGCAATCCAATGATGATGACCATCCCTCCTAATGTCATCCACAATTCCCGACTTGCGTCATGGAAGAAACTCAATTCCGTTCCGAGAAAGTTCGTCATCAATGGAAGGATCGACTCGGCAATAACAATTGATACTGTCGAAGCCGCTACCACCATCACCATTGACTCCAGAATAAACTGACGAATCAGCATGGTACGATTAGCACCGGTAGCTTTTCGGATACCAACTTCCTTTGCACGTTTGCTAGCCTGGGCCGTGACAAGGTTAATATAGTTGATAGCTGCGAGCACCGCCATAAACAGGGCTATTACAGAAAGAATTCTGACATACATCGCATTTCCATTGTTAGAAAGCTCCCACTTAAGATGTGAGTTTAAATGAATATCCGATAGTGCCTGAGAGTAGACTTCGTTTTTGTTTTCTGGATTGTATTTAACGAAAAGTGGTTGCAGCTTTTTATCAAAATCTTCCCGAATAGTTCCTTCCTTAAGTCTGACATAAGTATAATAGTTATACCAATTCCAGTCGGTATCCAACTGACGTCGGAAGGTTCGGACAGAAATAAGAAAGTCAAAGGTAAAATGAGAAGTGGCAGGAACATCTTTCAATACACCTGTAACAGAGAACTCAGTTCCATTTCTGCCAATGTCGATCTTGATTGTTTTACCAACAGGATCATTATCTCCAAAGTATCTTTTTGCAGCAGATTCTGTGAGAAGAATGAAGTTTGGAATGGTCAATGAGGCCTCTTTACTTCCTGACACAAATGGAAATGAGAACACATCAAAGAAACTGCTATCAATACGGGTGACCTTTTCTTCATATCTGCTGTCATCACCAGACTGAATCAGATACTTATGTCCCCAGTTTGGAAATACGCGTGTAGTTGAAGCAACTTCAGGAAGATCTCTTTGTAATGCCGGACCAAAAGCAGGCGGAGTGGTAGCATCCGGTATGTGACTACCATCATCATTAACAAAATCCTTGACAATACGGTAGATGTTTTCAGAGTTTACATGCTGCTTGTCATAGCTCCATTCGCGCGAAACAAATAGAGCAATGATTGAGAAGCTTATAAGACCAACAGAGAGGCTTGTTATCTTTATAAGGGAAGCCGTCGAATTGCGTAGCAGGCTTCTGAGTGTAATTTTCAAATAATTGAACAACATAACAGGCGGGTTAAGTTGATTTCAGATATTCAATTTCCAGTCCAAAGTAAAATTATCATTTTGCGGCAAAAACAAGATTGAGTATTTCTCCGACGGTCGGGAGCGGCCGATTGTGTTCGGGAATGGGAAATAAAAAAGCCACCCCTTAGGATGGCTTTCAATTATAATATCATTAAAATTAAACCGCACCCTCACGTTCAGAAGCCTGAACATCTCTTACATTTTTCTGAACGGCCACTGCCGCGAAAAGAGCCAGGAGAAATGCAAACGCATAAAATCCTTTTTCACTTGGCAATAATTCCGCGTTCCACAATCCCACAATTAATAATACAATACTCAGGATGGTCGAAAACCAACTGAGTCCATAATAAACATCTGTGACCCGCAGTCCTTCCAGTCTGTCTCTTACTGCTTTCTGTAGAGAAACAACAGAGAAAAGTCCATACATCAGAACTGTGAAATAATAACCCTTTTCATTAAGCTGCATATCAGAACGCCAGAGACCTATGATGTAACCAATCATTCCGGTTCCTAACGCTACCCACGAAGCTCCAATAAATGCATTTGATGGTTTGTAATTCATAATCTATTGTTTAAGTAAAATCCTTTTAAGAAAATATCATCTCAGCCAACACTTCAGAAGTGCAGATAATTAAAAGATGAAATGAAATTAGTCTTAATTAGAAATGACTCGAATAGAAATGGTCATCTGGGGATGTTTCACTGTTAAACGCAATGCCGAATTGAATGTTGTGTCATTTTACAATGTAAATCAACATTTTTCATTCAAAATCGCCCTCTATTAAATATTTATAAATACTAAAATCCTTATCTGGCTTCATTCTAAAAAAGCCTTCCGGCTTTCGGTTACAAAATTCTATAATGATATTTAACATAGATTTTACTCCGTCTATGAATTGGGAAAAAGAAATTCAACCATTACTTAAAAAATATAAAGGCAAAAAACATCCTTTGGATTATAATAACGTGTACGAGTTGCTCGTGATGGTTGTTCTTTCCGCACAGGATTCGGATCGCAATATTAATAAGCTTGCACCGGCGCTTTTCGAGTCGTATCCTGATATGAAAGCACTCTCAAAAGCAAATGGCGAATCATTATTCCCTTTCGTATCAAAGATTCGGAACTTTGGAAATAAGACAAAATGGCTTCTGGAGTTATCTGCAACAATAAAGTCAGACAAGAACATTCCAACAACTCTTGAAGGTCTGACAGAGCTTCCAGGCATTGGAAGGAAATCTGCCAATGTTATTCTCCGCGAATCCGGAATGAAGGCAGAAGGAATTATCGTCGATCTTCATGTGGTTCGTGTTGCTCCACGCCTTGGCATCGCAACAGGAACTGATCCAAAGAAAATTGAAAAACAACTCATGGAAGTCATCGCACCAAAAGACTGGGGTGAGGCGGGTATGGCGATTTCATTCCTTGGAAGAGAGATCTGTCGCCCAACCAATCCAAAATGCTCGGAGTGTGTCATGAATAAAGTATGTGCGTATTATAAAAGTCTGCAATCCTAAGATCACTCTATCTTTTGCCAATCAAACTTCTTACTTCCTGATTTCTTTTGAGGAATCGGATCTTTGATTCATAAACTGATCTTCAATTTTTCCATCTTTCTCGAGAAGCTTCATCAACTTTCCGTTAAGTGGCCTTTCCTTTATAACGTTAAAGCTTTCCCAAAAGGACTTACTGTAAGGTTTTATTTGTTGTTCAATGCTCTTCTTATTTGACATAGGTCGCCCGTATTGATGAACCAATTTCTCTACATCCTCAGTGATGATCTCATTTACCAATAATTCCTGCAAAAATTCCCGCGTATCGGTTGTCTCCCCTGTAACATCAGATAAAGTTCTGGTGCGCCAATTCAATTTTAAGTAATTGAGAAAGTAACGATTGTTGTACTTACGAAAAACCAATGCATTGTCGATATAAATCATTTGATGAGTTCTCTTCAACCATGGCTGTTTGTCATCCCCAAGAATAACATCTCCCTTCATCTGTCCTTTAAAGGTGATACGCAAGAAACCAAAGTCACTCGCTGAAATATAAAATTCATACTGGCCGGGTACTTCTTTGGATTCTGCGGTGATGAGATATACATTTTCTCCATTCTGTGTGACAATATCCTTCAGGTCATACGTGAGATGCTTAAAATCAAAAGGACCAAAAACATTTCCAATGTTCCTCGAGAATGTATGCCTTACATAATTCTGCTCAACAAGAAGATATAAATAATTATACTCATTCCCACTCGCCTTGCTCCTTCTGACATGGTCCACAAAAATCAATTCATTTGAAGTTTTTTTATAGCTCTTATCATAAACTGAAATGGCAGCCTCCACCAACGTCACCTTGGAAGAATCCGGGACTGTGGATTCGCGTATTTTCCAATCACGGTAAAATGCCTTTAAAATGTTGGGACCGACAGGATAATTATTTTCAATGCTTGCCAAAGCTTTTCTCATGATCTGCTCTCCCGTAAGGGTATTGACAGTTATTTCCTGAAGCTGTGTGCTGGAATTTTCCAGATAAAAAAGTTCTCCTCTTACATCCAGAATTTTACTGCTTAGGTTTTTATATCCTACATAAGAAACAATAAGTGAATCATTCCTGTTTTCAACAGGCACTTTAAACTCAAATTCTCCGGATTCATTTGAAATCGTTCCAATTGATCTCCCCTTCAGATAAATGTTTGCGTAGGCTAAAGGGGACTTTGATTTTCTATCCAGTACTTTTCCACGAATCACTATGAATGAATCCTGGGAGAAGCAGTTGGAAGAAAGTAAAATGAATACAAAAAGAAAGACCTGTTTCAAGGTTTATTTGTTATACAAACGTGAATATAATGAGTTTATTGTTTAATGAGAATCTCTCTTGTTGAAATCCATTGCTAACCATTATATTTGAAAACCCTAAACCTTTCACCCATGAGAACCAAAATCAGCTGGAAGAAAATAATTCTCCGCTCCCTCCTCGTCATCTTCATATTATTCGCCGGATTTGTCATCAATCTTATCTGGTTTAAGCCTTTCAGCATCCGGCTTTTCTATGATAAGATCTTTGTTGAGTTTGCCCTAACCGATCCTGAAACAGTCACTCAGCTTGGCATTCCAGTTCTCTACGGAATGAGCAAAGACGAACTCACTGACGTCTCAGATAAAAAGCAGTGGGAAACATTCAACCAATTCAAAGAGGATCTTGAAATTCTCAAAAGTTATGATTTCGAAAGTCAGAGTCCGGCCAACCAGCTGAACACTCAGATCCTTCAGTGGTTCCTCACTACTCAAGCCGAATCTGAACCTTATTTCTATCATGACTATCCTGTCAACCAGATGTTTGGTGTACAGAACAATCTTCCAAGTTTTCTGGAAAGCGCTCACAAGCTTCGTGATGCAAGTGATGCGGACGCTTACATCGCGCGTCTTTCAAAATTCGATACCAAATTTGATCAGGTACTGGAAGGATTAAAGATCCGTGAAAGCAAAGGGATTATCCCTCCTCGCTTTGTGATCGACAGAGTGTTAAGCGAAATGAAAGGTTTTACGGGTCAGGGGAAAGAAAAAATCAATCTCGAAGAAGGGCAGCCCAATCCCATTCAAACAAATATTCTGTTCGCCAATTTCAAGAATAAGATTGATACGTTGAAAGATATTTCTGACGCCGATAAAAAAGAATTGATCAGTCGTGTTGAAAAAGAAATGCAGCAAACTGTTTTTCCTGCTTATCAGAAACTCATTGACTATTTCACCGCTTTGAAAGAAAAGGCAACCGACGATGATGGTGTTTGGAAATTTCCCGATGGAGATAATTTTTACAAGTATCAGCTTAAGCAGAATACAACGGTAAGTCTTAATCCTGAAGAAATTCATAACATCGGCCTGTCAGAAGTGGCTAGAATCAAAAAGGAAATGTGGGAGATACTAAAGTCTGAGGGATACAAAGACACGACTCGATCCATCGGAGAAACAGTTCAGGCTATTAGTAAAGAAGAACGTTTTCTGTTTAGCAATGACGATGCAGGGAGAAAACTTGCATTAGCTGAATATGATCGACTTCTGGAAGAGATCAATAGTAATCTCGACAGTGCATTTGATATTCGTCCGAAATCAAAACTGGAAGTAAAGCGTGTTCCTGCGTTTAAAGAGGAAGGATCAGCAGCGGCATATTATAATGGTCCGCCTATGGACAATTCACGGGGTGGTACTTTTTATGTCAATCTCCGCGACTTACATGAAATTGTAAAATTTGGAATGAAGACACTCGCTTATCATGAAGGAATTCCAGGACATCATTTTCAGATCGCCATTCAAAGTGAGATTGAAAGCGTTCCCATGTTCAGAAATATTCTTGGAACAACAGCATATGCCGAAGGATGGGCTTTGTACTCCGAGCGTCTTGCCTGGGAACTTGGATTCTACAAGAATGATCCTTTCGGAAATCTCGGAAGACTTCAGGCTGAAATGTTCAGATCAGTGCGATTGGTAGTCGACACCGGCATCCACCATAAAAGATGGACGCGCCAGCAGGCGATTGACTATATGGTTGCCAACACTGGAATGCCTACCAGCGAAGTCACAACCGAGATCGAACGATATGTTGTAATGCCTGGTCAGGCGTGTGCTTATAAAATCGGAATGCTTAAGATTCTTGAGCTTAGAGAAAAAGCAAAGACTGCTCTGGGTGAGAAATTCGATCTCAGAAAATTCCACAACGCCGTTTTGAAAAATGGCTCAGTGCCACTCGAGTTACTTGAAATGATCGTTGACAAGTATATTCAGGAAACAAAAGGAGCTTAATACTAAGTGTTGAGGTGTAATTAATTTATACCTCAACACTATCTTTTTCCCCAATCTGTTGTCTCCACATCGCATAATATAAACCTTTCTCAAGAAGGAGCTCTTCGTGCCTTCCGGCCTCGATAATGTTACCTCTCTCCAAAACAAAGATTCTGTCCGCATGCATAATCGTTGATAACCGGTGTGCAATCAAAATGGTAATGTGATCCTTGATCGTAGATACTTCACGGATTGTCTGTGTGATTTCTTCCTCCGTAATAGAATCAAGCGAAGAAGTTGCTTCATCAAAAACAAGGATATCCGGCTGACGAAGGAGGGCACGCGCAATGGAAAGTCTTTGCTTCTCTCCCCCTGAAACTTTTACTCCGCCTTCACCAATGACAGTATCCAATCCTTTATCCGCCCGAGCGAGCAGTGTCTGACATGCAGCCTTTTGCAAAACGTTCATACAATCTTCATCGGTTGCCTCAGGTCTCACAAATAATAAGTTCTCCCGAATGCTACCTGAAAACAACTGAGTATCCTGTGTAACAAACCCGATCTTCTCACGCAGCTCATCCAGATTTATTCGCTCACTCGATACATTATTATACAGAATCGTGCCTCCTTTCGGTGGATACAATCCTACCAGAAGCTTTACCAACGTCGTCTTTCCTGATCCTGATGGACCCACGAATGCAATCGTCTGCCCGTTCTTCGTTTCAAATGAAATGTTGTTTAATGCATTGGTTCTGGCAGACTGATGTTTGAAACTAACATCATTAAAGCTCAGGTCTGTTATCCGTCCCATCAATACGGGATCTTTTGGCTTTGCTTCTTTCGGAAGACTCAGGATGCGGTTAAAATTTGTGAGTGACACCTCCGCCTCGCGATAAGCAATGATCACGTTTCCTAACTCTTGCAAGGGTCCAAACAAAAAGAATGAATAAAAGAGAAACGTAAAATACTTACCTGCTGAGATCTCATTGTCGAAAATGAGCAGCAGCAGGATCACGACCATTGCACTCCTTATAAAATTCACTGTCGTTCCCTGCAAAAAACTCATTCCTCTTACATACTTGACTTTTTTCAACTCAAGACCAAGGATTTTGTAGGTTGTATTGTTCAGGCGTTTGATCTCCTGGCTGGCAAGGCCCAGACTTTTTACGAGCTCTATGTTTCGTAAAGATTCCGTAGTTGATCCCGCCAGTGATGTGGTCTCCTTTACAATGCTCTTCTGAACAACTTTTATTTTTCGACTTAGCAGCCAGCTTGTTAATGCAATGATAGGAACCGCCGCGAAGTACACCAGCGTAACTTTATAGCTGACGGATAGTGAGTAAACCACCACAAAGATCAACCCTACAATGCTTGCAAATAATACACTTACAAACTGAGTGATAAATTTCTCAGAGTCGGTTCTGACTTTTTGGAGAATGCCTAATGTTTCTCCACTTCGCTGATCTTCAAATGTCTGATAGGGAAGTTCCAATGAGTGCTGAAGTCCGTCAGCATACATTTTTGCACCCAGTTTTTGAACAACAATGCTGGTGAAATAGTCCTGTAGGTTTTTTGCAATACGGGATACCATCGCCGCACCGATCCCTAAGCCCACGAGATATAAAATGCCCTTAATAAAATCCGTCCGGGAGAGAGCATCCTTCTTTTCAATAAAATTGTCAACAATTTTACCCGTAATATGAGGATCCAGAAGCGAGAACACCTGACTGGTAGCGGCGAGGAAAAGAGCCAGTGCAATCAGGCCTTTATAATTCTTTAAATAGTTAAAAAGTATCTTCATGAATGCTGTTGTAATTGCGGAACGCAGGATGAACACAGAAATGCCCTGCGTTGTTCACTCTATCCAAACTTTATTATGCCGCAAGATAGTGGGTTCTGGACTAGGGATTTGACACCTGATCTTTCCTGTAGATAATCTTTCCATCAAACACAGTCATCACCACTTTCGTCTCATGAGTTTTCATTGGAACAATTGTGAATAGATCCTGTGATAACACGACCATGTCGGCGAGATAATCAGGAACAATCTTTCCTTTCATATTTTCTTCAAAAGAAGAATATGCTCCTCCTTGTGTGTAAGCTATCAATGCCTGGGTGATGGAGATTTTTTGTTCCGGCACCCAACCCATTTGAGGTTCACCTGCAATGGTTCGTCGTGTAACAGCGGTATGTAATCCACGAACCGGATTCAAACTGACACAAGCTGGCCAGTCACTGCTATACACAAGCTTGCCTCCAGCTTTCAAGACGGAAGCCCACGCAAAAGAATATGGCAACCGCTCAGTACCTACTCCCTGCGACCAGACAGAGACGGTTCCGGGTTCAGCATGAATGGGTTCCATGGAGGGAAGCACACCAAGGGAAGCAAAACGTGGCAAGTCATCAGGAGAAATTGTTTCAATATGTTCAATGCGATGTCGTGCAGAAGTCTTGTTCGTTTTAGCAGCAAGTTCATAAGCATTCAATGCTTCCCGCACCGCCAGATCTCCAATAGCATGTGTGAATATCCGGAAGCCCTTTGCATCAAACTGCTCAACAAGTCTTTTATAAGTTTCGAGGGGAAGAGCAAAGCTACCAGTGGGTGAAGTTTCTCCAGGGGCAGGATTGCTGTAAGGTTTCAACATCGCTGCTGTGTGAGATTCGATAACTCCATCCAGCATGAATTTTACAGCATTGATGGATAGCCTGTCATCTCTTCCAATGCTGTCCATTAAAACTTTATACTTTACTATATCGTCATCCGTTGTCCGTTCATCCACAGAAATAGCAGCACCCATTCTAACGGTAAGATCATGATTGTCTAAAAGTGTTTGATACAATCTGAATTCATCAATGGAGCCACTGGCATTCGTCATGCTGGTAATTCCTAAAGAGGCAGCCAGCTCCAAACCCTTTTTAAGAGCAGAAATTTTATCATCAGTGGTTAGAGATGGAATTCGATCACTCACCACAGACATCGCTTCTTCTTTAAAAACTCCGGTTGGCTCACCATTCTCAGCATGAACAATTTCTCCAAAGCCTTTATACTTTGTTGACTTAGTAATTTTCAACAGGCTTAAAGCAGCACTGTTGGCCAGAGCACTATGCCCATCATATGCTTTTATAAACACAGGACGATCGCTCAAGGAACTGTCGAGAAGTTCTTTGGAAGGGAGTCCGTTTGCAAACATGGTGTATTGCCATCCCCTTCCGGTAATCCATTTCTTATCAGGATTTTCGTCGGCATACTTCTTTATGAATGCCACAACTTCCTCTGCAGAATGAGCATCAGTAAGATCAACTTCTGTTAGACCAATTGATCCGCCCAAAAAATGAATGTGAGCATCATTGAAGCCGGGGATCAACAATTGTCCTTTGAGATCAATGACTTCTGTTGATTTATTTCCGTAGTTATTCAGTATCTCCTCCGTACTTCCGGTTTGGGCAATGACATTACCCTTTATCGCGACTGCTTCAACGAATGAAGTTGAATCCACTCCTGTCCACACCTTGCCTTTGATGAAGATGAGATCAGCATCCTGCTTCTTCGGACCACAACCAAATAATATTACCATCAGTAAAATGGCCAGAAAGAGTGAGTATTTCATTGATAGAAATTTAAGAATGTAATTTATGCATTCCTGAGTCCCGACTGATCTCAAAAGATCTCCAAACCTTCAAAATCAGGTCAATATGGGGCCAATTGGCAATAATTGAGGCCTGTGGAACTAATTGCTCCCAATTCGATGTTTAAACATACAATTCAAAAAATAACTTAAACCTCTTATGAAAAAACAATTCCTCTTAGCAGCCTTTGTACTGGTTGCCGCATTCGCACAAGCTCAAACATGGTCATTGGATAAGGCTCATTCAAAACTCGGTTTCGGCATTACTCACCTTAGCATTTCCAACGTTGAAGGTTCTTTCAAGAAATTTGATGCAAAGATCACTTCTTCAAAAGAAGATTTCTCTGATGCTACAGTAGACGTTAGCGCAGAAGTTGCAAGCGTAGACACTGATAACGATCAGCGCGACGAGCATTTAAGAAGTGCTGATTATTTTGACGCAGCTAAATTCCCTACCCTTACTTTCAAGAGCAAGACATGGAAGAAAGTTGCTGACAAGAAGTTCAAAGTAACAGGTGACCTTACTTTCCACGGTGTAACCAAGACAGTTGAACTGGACGTTACTCTTAACGGAACAATGGTTCATCCTATGAGCAAGAAGACAGTTGCTGGTTTCAAGGCAACCGGAGTTATCAAACGTACTGATTTTGGTATCTCTCCAAATACTCCATCAGCTATGCTGGGAGATGATATTACACTTGCTATCAACACAGAATTTGCGAAAGACTAATTTTTGGTCTTTTAAATAAAAAGAGTCCTGCGAAAGTGGGACTCTTTTTTTGTGTGCACCTCTCAATTACTCATTTGATAACAGCCCGCCTCTTAATATCAAATTGAATACCTGGCTTTAAAACATACCACCATTTACCATTGTGTTGTTCATTGTCGTAGATGGCTGCAATTCCTTTTCCAATGATCTCAAACGTATCGCCGGAGAATACCAGAGATATCTGATCATCAATGGCTATTCCCAGTAATGTCGGATACTGTTCAAGAACATTAACAAGTTCGGTGTCACGTTTAGCAGAAGTAAGATGTGGATTGATCACAACATTCTGAAGAAATCCAAAACCTTTCTCATGTCCCTTTGCCATCAGCAATGGCTTATCAGGGCGACCACGAACGATGTATGAACCTTGAATGATTGCGCCGGCAGAACTTCCTCCGATCACTCCGCCTCTCATCAATACATTTTCAAGTTCTTTTGTAAATAATGTTCCCAGAAATGTAATGGCATACCTACCGGCATTTCCAGGACCGAGCCAGACACCATTTGCACTGACAAGGGGTTTGTTGAATTCCTTTGAGTCTGCGATCTTCCGGTCTGTTGTGTGAAGCACTATGACCTTCTTAACCCCAAATAATTTCGCCAGTTCAATTTCAAATTTTGCTTTCTGGTTCTTTGCACTGTCAGAACCATTATCCAATGGCTCGTAGATAAATCCATTATCCAACCTGATGCTGGTCGATGCGGAAGGAACATACACATACGATGCATCCACACCACCTGCCAATGATACAAATCGCTCAATTGCTTCAGGGGTAATCTCTCCCCCATTCACAATCAGATGTCCCTTTGAGGAAGTGCTATTAAAACTTTGTGAAAAAACACTGAGACTGCATAAAAGCAAACAAATGATTTTCATAAGCTCTTGTTTAAAAGCGAAGATGCCTGAACCCGTAGAAAAGTTTAGCTGAAAGTACTTAAAAGGTTAAAATCTATGGATATAGATTGATCGGTTCGTCCTATATCGGACGATCAGGAAACTGCTTGCTTTAAATAAAGATCGATTACTCTACCAACTGACCTATTGCTTCTACCGGAACGGCTTTTACTGCCGGCGTAATTTTCACAGGTTGTACCGGTGCTGAATCTCCAAGACCAAATCGCTCAAGAAACTGTTTCTTGGAATCATTGTATCTGGATACGCCTCCTAATTTGTGAAGGCAATAAATATAGATCCACGCAAGATCAAGCTGGTTAGGTAAAAATCCTGCACGCGCACTGTCAGGATAGAGATGATGATTGTTATGCCATTCACCTGAAAAAAGTCCCGGACGGGTTTGGTTGATTGACATATTGCTTCTGTCAAAGTCAACTCCTTCAACATGCTTGTTCTGGCCACCGCCGTGACCGGTATAATTAAATGCACGGACAAGAACATACCAGAACATGGCACCGCTGAAAAGAGCACATGCTAAACCGGGCCCACCGATCAGCGTAAGCACAGTAAACCAGAACGTCCAGTTCAGGATCAGAAGGCCTACTGTATAAAAAGGATTGGCGATCGAACCCCATTTCTGGTATTGCTTATAACTATTGATCCACACACCGGTGTGACTGATGAAATTCGAAACTTTTCTATAATCATTTTCACTTAAGTCCTTTGCAATAGCCTGATGGTTGACATCTGAAAGCATGCAATACATAATGCCTGCGTTAGAGTTGTAAGGATCGCCTGGCTTATCAGATTTTAAATGATGCACATGATGCGACACCACGTACACTTCTTCAGGAAACGTACGGAGAACAAGATTCTGAGTGATGAATCGCCATACCGGATTACTGAAAGTGTATGCGCGATGAGTGCTGTAACGGTGAAACCAGATCGTGCCATGCGTGCTCATGATGATCATTGCATAGGCAACAGCAGCAATAGCATAAGGCCAGTAGAAATACTGAAACAGAAAAAGATAAAGAAATGGTAACATGCATAGAGCAATGAACCAGTTGATAAACGGGATCCAGTTCTTCTTCGTTTTGAAAACGTTCACCCTGGAAAAGGCTTCACCCCACAATTGTTTGAGGGTTGGTTTTACAAGGTTTCCTTCACTATCAGCCCACTTATAAGAGGGAACCTGAAGTACAATATCAATAAATGCCATGTTGAGGGGAGTCTCCTTTACACTTGTTTAACGCGAATTGCAGGCAATTCGTATTGTGACAAGATAGTGATGACTGGAAGAAGAAAAAAACCGCTCCAATCAATACAGGATACGCAAATTATCGTATTTAAACGGCTGCATTTGGCCGGAATATATACTCAATTAAAATAAGGCGTTGTACCAATCTTCTCCTGCCAGTACTTTCTGATCCCTGCCGTATCCCACCTGACCAGATAGGAATAGTAAGGCCGCAGCAATGTCGCGGTCTCGCTGTCGGGATATTTCACAAACATATAGTCATACGCTCCCTTAAAATCCTCAGAAAATCCTCCATTGGGACTCTGGAATATGGGCGTATTATCAGCACCAGTTATTAAAGTCCATGTGTATATCTTCTGCTTGTCGGAAGGAGTCTGCTTAAAAATAAAAGTTGGGTTGTTCTTGTTGAATCGTTCCCACCATACTGTCCTATCCACTAAAGTGTTATACTCAATAATAATTCCCCCGTCTTCTTGAAATCCTTGCTGGTTCTCTTTGTTGAGCTGATCAAGATATTCGATCATCAAGGGAGTCAGTTGTTGATAGAAATTCTGCTTTACATACTCCCTATCTTTAGTCAAGTAGACAATGCCTTCGGTCCATGCAGGCTGAAATCCATTGGACCGGTACTTGTTATCGAAGTCTGTGATCCTTTTTGACAACTTAATCTTCTCGCCATTGGAAGATCCCAGGAAAAGAGAATCGAATCCGTCATAGCTCTGTTCATTGATCTTGTCATCTACACCGGAATAGAATTTCTCAAACAGATAGTATGCAGAGTCACACATAGCTTTTGATCGACTGGCAAATAACTCATTGAATTTACGGGTTGCGTCTGCCACGTTTTCAACTTTGGATTTATCCAGAGACTCCAGGTATTGCTGATAGTCTGCCAGGTTCGGATCACGAAAGGAATAATTCTCAAGTGCAACTTCCTCTTCCGGTTCATCATTGAAGAATTGTGAATCATCAACTATAGCAGTGGTGTCAGTGCTCGCCTCAGAGAATTCTGATTCAGCGTCCTGACTTTTCTTTTGGCAGGAAACAAGAATGATCATTGCAAAAATCAGGAGGTAGGGTTTCATAGGGGTAGGTATTGATATTAAATAAACAAAAAAATCAAATTAGAAATAAGTTTTTTTTGCTCCGTAGCCGCATGGCTGCATCATCACATCTGGATACTTCAGGTTTTAACAAAGTGCTCTACGTCTCTTGAAAGACTGAAACATAATCTTTGATCTGAATCCCGAACGCACAGCAAATTCATAGATATTGAAAGAACATCGCTGCCGCCCGCATGACCGGTCGGACGGGTGCATTGCTTCATGGAAACATTTCTCCCCCATTCCCCGTTAAATTGCCTTTTAAGGTAAAGAGGGGAAAGATGAAGCATGTATTACTGGTCGATGACGACCCTGTCTGGAATTTAATCAACAAGAAAAACCTCGAAATCACCGGAATGGTCAATGATATTGACGTCGCTTCCAATGGAAGAGACGCATTGATCCTGCTGGAGAAATATTGCCTCGCCGAGGACCGAGTGCCCGACGTCATCCTTCTGGACATCAACATGCCCATTCTTAACGGCTTCGGGTTCCTGGAAGGTTTTAAGAAAATGCAGTGCAAGAATAAAGACCGCATTAAGATATCCATCCTCAGCTCTTCAAAGAATGATAAAGATCTCGCCAAAGCAAAGGACCTGGGGGCATCTAACTACTTCGTCAAGCCCATGGATCAGGCAGGATTTATGAGTCTTTTGAAAGAGAATTGATCTTTCTTAATCTGTCTTGAGAATCTTACCCGAATAAAGCTCCTGACCGATCTGTAGCTTGTAATAGTAAATCCCATTCGGCGACGAAGTAAAATTTAAAGGAAGGTTCACTCTACCCGAATGATACGTTCCATCAACCGGAACTCCAATCATTCGTCCCAACTGATCCACAATAGTTATTCTTACACTTGAATCTTCCGAAAGGGAGATTGAAAATTCAATCGTCTCTTTAAAAGGATTGGGACTAAAAGAGAACGACTTCGTTCCTTCATGTACTCCTGTTACAATACCTGTGCGCAGATTGAATTGAGACGTTACCGACAACGTTGATGGATCTTTAGCAACAATCTGAATCGACGCATTACCACTGAGCGCCTTACCTTTTATATAAAGAAAATTACCCTCCACTCTCAATAAAACATTTTCAGGTGTTGGTGTAGTGGCTGTATAACTTAGCATATCTCCATCCGGATCAACAAAATGTTTAGACAGATCCAGTGAGATTTCTTCGTTAGCAAGAACCGAACGATCGGATATCGGATTCGTAACGACGGGCCTTCTATTAACTATTGTCTCCACCGTCAGTCGAACAGGCACTTGTATCTCCCGCCTGCCGGGATCATTCCCATTGAAATAAAGTACCGTCTCATATTCACCCGGACTTAATCCTGTAGTATTAATTTTCAACTGGATATTATCCTGAGCCTGTGGTTCAGTCTCACCTGAAGTGGCAGTCATGATCTTCAGCCAATCAGGATAAGCAATCGTATTGAGAAATTCATTCATGATAACTTCCATTGCACTGTTATTGATAAACGTTCCTGGTAAACCGGAAAACATCAGGTAGTAAACCCTGTGAAGGCTCGTCACTTCATTTCCGGGAGATTGCATCTCATGACTATCAAGATCTTTTGAATTGCTGAAAATCTCATGAATGGCATGCCTCCGGTTGTGTGCAATAAACATATGATTGATCGATGGAGCGTGGGGGCCGTAGCTTCTTTTAATTAATCCTTTGAGAGGAATTCCGAGTCGGGTGGTCGATATCTCTGCACCATCCAGATTGGGATGCTTTCCACCACTGAGTTCCCCTACTATTTTAAATGAGGTAAGGTCTGTGTCAGCAACAAACGTGAATAGTCCGTTATGCTTGGCAGTAAAGTATTTTCCTTCTACCATAGCATTCGGTGAGAGGTATTCCAGGATCTGTATCGCGCCATCAGTATAGGGGAGTATCCGGGATGAAAATCCATTACGGGCTTCAATCTTATTTCCCTCATGATACATATCCGGCTCGTGTGCTCCTGTGATGCCGGAACCTGTCCTGCCACCAAAGAAATCATATCGTGAAGGGATCTTGTCAGTAAGTCGAGCGCTACCCTCATTCAGTCTTTTCAGAATTGCCGGTAAGGAAGTGTCCTCCATCTCTGACTCAAGATTCCACCGTAATAAAGATCTGCCTGCATTGGAAATTGAAAGTGACACGGTTTGTATTTGTCCTGGCGCAAGTGAAATTGAAATCCTTGGTTGATCAATCTGCATCACGGGGGGCAACATACCGATTGCACGCACAGGGATCTCCACCAGCGGTGCGTTAGGATCATTGGTTTCAAACTGAAGAACCAACTCGTGATTGCCTTCTGTAACCGGTGAGAAAGCGACTTCAATGAAGTTATCTGCCTCAGGATAAAGTCTCATGCTCGTCTTGTCCACTGTGAATTGCGGATTGTTAATGGCAATGTTCTTTATCTGTAGAATTCCCCTTACACTGAGATTGCTAACGCGCAGCTTCAATTTCCTTTCCTGTGACACCAGCAACTCTCCAAAGTCCATAACAGAAAGATCCTTATGAAACACCGGGGGAGCGCCTACCACATTCAATGTAACAGGAATTACCTGAGGAGTAGTGCCATTATTGCTGTTGACCAGGAGCTCATAGTGATACGTTTTTCCCAACATGCCTCTTGAACTAAACTCAACTGTTACCGTGATCGTCTCTCCGGGCTGCACTGTTTTTGTGGAGAAATCAAGAACAACGGGTTGATAAGTTTCATCACTTGCCAGACCAATGAGACCTGCGTCATCATTCGTGTAAGGCATCTCATGAAGCACATCTCCTGTTTTTGGATCCAGAGCCATGAGGACTGCCCTGTTATATTCATATGCAAACAAGACATTGGCTGAAGATGAATAAGCAAGGCTCATGAAATAGTGCGTTTCATCAAAGGTCATCGTATTAACAATTTCTCCGGTACTCGCATCCAGTTCATATATTTTGTAACCCTCAAGGCTGTTGATATACAGGGTTCCTGTGTTACCGGCATGAGCGAGTCCTTCGCCGGGATAAAAATCAAGGGGAATGGTATTCACAACCCTCTTGCCATCAAAGTCTATTTTATAAAGTCTTTTCGTCAGATTAATTTCAGATGCATACAAGTATTCACCATCAGAAGCTAAACCTCCAAAGACAGCTTCGTTGGGATTGGAATATGAATCGATCAACTGACCAGTATCTGGATTATACTTTCTTATCTCTGCGCCAATAAATCCATCGCTCACATAAATGTATTCACCATCAAATGCCGTCCCTGCAGCATAATCCATAGCCCCTGCCGGAAATTGATTCACAATGTTCAGGTCCGTTGGATTCAATTCTATTATTTTCCCCCGGGAATCATTGTCTACGATGCTAGCGAACAGTCGGGTACCATGTATATTGTAAGGAGGTTCTGATGCGCCGATTATTTGTCCTCGTTGCTGAGCTGACAACACTCTACGCATCGGTCGTTGGAAAGGCTTCACTCCCGCTTGAATAGTTCTTTTTAAAGTATTGACAGAGGGAACATTTAACATTGGCTCTCCGGCTTTCTTTCGGACCGTGAGATAAACTTCCAATGCTTCGCTTCCTCCATTTGTAATTGAAACTTCACGGGTCTGCGCAGTTTCATCATCGACGTTAACATCTACAGTAAGCGATGAGGGTGTGGCTACAATCGCGCCTTGCAAAGTTCCGGGACTACTGTTCTGTTTCTTCTGCGCGGAGATTACAAATGAACCTGTGACCAACAGTACAGCCATTAAAAATTTCATATTACTATTCATAAAACCCGATTGAAGCTATTGATCTACTGGCGATACCACTCCACCTTCACTAAAAGCTACGGACACGGTGAGGGTTTGGATGATCGCAAATTTTAATCAATACAAGGATTGATTGATAGAAGATCCGTAGCAGGATCAGGTATTATCGTTGCAGGTACACTGGAATGAAAAAATACGGTTGCTCATTGGTCATGATTTGGTAACATCCCCGGCAAGGGTAGCGCATATTGCGTGCTTACTTTTGCTTTCCTTTTTAAGTCCTAACGACCAACTCCTGACCGGATGTTTAGATTTTTTGCACTCAACTCCATACGCAGCCGTATGGTCAGCGGCTTCCTTTTCCTCACAGGACTCATCATTGTTCTGGCGATCGTATCCATTCTGATCTTTGACAACATCACCCGTATTGCCAGGACCCATAGCAATATCAGTCAGCTGGAGATCTATACGCTCAGTCTCATAAAAGCTGACAATGACTTCTTTGACCTTGAAACAATCAATGAATTCTATTTCAAAAATCATCAAAGCGACTATCTGAAAAGAAGGGATAGTCTCAATGTACTTATCTCACAGGAGATCCAGGCACTTGTAAAAGACAAGGAGGCAAAGAAAAACGGAATCGGAAGCAGCCTGATACGCATCGACACAACCCTCGGCGACTACAATAAGAAGTTCAGAAAACTTGAAGAGCTGGTTTTCAAGAAAGGTTTTAAAGACTATGGTATTGAAGGGACCATGCGACTCCATGCACACGGACTGGAGCAGATCATTAATCCGGATCAGATGCTTGATCTGTTGTTCCTCAGACGACATGAAAAAGATTTTATGTTGAGAAGCGATTCATCTTATGTAACATCATTTAAAGAACGATCAGAGCAATTTCATAATAAGCTGATCTCCGATCCCGTCAGGAACAAACCTGCAATAGATCTACTTACCAACTATGAGAGAAGCTTTCTTGAGTTAGTAGGCATTCAGTTTGAATTGGGGTTAACCAGCAAGCAAGGATTAAGAAGCGAACTGAATGATCTGACTTACTCTCTCACCAATCAATACTATTCCTTGTCGGAATATTCCTATACCTATTCTGAAACTACTTATTACCGTGTAAGAATTTTCTACATCACGTTGGTCATTGGAGCGATCTTCTTTTCATTGTTTTCAGGCTACTGGATTTCCAAGCGACTCTCTGAGCCCATCGCCAATCTTTCAAAGATCATTCAGCAGGCAATTCTCACCAAGCAGGAAATAAGAACTGATCTCAGAATCAAAAAGGCCGCTATAGAAATTACCACGCTGGCGCAGTCGTACAACCTGTTGATTGATCAGGTTAAAATTCAAATGGAAGAAGTCGAAAAGAATTCCATTATCATCTCTGCGAGCAACCAGGAGCTGGAAAAAATCAATCATGAGCTGGATAATTTTCTTTACAGTACAGCGCATGATCTCCGCTCACCGTTGAGCTCACTATTGGGACTACTTAACCTTATCAAGCTTGAGAACAAACAAGGCGACCTGATCCCCTATTATTCTCTTATGGAGAAAAGCGTTCAGCGATCTGAACATTTCATTTCACAGATTGTAAACTTCTCAAAGAATAAAAGACTCAACGTAGTAGCTGAGCCCCTGAAATTATATCATCTTATTTCCGATATACTCGAAAGTCATCAGTTTGTGGAAGGCTCTTCTGAAATAGAAAAGATCATTGATATCCATGGTGAGGAGACATTCTACTCTGACCGGAATCGGATCACTATGATCTTCACCAACCTGATATCCAACGCCATCAAGTACGCGGATTTTGAAAAGCCGAAGCCATTCATTCACATTACGATTACTGTTAAACGGGAAGAGGCAGCGATTGAGTTCGCTGACAATGGCATCGGGATAGAAGAAGAACACATCGGAAGCATCTTCAACATGTTCTATCGTGCCAATACACGATCAGAGGGATCAGGGTTGGGCTTGTTCATCTTTAAAGAAACGGTATCCCGCCTTTCCGGCAAGGTGTCTGTGACCTCCACTCCCGGAAAGGGAACTACATTTTATATTTCCTTACCCAACCTGATCAGCACTCTGAATTAATATGTTCTTTATGCGTGAGCAGCAGTATTGTTTACGCCTGCCTTGGCCTTGCCTTTAGTTTTTTCTGATTTCTTTTTCGGTGCACGGACTTTCACAGCCGCTTTCTTGATCTTGCTTTTCACCTGGCGCCTCAATTGTGTCGACAATTTCTTTATGAGCCTCTTGGTCTTTTTCGAAGTCTTTGGTAAGTCAAGTTGCACAAGGGCCTGATCAATCACTGTTGTTACTTTTTTCTTTAATTCCTGTTTCTCAAGCTTTTTCATTTACTGGATGTTTAATGTATTCGAAGGTAGGGCAATATTAAATTGGGGTTAATACGGGTAACAATTTCTTAATATTGATCAGGTTTAACCCACTGGAGAATAGGAAGTTAGCCAATGTTATGTTTTTTATTTTCACCTCTTTTGAGGCCGGATTTTCTTACTCCGGTTAGCCTGGCATTATTGCCCGCTTTTAATTTCCTTCTAATTCAGTTTTAATCTCACCGGATTTATTTAGCGCGCGGAAACAGTGCGCTCAATGAAGAACGAGGAATATTACAGCAAGAGTAAACCCAGAGATAAATTTCTGATCCGCCCCTATCTCACCAAAACAAACTGGTGGATCATCGCCGTTCTCTCACTACTGATCATCGCTTACGGTCCCATTCAATGGATGAAACACAAGGGCGTCATCTTGTTCTCATGGGACAATTACTTCCATCTCGTCTTGCTGGCTGCCGCATTGATCATCCCACTTGAAACACTCGTGTTATGGTTTCCTCAGATCAGATTGATCCTCATACAGAAAAAAGGTTTTGACTGGATCGGTAAATTTGAAGTGATCGATAAAGAGTTCCTGCTTGGATTTCATTACCTCGTCGTTCATCCCGGAACCGCCCACAAGCTGAAAGTAGACGCTGATGTCTACCATAAAATAAAGATCGGAGATGATTTATTAGTGAGAAGAAATGCCCTCGGCGATGTAAAAGAAGCGGTTCGTGTTCCCAACATGCACAGAAGAGTGATGCGTTGTGTGACGGCAGAGCGAAAACTGATCTAAATCTAAAATTTACCCATCAGGCGCGTCAGGGTTAATTATTTGCACATGAACCTGTTATTGATCGAGGACGAACCCAGCGTATCCAACTTTATCCGCAAAGGATTTGAAAGTGAAGGCTATCTCATTGATGTCGCCTATGATGGCGATCTGGGCAAAAATCTTTACTACAAGAAAAACTACGAACTCATCATCCTCGATGTAAATCTCCCGGGCATCAACGGCTTTCTGTTATGCAAGGAATTCAAAACCGAGCGACCGCATGTGCCGGTAATTCTCTTAACAGCACTCGACGGACTCGATGACAAGGTAGTGGGATTCGAATCAGGTGCCGACGACTATCTCGTAAAGCCTTTTGAGTTCAAAGAGCTTCTCATGCGCGTGAAAGCTCTGGTAAGAAGATCCGGCAACACACGACTCACCGAAAAGAAGATCAAGGTTGCTGATCTTGAGATGGAAACGATGGGCAAGGTGGTCACACGTGCAGGCAAGCGCATTGACCTCACAGCCCGTGAATTTGCTTTGCTGGAATATCTTCTGGTGAACAAAGATCGTGTTGTGAGCCGCGTAGACATCGCAGAAAAAGTATGGGACCTCGACTTTGATACGTCTACCAACGTGATTGACGTCTACATCAATTATCTGCGAAGAAAAATTGACAAAGGCTTTAATGCCAAGCTCCTCCACACTGTCGTGGGAATGGGCTACACCATCCGCGAAGATTAACCATGCTCATACGGCACAAACTTGTCATTCTGTTCCTTATCTCTTCAGGAATATTGCTGATGCTGTTTTCTGTTTATATCTACATCGCATCCTCCACCTCCCGTACCAATATTTTCCTGGAACGCATCAAGCAAAAGGCTCTTGACACGCGTGAGATCTATGAGCTCCATGATCGTGTGGCAGAGAAAGTTATCATCAGTCTTCCCGAACAATCTGAATACGTCTTTGATGAGCATGGCAAAGAGATCTTTGGCATCAATGATGTCGGCGACTATGCATTCGACGAATCTTTTTTTAAATCCTTACCCGTCGGCAAGGAGATCTATTTCAGCTTTCAGGGAAATCAGCCTCAGAACTACAAAGAAGGCTATGCGTTTTCATTTGATCAGGATGGCAAAAAGAGAACGATTGCCATCACAGCGTACAATAAAAGCGGGTTCGACCAGATGGAAAGTCTTGCTCAGAACCTGGTTGCCGGCAATTTATTCTTCCTGATTGCTGCGGCCATCGCTGCCTTTACTTTTTCCAGCCTGCTCTTCCGTCCTATCAACGATCTTGTTCACGAAGTTGAAACTATCGAAGCACATGATCTTAAGTTCAGGCTATCCTATCAGAACCCAAAGAATGAGATCGGAATTGTAGCCGGTGCTTTTAACCGTGTGCTCGACCGCGTTCAATCGCTGATGGATTCCCAGAAGTCATTCATCTCCTATGCTTCCCATGAATTGAGAACTCCACTGGCCGCCATCGCGGGAATACTGGAAACTTCCATCAACTACGATAAGGACAAAGATGCAATGAGTGAAAGTCTCAAAGCCGCACAGCATGAGATCCAAAGGGCAACAATCCTTGTCAACGGACTTTTGCAGCTGGCAAAGATTGAATCTGCGACTGAGCGCGAAGAGATGGTGCGACTCAACATCATTGATCTGCTGCTGGATGTTATCAGCTTTTATAAATTAAAAAATCCTCTGCAGGAATTTGCCTTTGACATGCCGGAACCATCGCAGGGCAATTACATTGAAGTGAATGGATTCCCGCAATTCCTCAGAACGGCCTTTGTCAACCTGATCGATAATGCTTCGAAATATTCATTCCACAAGAAGATCAACATCAAGCTCACCAACCAGGATAATAAGATAAAGATCAGCGTCATCGATAAGGGAATCGGCATTGATGATGATGGTGAGCATCAGCTCTTTGACGTTTTCTACCGTGGGAAAAACGTCGCGGGCATTGATGGCTTTGGTCTGGGACTACCCTTTACACAAAAGATCATTGCCCTTCACGGTGGTGAGATCAGGCTCATACCCAATGAAAGCTCGGGTATGACAGCCGAAGTGATTCTGCCTGCCATCATCGAAAAGGCCTCCTGATTTGCCTGTATTAGCGGTTTCTAATCCTGCTCTAATTTTATTTTAATCCCGTCTTTGTTGTATTGCGCACCGGTTGAAAAAATATCATGCGCGAACGAAAATCAATACGCAATACTCGCAAGCATCTGTGCAATACGCGCACAGATCGCTATGGGATTTTCTCAAATTTCAAAATAACCGGCGCCTTCGTGTGTCTTTAATTCCATCCCATCATCTAAAAACCAAAAACTATTTATGAGCAGAATTCTCATGGTCATGAGCATGTGTGCATTCCTCTACCTCGCAGGATGTTCGGCAAAGACAGAAGAAAAAGAAGAGGGAATCAGGTTTCTGGTTACGAGTCCTTTGAAAAGAGATACTATGGTTACGCGGTCATACGTCTGCCAGATCCGAGCCATCCAGCATATTGAAGTAAGAGCACTGGAGAAAGGTTACTTGCAAAACATTTTCGTGGACGAAGGAAAGTTTGTCAGAAAAGGACAGATGATGTTTCAGATCATGCCGATGATGTATAAAGCAGAGCTGCAGAAAGCAGAAGCGGAAGCAAAGTTTGCCGAGATCGAATTCCTCAACACCAAACAGCTTGCCGACAGCAATGTGGTTTCACCTAATGAGCTCGCCCTCGCCAAAGCAAAGTATGACAAAGCAAAAGCGGAAGTTGCCATGGCGCAGGTTCATCTTGGATTCACCGAGATCAAAGCACCATTCGATGGCATCATGGATCGCTTCCAGGTGCGACTTGGAAGTCTCCTCAATGAAGGAGATCTGCTGACAACCCTTTCCGACAACAGTGAGATGTGGGTGTACTTCAACGTACCCGAAGCAGAGTATCTGAATTTCAAAGCCAACGAGAAAGGCGACAGCCTGATGAAAGTAAAACTGCTCATGGCCAACAATGAATTGTTCAGCTATGGCGGTGTGGTAAAAACCATCGAAGCAGACTTCAACAATGAAACAGGGAACATTGCCTTCCGAGCGACTTTTCAAAATCCAAAAGGATTGCTGAGACATGGCGAGACCGGCAATATCGTTGCGATCTCACCTCTGAAGAATGCACTGATCATTCCTCAAAAGGCAACCTTCGAAGTGCTGGAAAAGAAATATGTGTTTGTGGTCGATAAAGACAACATCATCCGTCAAAGAGAAATAACCATTGCTGCAGAGATGCCTGATCTGTATGTCATCTCCTCCGGTGTATCCGAGAATGAAAGGATCATGCTCGAAGGTATCCGCAAAGTAAGAGACAATGACAAGATCGCTGAGTACACTTATGAAGATCCCAGGACCGTTCTGCCACGCCTGAACGTCTACGTCGAATAATTTCAATTTCTATCAAGCAACAAAATGTTTAACGCATTTCTAAAGAGGCCGGTCCTCGCGATCGTATTATCCCTCGTCATCATTTTCATGGGAGTATTGGCAATCAATACACTCCCTACTTCACAGTTCCCTTCCATTGCTCCACCGATGGTCATGGTATCCGCATCTTATCCTGGTGCCAGTGCCAAGACACTCACTGAGTCTGTTGTCATTCCTCTTGAGCAGGCGATCAACGGTGCATGGGGCATGCGCTACATGACTTCCGATGCAACGAGCGCGGGCGAAGCCAACGTTCAGGTGATCTTTGAACCCGGTACCGATATCAATCAGGCATTGGTTCAGGTTTCCAATCGTGTTGAACAGGTGAGGAACCGACTCCCGCCACTCGTACAACGCGAAGGTGTCATCATCACACCCGTGATCCCAAGCATGCTCATGTATGTGAACTTGTACAGCACTGACAAGAATGCGAACATGAAGTTCCTGTTCAACTATGCCGGTGTTACCATGATCCCTGAATTGCAGCGTATCAATGGTATTGGTCAGGCGAGAATTCTGGGTAGCCGTCAGTATGCTATGCGCGTATGGTTAAATCCGGAACGCATGAGAGCCTACAGTATCTCACCGGATGAAGTGATGGAAGCATTGGGCGACCAGAGTATCATCGGTAAGCCGGGCCGTATCGGTCGTGGGGACAGCAAACGTTCAGAAGCACTTGAATATGTATTGGCTTACACGGACCGATTCAGCGATCCAAAAGAATATGAGAATGTCATTATCAAAGCCAATGCAAAGGGAGAGATCCTTCGTCTGAAAGATATCGCGACGGTTGCATTGGGAAGTGAGTACTATGATATCTATTCCAACATAAACGGCTACCCTTCTGCGGCGATCGTGCTGAAGCAAACCTACGGCAGTAATGCCAGCGAGGTGATTAAGAACGTAAAAGAGAAGCTTGAACTTTTAAAGAAAGACTTCCCTCCCGGGATGACCTATGAGATCAGCTATGATGTATCCAACTTCCTGGATGCATCCACTGAAAATGTTATTCACACCTTACGCGATGCGTTTATCCTCGTGGCGCTGGTGGTATTTATTTTCCTCGGCGACTGGAGATCTACATTGATCCCAACACTCGCAGTACCGATCTCATTGATTGGTGCATTCATCTTCATGCAGGCATTCGGACTGACCATCAACATGATCACATTGTTTGCGGTGGTATTGGCAATCGGTATTGTCGTCGATGATGCTATTGTGGTGGTCGAGGCCGTGCACGCCAAAATGCATGAAGAGAATCTCTCACCGTACATGGCGGTGAAGAAAGTATTGGGTGAGATCAGCGGTGCGGTTATCGCGATCACCTTATTAATGACTGCGGTGTTTGTTCCGATTGCATTCATGTCTGGTCCGGTGGGTGTATTCTATCGCCAGTTCTCCATCACCATGGCAAGTGCGATCATTCTTTCAGGCCTGGTAGCCCTTACACTTACACCTGTGCTTTGCGCGATGATCCTCAAGAACACACACGGTCAGCCAAGAAAAAGAAATTTATTCAACAGAGCGATTGACGGATTCAATGGCGGGTTTGAGAAAGTCACTGGCAAGTATGTATGGGTATTGAAGAAGATCGCTGGTCGCAAGTGGGTAACCGTTGGTCTCTGGCTGGCCTTTACTGGCGGGATATTAGTGATCGCCAGCAACCTGCCTTCCGGTTTTATTCCAAGTGAAGATCAGGGTATGTTGTATGCCATCGTACAAACACCTCCTGGATCAACGCTGGAACGTACCAATGATATCTCACGACAGCTGCAAGAGATTGTCATGAAGGTGGAAGGTGTTCAATCCGTATCATCTATCGCCGGATATGAAGTGTTAACAGAAGGAAGAGGATCAAATGCAGGAACCTGTCTGATCAATCTGAAACCATGGTCTGAAAGAAAACATACTGTACAAGAAATCACCTATGAGCTTGACGAAAGAGCGAAGGAGATTCCAGGTGCAACGATCGAGTTCTTTGATCCCCCTGCAGTGCCAGGGTTTGGAGCAGCGGGTGGTTTTGCTTTGCAGATGCTTGACAAGAATCCTGACGGAACCTATGAAGATCTTGAAAGAGTCAAGAACGAATTCATGGAAGCATTGGAGAAACGCAAAGAGTTGACAGGATTGTTCACTTTCTTCAGCGCCAACTATCCTCAGTATGAAATTGAGATCGATAATCAGCTTGCCATGCAGAAAGGTGTATCGATCGGTAATGCCATGAACACACTTTCCATTTTTGTTGGAAGCACGTATGAACTTGGTTTCATTAAGTATCAACGATTCTTCAAAGTATTCGTGCAAGCTGCCCCTGAATTCAGACAGCTTCCGCAGGATGTTCTGAACCTATGGGTGAAGAACGATCGTGGTGAGATGGTGCCCTTTTCAGCGTTCATGAAGATCAAGAAGAAACAGGGCGCCAATGAGATCAACCGTTACAACATGTATAATACTGCCGCCATTCGTGGTGCTGCAGCAAAAGGATACAGCAGTGGTGAGGCGATTGACGCAGTAAAAGAAGTGGCGGCCAAAACATTGCCCCGCGGATTTGACATCGACTGGGCAGCCCTTTCATATGATGAAGTGCGTCGTGGAAATGAAGCAATCGTCATCTTCATCATCGTGCTCGGATTCGTTTATCTGGTGCTTGCCGCTCAGTATGAAAGCTTCATCATCCCACTGGCGGTTATTCTTTCATTGCCGGCCGGTGTCTTCGGATCCTTCATGATGATCAAAGCCATGGGACTGGCAAACGACATCTATGCACAGGTAGGACTGATCATGCTCATTGGTCTGCTCGGTAAGAACGCCGTGTTGATCGTCGAGTTCGCTGTTCAGAAACATGCACAGGGCATGACTGTACTGGATGCAGCGATCGAAGGAGCAAGAGTTCGCTTCCGTCCGATCTTAATGACATCATTTGCATTCGTTGCCGGATTGATTCCATTAGTAGCAGCTCACGGTGCGGGTGCGATCGGTAACAGAACCATCGGATCATCTGCCTTGGGCGGGATGCTTTTCGGAACCGTGTTTGGTGTCATCATCGTACCGGGACTGTATTACATCTTTGGTACCATCGCCGATGGCCGCAAGCTGATACGCGATGAAGAGAATGATTCATTAACAGACAACCTTGTTCACCGGGTTGACAATTTTCCACAATCTGAAAATGAGGGAACTACAAGTCATGCACACTAAGAGAATAATGAAATATATCACGATCGGCTGTTTGTCACTGATCTTCACTGCATGTGTGCCATCATTGGTGCGCAAGACAGAGAATAAGAATGCACCATCAAGCTATCGCGGGTCGCGGGACTCCGTGAACACAGCGACGGTCAAATGGAAAGAATTCTTTACCGATCCTAACCTCACGGTGCTCATTGATACAGCGTTGAGAAACAACCAGGAGCTGAACATCATGCTTCAGGAGATCAACATCGCGAAGAATGAAGTCAGAGCAAGGAAGGGACAGTACTTACCTTTTATCGATGTCACCGGCGGTGCGGGTGTTGAGAAGGTTGCACGGTTCACAAGACAAGGGTCGGTGGAAGCCAATTCCAATATCGCACCGGGTCAGGAGTTTCCGGATCCATTGCCCGACTTTATGGTAGCGGCGAATGTATCTTGGGAGATCGACATCTGGAAGAAGCTGCGCAATGCCAAGAAGTCGGCGGTGTTCAGCTATCTGTCGACGATGGAGGGAAAGAACTTTATGGTGACCAACCTCGCAGCAGAGATCGCCAACTCCTACTATGAATTGATGGCGCTCGACAACCAGCTGATCATCCTTAAAAACAATATTGAGATTCAGCAGAATGCACTGGAGATCGTAAGACTTCAAAAGAGCGCAGCAAAAGTTACGGAGCTGGCGGTGCGCAGGTTTGAGGCCGAAGTGTTAAAGAACCAAAGTCGTCAGTATCACATCCAGCAGGAGATCATTGAAACGGAGAACAGGATCAACTTCCTGGTGGGAAGATTTCCACAGCCGATTGCACGTAACTCACAAAGTTTCATTGAGCTGAAGCCTGATAGTATTCAGGCGGGGATACCGTCACAGCTGTTGCAAAACAGAACGGACATCCGTCAGGCGGAACTTGCACTGGCGGCGGCGAAGCTGGATGTGAAAGTTGCGAAAGCATATTTCTATCCATCGTTGAACATACGAGGTGCCATTGGTCTGGATGCATTCAAGCTTGATTACCTGGCTACCAAACCTGAGTCGATGTTCTATGCGATTGGTGCCGGCCTGACCGGACCACTTGTGAACCGGAATGCGATCAAGGCTACATATTATAGTGCCAACGCAAGACAGATCCAGGCAGTCTATAATTATGAGCGCACGATCCTGAGAGCTTACCTGGAAGTTTCCAACCAGCTATCCAACATCACCAACATGGAGAAGAGTCTGGACCTTCGCTTGAAGCAAGTGCAGACGCTGACAGAGTCCATTGATATCTCGACACGACTTTTCCGTTCGGCGCGGGCTGACTACATGGAAGTGTTATTAACACAGCGTGATGCGCTGGAGTCGAAGTTCGAGCTGGTGGAAACCAAGAAGCAGCGTATGAATGCGATGGTGAACATCTATCGTGCGCTCGGTGGCGGATGGAATTAATCCTGACAAGTATTAAAATTCTTTTTAACGTATTATGAAAATTATCCGGCCGACATATCCCAAGGAAATCAGCATCGGGCTATTGCTATTGATTTTTGTTATCTCATTCCTGTTGTCATCACAGTTGTTTGACACACCGGTGAAAGACCTCGATGCCGAAGCATACATCGGCATGACGCTGGTGAGCATTGCGGTGATCATCATGGTGATGGTGCTGTGGGAAGAGTTTTTATTTCCGATCCATGTGAAGCCGGTAGATGGAGGATTGAATCTGCGGAACCATCGCAACAAGCTGAAGAAGCAGCTGCTGATCTACCTGGCGATCCCATTCATTTTTGTTTTCATCTATATGAATCATGAAGTGAACCATGTTCGCTTTTTCATCTGGTCCGGTATATGTGTGGTGTTCCCGATTGTAGGGAAGCTGTTTACAGGGTTGAAAAATTATAATGACTTCCTGACGTTGACGAACACATACATAGAATACCGGAACAATGAGAAGGTGGGCAAGTTCGGGATGCAGGAGATCAAGGCGTTGACATTAATAAAAGATGAGCGGAAAGTTCTTCACAAGTTTCAGTTGACGTTGGTGGATGGCAGGAAGGTGATGATTGATCTGGATGAGATGGAGCTGGAAGCTTTCTATGAGGCGATTGACAAGTTCATTGAAGATAATTACGGGGGACTCGTTGGGGTGTAGGTTTGGGGGTGTGGGGTCCCCCATTTTTATTATTAGTTTGTCTAAGGCCTGAAGGGCCGGGAATTATTATCTAACAATCTCGCCCATTCAGGGCTTAAATGCACGTTTGCATCGCAAACCCTGGCCTGCGGCCAGGGCTAATAAATCTCGGCCCTTCAGGCCTTAGAAATACAAGGGCCTTGTACTAAAAGTCTTTTTCCCCTCTTTTTAAGGCCTTGCTATCATCCTCTCTTCAACCCCCATCCTCCAAAACCCCCTTTCCATCCTCCATTCCCCGTTTTTTATCCCCTTCTTTAAATTTCAACTCCTTTTTAACCCAGTTTTCTTCGTTTTTAGCCCAATTTGAGGGTTTTTAGGGGTGTTTCTCGAACGTTTCTCGGACGTTCCTCGTACTTTTCAGCTACCATTGCATGCTTTCTCTGATGTTTCTCTGATCGCTCTCTGATGTTTCTCTTATAAAAACGCTGCTTTCTCTGATGATTCTCTGATTCGTCTCTGATCGTTCCCCTATAAAACCGCGTTTTTCTCTGTCTCTTCCCTTATTCTTCTCTGATTCACCTCTGATTACTCTCTGATGTTTCTCTGATTCATCCCCTATTCCTCTCTGATCATTCCCCTATTCCTCTCTGATTCCCGCCCTTCTCTTCCCAGTCTCTATTCGGATCCTACCCAGTCTCAACCCGGTTCCTATTCGGTCTCTATTCAGATCCTTCCCTTATTCCTTAGGATTTCGATAACTTGTTTTCATGGAATTAGAGATCATTACCCACCCATTGGAAATAAACATCCATGGCTTTGGCGGCTTTGCTGTGAACAAAGATTATGTGGGCACTGCTTTTAAGTTATCCGGTAAGATGTGGGAGACGGTTAAAAGAGAAGCAATAAAAAATAAGGGAAAGAATATCTGGGTGTATGAAGGAAATGAAAAAGTCTTTGCCGGTGTAGCGCTTGAGGATCCTCTCACCAAAGACACAGAGCTTGAACATAAGATAATTGTTCTTGAAAAATATGCTTACTACAAACACATCGGTCCTTATGGTCTGATCAAAGAAAAAGGACAGATGATGACGAAGGAATTAAACTCAAAAGGCTTTGATACCACGTTGCCTTACATTGAGATCTATGGTCACTGGAATTCCGACGAAGAAAAATGCGAGACGGAATTATTCATGAGTCTCAAATAATATTTCACATCAGAGATAACTCAGCCACCAGCTTTTATTCTTTCTCTTGTAATCGGCGTACCATTTGCATGGGAAGTATAATACGATCAGCACGAGTACCCATACAACATAGGTTCTTATTAAAGATGGAGTATAATCAGCAGGGAACTGTTTGGCAGATGCAAAGGCAATGTTCACCTGTTCGCTGAGCGTGAAATGCACCCACACCCACGAGGTGACACTGATAAAGAAAATATGGACCACAAAAAAGAATAGCGGCACCTGGCCAAACGCCATCGCGAACTTCCTTGCAAAGCCTTTGATGTGATCCGCTACCGACAACAGGAATAACGCAGGACCCATCATCAATAAAATAAAAAACAACGATGGCGGCTTCTTGGTGACATTAATAAACGACAACACCGAAAACATAAATCCTCTTGGTTGTTGCGCCCACGGAAACGGATCGCCGTACTGGTTGATCAGTCGCATGACAATAAAGATCACGATCAATGCCACTCCCGTTAACCGCAACAGTTTATTTCTTCTGCCTTCTTCATAGTGATACCATTCTCCCATCCAGTACCCTGCTGCCATGAGCGCTACCCAGGGAACCAGCGAATAGGCAACGATCATGATGGGAATACTTTCAAACTTGACAACGAATGGTGAATTATGAAGCGACGCCCAGAACATATTGCCGGTAGTGACCGGTGTAACATCCGGAACAAGGTTATGAAACGCAATGATCGCCACCACCACCACCAACAATGCCATTCTTGGCAACCATATCAACCCGGCGAGACAGATCATAGACCAGCCTATCACCCAGATCACTTCCAGCAGAATAAAATCATATCCGAAGTTCCACAGGAAATTGATCACGGTGATCTCCAGGAACATCAGCCAGGCACCGCGTTTCAATAAAAAAATACTGACCTCTCTCTTTGTCTTATTCCCTTCATACAATCGCATGCTCATGCCCGACAGGAAAATAAAAACCGGAGCACAGAAATGTGTGATCCACCGTGTCATGAAAAGCATTTCCGACGCCTGCGTAAGATCCTCCGGCCGTATTGCACTGCGACTATAAAACTCCCTCACATGATCCAGCGCCATGATGATCATGATGATGCCACGAAGGATGTCGATGGAGGAGATGCGGGGGTGGGTGGTGGGTAAAGTGGTGGTCATTGAGGGTGGAAGGTCTGAAATTTATAAGCTGAATCAAACTTTCAGCGAATGTTAAACAACGATTTGTACCCACGGTTAAAACCGTGGGCTGTATAAATCGGAACGCACCATGGCTTGGTTATAACGGTGAGCTATATCATTTGAACGTATCACCATCCAATTTAAATCCATTAAACTTCAAAAACGCTTCATACTCTTCTTTGAATGTCATCTGCTTATGGTGCATCTTCTGATTGAGAATGTACGCCGTAACCTTCTCAAGTTGCGATTCACTCACAGAAAAAGCACCATACCCTGTTTGCCATGCAAACTTTTCAGTTAGTACATCATTATGATTTATCCAATATGATGTATTGCCTTTTATCTGCTTCAATGTATCTTCAACACTAATATTCGGATTTTGCTTAAATAGAAGATGCACATGGTCAGGCATGCCATTTATAATCTTCACAGGACAATTCAGCTCTATTAATTGTTCTTCCAAATGTTGGTAAATTTTCTTCTCCTGATTAAGATTGATCAATGGCAACCGATCCTTGGTGCCGGAAATTGCATGAACCCATATTCTTGGTAGGGAGTGTGACATAATCTTTTTGTACAAAAGAATAGTTTGAAGAGTATGGGCGCAATCTGGTTATCCTGACAATTTTGCGTTTTTAATATGTGTTTAAAACCATTGAAATGGTTACAGATGTCTCCAACCATTCATAGCCCACGGTTAGAACCGCGGGTTGTAATCATCTGAACATCATTACCTCAACACACTATGCAAATCGAATTGACATTGTGTGTGTCAGCGTTGTTAATTAGCCCACGGTTTTAACCGTGGGTTAGGTGGTGACCAATGTTGCCCGTAACCATTTTAATGGTTTTTAATATGTGTGTAAAACCATTGAAATGGTTCCCGATGTGTTCAACTATTCAGAGCCCACGGTTAAAACCGTGGGTTATCTATACATACACCTCACAACACTCCCTTCCCTTTACAAACCGGGCACGTTGTATTCACATTCGTTCTTGTCACCTTGTTGGGATCGCGGACGTAGACGTTGAAGTTGACCTGCTCCCACTGGTCGAGCTTCACGCCGATGGTCTCGTTGTAGCTGCCCATGCCATTGCAGCGGGTACACATTTTTAAATTGGAGGTGCTGCAATACTTGTATTTATTGGCAATCTCGTACGGGGCGCCGGAAGTGGTGTACACCGTGTTCGCATTGAATACACCATATGTGTATTTGTCCCTCTTGCAATCATAGGCGGTGATGAAGGCCGCGGGTTTACTGCAGTCGCCTTTTATGTCGGACAGTGTCGCACCCACCGGGAACGGCAGCTTTGCAGTCGCCCTTCTGCAAGCTGATTCCTCTTCTGCCATCACCTTTTCATGGCTCGGTGGGTAGATGTTGTCGTACAAATTGTAGATGATCAGTGTTGGCTTGCCGGTGGTGATGTCAAAAGCATAGGCTCTCGTACGCCGTTTCTCCTCATAGAAATTCGGAAGGAGCATAAGCCGGTTGCTTGCCATCACTTGCGTAAAATATCTCGCGGTGTCGATCTGAAGTCCTGTGGTGTCGAGCATGACGGGAGGCAATACATTTAATCCCTGCTTGTCGTTGGCTTTCACTTCCAGCAAGGAGAAAGTGTCTTCATTGTAAAAGAACAATTTGTCGTTGACTAAAAATGACTGTTCGGTATAGGATTGTTCAATCGGTTCTTTTGCCACAAGCTTACCGGAACGTACATTATAGAGAGTAATCGCATCTTTACCGGGATCGCTGATGTAGTCTTTGCTGTAGAGCAATGTATTGCTGAGCTGATATCGTGATATCCCCCGGGGCTTTTGAAACGTCCAGCTTTTTGCAGTTGCAAGATCGAATGCATGCACAACATCATAACCAAGACCCTTCCCCTTCTCAAAGTGTACATCTTCGATCCAGCAGAAAAGCTGGCCGTCAGGAGAAAGAACAAACTGTGTCTTCATGGGAAATTTATCTTCCGCTGATAACGTTGTGGATGCTTTCGTCATGGGATCCACTAAAAACAATCCTTCACATTTTGTTGGCTGCCCCGGTCCGTACTTCGATTGCTTTTTGAAACCACCGGGTTTTGTAGTGATCAGCTTGCCTTCATCCGTGACCGCAAGGGTGAAATAATTTTCAGGAGCTTCGAAATGGTAATCCTTGTTTTCGTCCTCCAGCAAAGAGGCTCCATGAGTTTGCCAATCATGGATGGTTTCAATTTTTCCATTGCCTTTTTTCGCAGGGACGTATGATTTAAAACCAAAGGTGTTAACGACGCGGTATTGAAGATTGGGAGAATAGAAATACTGGTGGACCATTCCCACAGCATCCCGTTGCGTTGCATTGGGCTGAAGGTACCGGCCTGATTTCTCTTTTAACAATAGAACACCCATGGTTTCAAATTGACCATCATGTGCCAGAATTCTGTTTCCATCGGTGCTGATCCGGATGTCGGCCATCACACTTTTCATGGACGTGAACGAGAAAGAGGGAATAGATTCCTGTCTTTTCGTTGTCGGCATCTGGGCAAGCACGAAGCCCGGCATAATAAAAAGCAGAAATAGGAAGAGCAGAGTGTTGGATCGTAGCATAGCACTAGGGGAAAGCTATGACTAAGGTAAGGTGGAAGGGAGGGATTTGGTATACGTATTACTTCGTATGTCTTTACTGCTTTTTGATAAAGCTTATTCCATTATATCTCAATTCCTGTACCTGGTGATCTTTTAGTACGAAGCGGATGGCCATGCCGTCGCCGGGGATGAGTTCTACTCTGATGACATCGGGTAATTCAATAGCGGTGGCAATGGATTTCATGTTGCCAAAGGTGAGGGTCAATTCATCGTTTTCACTTTTTACCAATACGGTCCCTAATTCCGGATTGAAATAAGATCCTGCATAACTACTTTTCGGAAGCGTGAGTTGCCAAGCCCGTTTCGCAAAGTGTGCCCTGGATTTTATCTCCGCATTTCTGTTCTTCTCTACCAGTTTGGGAAGTGTTACATCCGCATACTTCTCATGACCTTTTAATGCGGAAGTATTTCCCAGGTAGAGATCATAGGCATATTCTGCGATTAAGTTTCCGGGAACACTGCCGAGTTCATGATTGACAAATACCGCAACCGCCAGTTTCTTTTCCGGAAGGAAAGAGAGATGAGCAAAGAAACCTGTGTAGCCTCCGAAATGATATATTAAAGGTGTGTCTTTATAGGTACCCGTGCGCCATCCCAATGCGTAACCGTTCCCTTCAAACACCGGAGAGAACTTATGCATGTTTGCAATCTTCTGAAGCTGTGTCATCTGCAGTACTTCCCTTGAATACAATTGTGTGTTGCCAACCTTTCCCATATTCATCTGAAACATCAGCCACTTGCCCATGTCATTGGCTGAAGAAATAATGCCGCCGGCTGCGTGCATGGTGTCATCAGTTTTCATGAGGTAGGCACGTTGAGGCGTATCCGATAGGATGCCGTTGTAAGGCATGGCGAGATCTTTCCTTTCAGCTACCGAGATATACGAGGTGGTGTTCTTCATATCAAGCGGTTCAAAGATCATGTCGCGCAACAAGTCTCTCCAGTCGAGGCCCAACTCTTCTTTCAACAGGATAGAAAAAAGGTAGTATCCAAAATTGGTGTACTCGAAGGCTCTCCCCTTTTCATTTGCGACGGTATGTTTTTCGACAAGATCCAGGATCATCTTCTGATCATAGTCGCCGCTGTACGCCAGCTTGATAGAGAGAAAATCATTGTCCCCTCCGCTTTGATGGGTAAGCAGATCATGAATGGTGATATTCTTAAAGAGGGACTTGTCGCTGAAGTTTTTGAAGGGAGCATAGTCGGAGATCGGTCTTTGCAGATCAATTTTTCCTTTGTCGGCGAGCGTCGCGGCCAGGAATGCAACAAAGGGTTTTGTAGTGGAGGCGATGTAAAAGCCTGTTTCGGCTGTTGCCTTTACGCTGTTCTCAACATCGGCCCATCCGAAACCTTTTGCGAATACAATGCTATCGGTATTGACCACCACAATGCTGACACCGGGTACTGGTGGTGCTGCTGCTAGTACTCTGTCGACAAACAGTGATAGTTTTTTACTTTTCTCATCCTGGGCATAGGATATAATTGTTGCAAGGAGGAAGAGGAATAACAGGATTCTTACTTTCATTGGCACCTTTACGAAAGGTTGCTGTTTTCGTTGGGGCCTATTCGGGGGAGGTGTAGTGAAGTGTATTTATACTGTAACGATTTGTCGGAGGGTGGAAATTAAGTTTGCAAAAACTCCTTTTGTGAAAAGTCGTATCAGATAAGGTTTCGATCAATAAACTGAATTCTAATCCCTAAATTTACCACATGGGATTTGAAATCTTAAAAACAAGGTTTGTCCAATCTATTAAAATAACATCTGTTGAGAAGAAATATTAATATCTGATAAAGGGAATTGAAGGCCTGATGTTATAAGATGAAAACACTTTTAATTACGCCGGAAGGTTTAGAAAAGTTAAAGGCGGAGCTGGATCATCTCTGGAGGGTAGAACGTGTTGAAACCACTCAAAAAGTTTCGTGGGCCGCAAGTCTTGGAGATCGTTCTGAGAATGCAGACTACCATTACAATAAAAAACGTCTGAGGGAGATCGACCGTCGTGTGCTCTACTTAAGAAAATGCATTGATGATTTGAAAGTGGTGACGTATTCACCGTTTCAGGAGGGCAAGGTGATGTTTGGAGCGTGGGTGGAAATTGAGAATAGCAAAGGTGAACGGAAAAGGCTCCGCATCGTGGGCTCTGAAGAAATTATCAACACTCCAAACTATATCTCCATGGATTCACCGATGGCGCACGCTCTCATGAACAAACAAGTCGGGGATGAAGCAATTGTAAAAACAGGCGCGGGTGAGTTTGTGTGGAGGATCATTAAGATTGAGTATGAACTCCACCTTCGCTGAAGCAGCTATGGTGGACAATGCCACCTTCGCTTGAAACTAAAAAACCCTAGCTACTGCTAAGGCTTCTTTTTATTCTGTGACCCCGCTGGGAGCGCACTATCTTAGTTTTTGCCACTAAAACTCAATGTTTTGAATAGTAGGTAACCGAATAGGTCACCTCGTTTTTTGCCAGCATTTAAAGAACGAATTCTTAGATCAAAATTAATACATTCTACCTTATCTTAAATTAAAAAGTCTGATCAACTTGAAATCCTTCGTAATCAAAATCGAAAATCAAATTGCTTTTCAAATAAAGAATTAGCTCTTGATCTTCCGTTAAAGGCATTGATGGGCCTACTATAACTAATTTTTTGGGTCTTTTATCTTCGGAATAAAATCCGTACAAAACCACTTGAGCTAGACCATCCCGAATACAGTCTTCAACCAGGTGAAAAGGCTTTACTTCATAAAAAATAAGACTGTCTCCCAAATCTACTTTGATATCTACCCAGTCTTCTTCCATGGTCACTTTATCCACACCATAAAGTCGTTCCAACTTTTCCTTGAAACGATTTTGGAGTTCGTTATGCCTCGAATTGGCTACGTAAGGATTACTACCTTTCCTATGCTGGAGCTTTGTCGATTTTGTGTGTACCCCCTCTTTTTTCTAATTTTTCGTCTTATGTTATCCTCGTCTTTAGGTAAAAAACCATCGAAAATTTGCGCAACCAATTCAGGTTCTGTAATTCGTGCAATGGTCCTATTATGTCCTCCAATACCAAACTCTTTATTAAGGCTGGTATCCAGAAATTCTACACTAATACAATGGCCTAGTTCAAGCGAATCGTAAGAGTATACAGAGCCCATTCTTTCAACAACAATGGCATAGGCATCGATAATAAGACTTGGCGTTGTACCTCTTGGCGAGCCTGATTTTTTAATTGCTACAATGTCTCCCGATTTTATTTGCAGAAACTTTGCAATTGCGTTATAAGATTTTGGCGCTTCCCCTTCTTCTATAAGAAATTGCTTTATCTCCACTTCTGACCTAAGATAATATCCATCTAGTGGTGCATCGTAAAAACCTATCGCAATAACTTCCTTACTGATCATGGCAGGAAGCATAGAAATATTCGCCAACTCGCCGTATTTAGATCCAATCAGGTAAAATGATCTTCCTGAGTTATAATCAGATGAGTATACCCCATGCTTATCGGCAACGTTGTGTTTTGTGTCAGTATTAGTTAAGGAGAGATAATGATTGATGATACTTCCAATCCAACGTCTTCTACCATCACTTTTAGCAAAATTCTCTTTTACAAGAAGATGCTTTATTTCTTCATAAGGAATTACATAGAAATCTGTCTTGATACTATCATCACCATAAACAATAATATTGAAGCGATCGTTTGTTAACTTTCGATAATAATTTATCTTATTATGAGATAAATCCAGCCAGTAATTAGTTTTCGGATCGGCCTTCCTTACATAGTTAATTAGTGACAGCTTTCCACGATTTACCTTTGCCCAATTCATGTTAAGATTTTCTTAAGGTCGTAATTCTTGTATACCCAAACGCGTAACTTTAATTGGGGCGAATAGATAGTTAGGGGAGGACAGATACTAAAGATTGAATCTACAAATATTTAACGAAGCATTCATCTTGTTACATCAAAAAGTTAGGGCATATTCGATTTGTTACTTATCAAAAAATATTTACTTTAGTATGATTCTTTTCCTCTTACCAACTCGATTAACAATCAGTCATTTCAGCTTTTAGCTAATATAAATTGGCTTCAGAAAAATTTTCTGTGGCCTGAAGGATTAACTGTATAATTCAATTATGAGTATTGAGAATAAGAAAATTGCCATAAAAGATCTACTGCTTTGGGACGAGAATGCAAGATTCCCTGATAAATATTTCAACTCCGATCAAAGTGATTTAATTCACTTTTTTGTTGCTAAATCTGATTTTAAAATCAAGCAGTTAGTCGAAGAAATTGTCAAAGATTTAGACTTGCCTCAACTTGAAAAATTAGTGGTGTGGTCCGACGGAGGAAGTTACATCGTGCTTGAGGGCAACAGACGGTTAGCAGCTTATAAAATTTTAAGTAATCCTGAATTAGTTTCTGATGAAAGACTTAATAAATACCTCTTCACGCAAAGTAGTGTTGCTAAGTTGGATAGCTCCTTCTTGCTTGAATGTATAGTAACCGATAACAAAAATGAAGGTTTCAGATATATAGACCGTAAACACGCCAATAATAACAATGAGGTCAATTGGCAGGATACTGAACGAAGCACTTATAAGGTTCGGAGAGGAAGTGAAAACCATGCTGAATTTATTAAGATAGGTATTGCAAGAATAGTAAGGCAATTGGACATTCCTGAAGAAATGAAAGATCAAATATTGGGTAAGGGATATGTAACAACATTTTTTAGGCTTGTTACGACAGGGCCTGCCAAAGCCGAATTTAGATTTGAAGTGGATGAAAAAGGCGCATTAACCGTAAGAGATGTTGATTTCAAGGAAAAACTAAAAGTCATCATTCATAACGTTCTCCGAAAAAAGGACTTCAATGACAACGAAATAGATTCGAGATCATTAAACAAAACCGACAAAATTGAATCTTATATAAAATCTGTAAAGATCGAAGATGCTAAAAAGGTTGATGCCGAGATAAAAAATAATACAGTCGAAGACATTTTTGGGAACAAAACCGTAAGTATCACTCCAGGCGGAAAACCACCGAAAGCTACAGACAAGCCCATAGCACTTCGAAGTAGACCCCAACCAACAGGTCTTTTTACTTCTGTAGATATACCTTTTAGAATTGGAAATTCTAACTTACGCCTTCTATATGAGGAGTTGAGAGATATTGATGTAGCTCAATTTCCAAATGCAACTCATGACCTTCTTCGCAGTTTTTTGGAATGTTCTTTAATAGCATTCTTTAAGAAGAATAATGAATACGAAAAAATTCAGAAAAACGCGAAGCACAATCCAACATTGGGTGAAATGCTAAGTCATATTGTCAACGGAAAATGTACGAGCATTACTGACCAGAATCTTATTGAGACTATAGATCAAGTCAAAACTGATTATGATAAGCCCTATTCTTTGGAACGACTGCATATGATTAATCATAACGAGAACTGGGTCTCAACCGAACGCGATGTACGAGTTGCTTGGGCGAAACTGGAGGGGCTGTTTAAAATACTACTCGGTTCCAATTGACAATAAATTTCAAATGACCATGAACCAAAAAGTTGAGTCAATCCATATTAAAGACTTAGTCTTATGGACTGAAAATCCTCGCGAACCAATCGACCCAAACGGCTCAGACCAAGATGTTGTCGATTTGGCTTTTAGTGATAATCATTCTAAGTGGACGCTCGCTAAACTTTCGAAGGAAATGGGCGACTTCTATGACTTTAGTGAGTTACCTACAGTGGTTTACCATGGACAAAAACCGGTTGTTTATGATGGTAATCGAAGGATGATATTAGCTAAGATTAAGCACGGACTAGTAACTATTCCATTGGGAACAAAGATTGACCTTCCCGAAATTCCAGAAGAGGTGCCTTGTAATGTCTGCATTAAAAAAATTGCGCTGGTTAACGTCTTACGAAAGCATAGTGATTCTGGGTCATGGCTCCCCTTAGAACGCGATATTTTTCTACATAAATTTATGGGTAAGGAAAAAAGTCCTTTCTTAATACTAGAAGAAGATACAGGAATAATAACAGCCAATCCCCATCTAAATAAGCGATTCGTAAAGGATGAAATTTTCCGTGAAGACATTTTGAAATCCCTTGGCTTTTCCGTCAAAAATGGAAAACTAAATAGTCAACATACAGAAAAAGAAGCTATAGCGATTTTAGCAGATATTTCGACAAAAGTTAAAGATAATGTCATATCTACTCGAGAAAACCGAGGAAAAGTGGTTGATGTTCTTGCCCCCACCTCGCAGCAGTTTTTACAAAAAAATAAGAACAACAGCATACGTCGAACCAAAATCAGATTTCATGTCGATACCGAATCACCGAAGTCGACTGTCACTAGGCGAACTCATGTCAAGAAGAACGAACTATTTGGGGGCAAATTATTTCTTCGGATTGGCGAAGTAAGTAATCTTTATCGGGATATCGTCGATTTATATAACTTTTATAAATCCAACCAAAGCACTTTATCCAATACTTTTCCAGGATTAATAAGGATGTCTTTACGATTACTTGTTGAAACAGCGGCTAAAGAAGATAAAAATAAGAAAATGGACACTTATCTTACCGGACATTTTGCTGAAGCCAAATCAAATCTCAATCAGGATGTCAAAACTAGTTTGTCAAACCACAATATAAATCAGTCTTCAATAATTCAATTGCTGCACACAGGAGCTCATAATTACCAGACTTCAAATAGTATCGAACAAACTGTTGCCCTTTCAATAGCTATTGGTTCCATTGTTACGATTTCCCATGGAAAAGAATAAAACCCCATTTTATTCACCCCTAAGATATCCTGGGGGAAAAAACTGTATTTTTTCATTCGTTTCGAAAATATTTTATGAAAATGGATTAATAGGATCCAGTTATGCTGAGCCCTACGCAGGCGGTTCTGGATTGGCGCTACGCCTACTCTGTGAGGGATATGTCGAGCGCATTTATATTAATGACCTCGACAAATCAATTTATTCTTTCTGGAAAATCGTTTTAGAAAGACCTGATGAGTTTTGTGAGTGGGTAGCAAATGTAAAAGTTTCCGTAACGAATTGGCGGAGATTTAAGGCAATCCAAGGACGGGCAAATGATGTAGACGAATTTGATTTAGCTAAATCTACATTTTTCTTAAATAGAACAAATGTCTCTGGAGTAATTAGCGGCGGTATCATTGGGGGATTTAGGCAAAAGGGTAAATTCAAAATTGATGCTCGGTTCAATAAGAAAGATCTAATATCTAGAATAGAAAGAATTGCTACCGTTGCAAATCGGATCGTCCTCTCAAATGACGATGGAGTGAAATTCATAAATAAGTTAAATAAGAGCAAAGATGAGATATTCATCTATTTAGATCCACCTTACTATTTAAAAGGTGCCGATCTATATATGAACTTTTACTCTAAGGAAGATCACAACAAACTATCCAAATACGTAAATCGACTTAATAAAATGTGGATGGTATCATATGACAATCACGAATTCATTTTGAACTTGTATGCCCAACATAAACGAGTTCTGTATCAACTGTCCCAAGCTACTTCTAATAGGGTGGGCGATGAGATAATGATTTTTTCGAAAAACTTAAATTTTTCGCAAGCCTTGAAAGAATTAAAAACACCAATTTTACTTCGATGATGAATAGAACCGTTGAAATCGACGCAAATTTTATTCTTTTAAAAATCTATGAAAATTTTTCCAGGTTTTTCGAGTTTGCTCTTTGATACTATTGAAAGACATGATTCTAGCAGCTAAGGTACTATAGGTTAAAAAATTACCCCAATCGTATCTATGACTAACAACCCATTGGCCATCATTTTTTCCGCTCTTTTTAAACAATCTTTTCCGTTCCGACCCTAAGTGCGTGAACCGTTTATACAATCTTCCTTTGAACAAGACGCCTTTTGACTTGGTTCTACTTGCTAAAGAATAAAATTTCCCTCGCCTAATCGAACTTTTCATTTTTCTGTAGTACCCAGCTAGGCTGGAAGATTTCAATAAAACATTCTCTCCATCAAAAGTGAAGCCCAGATATTCCATTTTATTCCTTTGACTATACAATCCCGTCACATCGCTTTGTTCAAAACATTGAAATCTCCCCGCTTGTTTAATGAAATGAAAAACTTTTGTTTTTGTAGTTTGAATCTCTAAATCAACATTTTCCTTATCACTAATCGAAGCTTGTAGAAATTCCAAAATCGACGTTTTGTGTTCCTCTTTACAAATAACAACTAAATCATCAGAATAGCGATTATATAGCCCTCCTCGTTCGCCCACAAATTTTTGAATTGCCATATCAAGATCAGTCAAGTAAATATTCGCGAGTACGGCGCTGATAGGAGATCCTTGCGGTATTCCTTTAATGCGCAGAGCCTCCCGTGACGGATCATGATACTTATTTGAGCGAATGTAGTTGCTCTCTCTGAGTAACTTTATACCATATGCGTTACAAAAGGCAATTGCTTTCTTTTCTTTAAGATATTTTATTTTGTCAATTGATCGCGATTTAAATCGTCCATCCTTCGTTTCAACAATAATTTGTGATTTAAAAAAACTGAATATGTCGTTTTCTTCTATATAGGAAAACTTTGTTATGTTTTTAAAGATGTTGTAATGATCCTCTGGGAGATCCGCTCCGCTCCCCAAAATTTCTTTCCATCTTCTCTTTAATATTTTATGATTCAATGAATCAAAAAAGCTTTTAATATCCAGAGTGATTGATACTAAGTGAGTCTCATCACTTCCTCTGATATAATTGAATACATCATTGGCGAAATCAATGTTACACTTATTTCTCGAGTCAGGATTTTTTGGGTTCAGTGGAATTCTTCGATAAGCAGTTACGCATGACGAAATTGCGCTGCTCTCAAGATATTTTTCGTACTTCTCACTTAAAAGATCAGCATAGTATCCATAGATATTTGAATCAAGATGATTCGCATAAAAGATATGTCTGATCTTCTCTCCATTGGTTCTCAATTTAGATTTCTCCGTTCCAACAGTTTCACGTCTATATTTCCGAACTTTGATCGCTTTATGAATAAATGGAGAAAATGAATGTGCCTTTACTTTTACAGGGTCCTTAATGTAACGCTCGACCCACTCTCTATCGCGAATTGTGAGAGGAGAACCGATATGAGGATATTTCTTTATTTTAAACCAGTCAGAATTTTTCATTTTTGTTAATAATGCAGGATGGGTAGCAAACTACGGAGCATGCCTGACTGAATGGAATAGTACATGCTTTACACAATGCCCTTATTGCGCATTGCCCCTTCAAGTTTAGGATAATTCAATTCGTATCTTTACACACAGTTAATACCATGTTTGGAATAGAAATTGCTGACATCATACATGATACTCTTGTCCTCCTCACGGAAGCCATTTGCATCAGTGTAATCGCCAATCCTTATCAACGTTTATCTTGATAAGCTGTTCATTATTAAAAGTACTATTCGGCCTACCCATCACTGCATTAAATTTTGAATGAGGTATAAACTAGATACCCAAGTTCATAATTTTATTTAGATAAACGATATTTTAGTTGAGGATTTTGTATTTATGTTGATCCTGACATAGAAAGTCGGGTCTTGGTTCAAACTTTATTAATCAAGCTTCTTTGCATTAGTCATTAACAAAGCTTCTGCCTGAGCAACTCATTTCAAACTTTAGGTATTAATCGGAAAATTCCGCGATTTGGGCATTTCTGGCTATTTTAATCAGGAAAAATACTTGACTTATCAATTATAATATGTTTTTTTCTCCCATAATTAATAATTAATCGGAAATATTCTCCAATTTTGGAGAAACGTGCCAGTTAATGGGAAAAATTCCTTCAAGAGTTCAGGAAATGATATTTGGCTCTTCCGACAAAACTGAGTCAAAAAAAATTGCGTCTCTCTTAAAGTGGGAAAAGATCCGAAAAATCGCACCTCGGATTTATACCTCCAATTTAGAAGATGAACCAGCAGCTATTATAAAAAGGAACTGGTATCACATCCTTCGCAACCAATACCCCAATGCAATACTAAGCCATCGAAGCGCACTGGAATATAAACCAACGAAAAATGGTCATGTGTTCCTTACTTATACTTACACCGAAAACGTTGAACTTCCAGGGCTCACAATTCATCTACTGAAAGGTCTACCTAAGATAGAAGGTGACACTCCCTTTTTTGACAATCTCTATGTCTCACAGGAAGCCCGTGCGCTTCTTGAAAACATGCAACCAACACGCAAGCAAGGAGAGGAATCAAAAGCTCTATCTCTAAACGAACTTGAAGAACGACTAGAAAGCATTATTCGGGCGCGCGGCGAACGTGGTCTTAATACTATCAGAGACCAGGCAAAAGCAATAGCAGAACCCCTGGGTTTTCAGAAAGAATTTAAAAAATTAAATCAGCTCATCAGCGATTTACTCGCTACGGGTGAAAGCAAAAATCTCACCTCCACCGCAGCAATTGCACGTGTAATGGGTGAGCCATTAGATCCAGATCGAATCAACTTGTTTGAAACACTTTATGGAGAGTTGGCTGGCAAAGTATTTCCTGAACGACCCGACCGGAACACAAGTACTGGTTCGTATAAAACCTTAGCGTTTTTTGAAGGGTATTTTTCCAACTACATAGAAGGTACCGAATTCACAATAGATGAAGCAAAGGAGATCATTAATACACAAACTCCTTTACCGGCACGTGATGAAGACTCTCACGATATACTGGGAACTTATCAAATTGTATCGGACAGGAGAGAAATGAGTATTTGCCCCGCAACCCCGGAGGAGTTTCTGGATATCCTAAGAAGGCGCCACGAGATTTTATTAAGGGCACGTGTTTCGAAAAAACCAGGAGAATTCAAGGATAAAAACAACCGTGCCGGGAACACAGAATTTGTGGATCATCATCTTGTTAGTGGAACATTGAAGAAAGCCTTTGAGTGGTATACCTTATTAAAAGAACCTTTTGCAAAGGCCGCCTATATGATGTTCATAGTAAGCGAAGTTCACCCGTTTCTTGACGGGAATGGGCGTATTGCGCGCGTCATGATGAATGTCGAACTCTCTTCAAAGGGCCAATCCAAAATAATTATACCGACTGTTTATCGGGAAGATTATATGGGTGCACTGAGAAAACTAACAAGGCAACGACTTCCTGACGCTTATGTGAGAATGCTGTTAAGGGCTTACGAATTTAGTGCGTCCTTTCATCACGAAAGTATCGACGAGATGGAACAACATTTGATCAAATGTGACGCCTTCAAGGAGCCCAAAGAAGGTCAATTAAAAATCATTTACGATCAAAGCGAATAGCACCTACGAAATAATTTCATTCAAAATGATTCGTTGACGCCGCTTCGTACGCACAACGGATTCAGCATTTTTGTCTTCTACTTCAGACTGAATTATTTTACTTACACCGAACAAACTTTTTCCCTTAGAGTTCTTGCCTGTTTGGCGATCCTTCTGATAACCGAGATGAGTTTGAATTCGAGCATGACCAGTTCGCCTCATGTTCTCACGCATTCCAGCTTCACTGGGAAGCCTTCACTAAAAAATCCTCTTTTGCCATCATCATCTATTGCTTTTCAACTCTTATGGTCATAAACATTTCAATGATCATCTATGATCGCCCGTGACTGAGCAATGTCATAGGCTTTTCCTGATATGTGAGACACCTGACAAAAATCAGATCGGACACTGACATATGCCGTCTGGACTCATCCGGCCGACGGATATTTTTACTACAGTCCTACGAGAAACCTTAAAACGAAAATGGCTATGAAAAAAAACATGGGCAGCACCGACCGAATCTTCCGCACCTTGATCGCAATAGTACTGATGACGCTTTATTTCGCCGGCTTCGTTACGGGCACGGTTGGGATCATACTCATCGCACTATCGGTCATCTTTCTTTTGACAAGCCTGGTAAGCGTCTGCCCCTTGTACCTGCCCTTCGGACTAAGCACTATCCTTCACAGGAAAACCCTAAAAAAATGAAAATGTTGCTGGCATTGATTCTTTCCCTGAGCCTTGCTGCCTGCAGCCAACGTGTTTCCATTCACTCCACCAGTGAAGTGGATATGGATTATACCTGCTTCAATTCCTATACATGGCCCGTAGCGACGGCGGAAGAAAAAAAACGTAATCCATTTAAATACACAGAGTTCAGCAACCAGCACATCCGGCGCGCAGTCGAAGGAGAACTTAACGCGCGCGGTTATCATCACTCGGACTCCACTGCCGATCTCACTATTCATTATCATTTCGTTATAGAAGACAAGAAGCTTCTTATACAAAACAATGAAATCAGTGACACCTATCTGCCTTCCTGGTATCCGTGCGAGCACTTCAGCTATGACTATCAGCAAGGAAGCTTTATCATAGATATCATCGAAGTATCATCCGGCAGGATTATCTGGCGGGGATGGTCGGAAAAAGTTATCAACTCCTATCCGTTTCAGCTCACATTAAAAGAGATCAACGTCACCGTAAAAAAGATCTTTGAAAAATATCCGGTTCGTCCACGAAACATTCAACCTCAACCTCTCCAACATGCTCGGAACACTGTCATCTCCCCAAATTGAAGCACTGCTTACCGCTGAAATCGTCGGACGCATTGGCTGCTCGGATCAGAGTAAGACCTACATTATCCCGATTACCTACGTATTCAAGGGCAACTGCATTTATGCGCAATCACAACCCGGTCATAAGATCGACACCATGCGCAAAAATCCAAACGTATGCTTCCAGGTTGATTCGATTGAAAACCAGGAGAACTGGCGAAGTGTGATCACCTGGGGGACTTATGAAGAAATCAATGATGCCTCCACTTATGAGAAAGCCTATCGCATTCTTTACGACCGTTTGCTACCCATGCACACCAACACTGTCTCGCGCGGTGGATTGGATCTTTCACGCGCACCACTGGAAGTAGACAAGCGATCAAAGCCAATTCTGTTCCGCATTCGCATCAGTGAGTTGTCGGGTCGCTTTGAAAAAGAATAACGCGATTGCTGCAACGTGAAAACACCGACGATCGAAAAATCCGAAATCAACTTCCTCAAAGGTCCTCAGTCACGCTGGGAAGAACTCACTTTTGTTATGAACGTGTTGATGGAATTCATTCACGGATTTCGCCGTCTGCATTTCGTTGGTCCATGTGTCACATTCTTTGGTTCGGCGCGGTTTGAAGAAAATCATCCGATCTATCATTCTACCCGCGCATTAGCCGGTGCTGTTGCGGAATTGGGATTCACTGTCATGACCGGCGGTGGTGCGGGCCTGATGGAAGCGGCGAACCGGGGAGCCAAAGACGTTGGAGGCCGATCGGTAGGTTGCAACATTTCACTGCCTTCTCCACAAGCGGTGAATCGTTACCTTGATAAATGGGTCACCATCCGTTACTTCTTTATACGCAAGACGCTCCTGATCAAATACTCTTTTGCATTTATAGTATTGCCCGGAGGATTCGGCACACTCGATGAATTCTTTGAAGCCGTCACGCTGACGCAAACAAAAAAAATCCTTCAGTTCCCCATCATCATCTTTGACCGCGCCTTTCACGAAGAGCTGCTGCGTCACCTGGATCATATGATCGAAGCTGGCACCATCTCACGGGAAGATCTGGAACTTATCGTGGTGGCGGATGAGATCCCAGTGATCATAGACTTTCTTCGCAGGCAAAGCATCGAGAAATTTTTGCTTCAGCCTGAAGTAAAACGCTTGCCACGCCAATGGCTGTTCGAAAAAGCATAATGAGTTTTCGTGACTCGTCATTTTGAGTTTGTTCTATTTATCTCAGAAATAAAAAAAGGTGGCAAAGCCACCTTCATAACCACCACAAAAGTTTCCCTAACCCTGCGATGGTTTATTACTATCGCAATGATCCTTATGCCGCAATCCATCCCCCGTCAACAGCAAGCGCCTGACCCGTAATGAAGGATGCTTTTGCCGAGCAAAGGAACAACACCACTTCCGCCACTTCCTCCGGTGTTCCCATCCTTCCTACTGGCTCCATATCTTCATATGCCTTCTCAACTGTTTTATCTTTTCTGGTTACCCGATCTACCATCGGCGTCTTAATCACTCCTGGACACACTGCATTGATTCGCACGCCGAGCTTGGCGTTTTCTAACGCCGCTGACTTGGTAAGCCCCACCACCGCATGCTTGCTTGCGACATAGGCCGGTAAGCCCTGAAATCCGACAAGGCCCGCGATCGATGCGCAGTTCACTACGGCACCTTTTGTTTTGATGACCTCCGGTAGCATGTACTTCATACAAAGCCACACACCTTTAAGGTTCACTGCAATGGTCTTGTCCCAATTTTCTTCCGTACACAACTGGGTTAGCGCAGTAGCACCCTCAATGCCGGCGTTGTTGAAAGCAAAGTCAATGCGTCCATAGGTTTCTATTGCTTTCTTAACCAATGCCTGTACGTGGGACGTATTGGATACATCGCAGCTTACAAACATTGCCTGTCCGCCAGCAGCCTTAATGGTGCGAAGCGTAACATTCTCGATGTCTTCTACTATATCGGCCACCACCACATTAGCGCCTGCCTTCGCGAATGCGATCGCTGTTGCCTGTCCGATACCATAGCTGCCACCGGTGACGATCGCAACCTTGCCCTGCAATTTATTTTCCATAGCTCGTTTGATTTTGTTCTTCAAAATTCTTTTTCACCTGGTACAAAGGTCCTGACGTTTGGAACGTTACCAACTGATTTCAATCAAGGTATCTCATGACAATTGTCATATGGGTCTCAGAAGTAGTGTATGAAATTTGATTTCAAAAAAAACAAAACCATGAAAAAAATACTGGTACCCTGTGATTTTTCGGATGCGGCAATTCACGCTTTCCGCTTTGCCATAGACGTGGCGGCAATGTCCGGCGGAGAAATCCTCTTGCTCCACGTAGTGGAGACACCGGTTTCAGCCGATACTATTTTGATGCCTACCCTTTATTTTGAGCAGGAGATGCTTGATGACCTGAAAGCGGCGGCCAATGTTAAGTTCAAAGCACTCAAAGACAAATGGCTTAAGAATTCCGATGTCCATGTTAGCACCTTCGTAGAGTATGGAGATGTGAACTACACTCTTCACCAGTACGTCACCAAAAAGAAAGCGGACCTCATCATCATGGGAACCAAAGGTGCCACCGGTGCAAAGGAATTTTTTGTGGGCTCCAACACTGAAAAGGTGGTGCGAAAATCCAAAGTACCCGTCATTGCCATCAAGCAATACGTTAAGCCGGCTTCGATCCGTTCCATCGTATTTCCAACAGGACTTCAGAAAGAAAAGGATCCACTGATCATGAATGTGAAGCAGTTGCAGGATTTCTTCTCTGCGGAGCTTCACCTTGTGTATGTCAATACTCCGGCTATCTTTCGCAGCGACATTCATACGCGCAAGGCACTTAAGGATTTCAAAGCACGGTACATGCTTAAGAACACTACGACGGCTATCTGGAACGACATCGACTACTCATCTGGTATCATTCACTATGCCCACGAGATCGGTGCCGACATGGTTGCCATGGCAACACACGGACGCCGCGGTCTAAATCACCTGCTTGTCGGCAGTGTGGCCGAGGACGTAGTCAACCACATCGATTACCCGATCTGGACTATCGTTGAGAAATAAATCAGATAGTAAATTGTAACAAAGAGAACGGCGGATGATTCTCCGCCGTTTTTTCATTTCATACTCTCAACCTTTCAAATATTTTCAAATAGGCGGATGGTTTCAAGATATTCCGGCTTTACCACATTCCACTTCATGCGTTGCCGAATTGCTTCTCCATACAGCTCCAGGTCCTTTCCCTCACCATGCACAGTGAAGGTAATCGATGGCGGATTCTTAAAGTTTCCCATCCATTGAAACAATTCTTCTTTATCTGCATGGCCTGACAGCGCACTGATGTTTTCCACTTTGCATTTCACAGGAATCTCTTCATGGAAGATCCTGAGGGTTGGGCTCCCTTCCATTAATTTTCTTCCGCGTGTTCCCTCTGCCTGGTATCCGGAAATCATGACCGTATCCTGCTTGTTGGGTAAGCGTTGATATAAATGGTGGAGTATTCTTCCGCCGTCCATCATTCCGCTGCCGGCAATAATAATCGCACGGTTTTTAATTTCATTGAGCGTCTTGGAGTGCTCCGCTGTCTTGACAAACACGAGCATGTTGGTTTCCAGTTCCCGCGCAAAATTCTGCTGGTCTACCGGGATGGTGTGATACGCTGGAAATTTATAATATAAGTAGGTAGCCGATATTGCCATCGGGCTGTCGATGTACACCGGCACATCCGGTATCTTGTTTTCATGGATCAGCTTGCGTAGATAATATAATAATGACTGTGTTCGTCCCACGGCAAAAGCAGGAATTAACAATACACCATGATTGACAGTATCATTTACAATTCTAGCCAGCACCTCCTCGGGATTCACGGCAGGATTATTACGATTGCCGTAAGTTGACTCGATAAAGAGAACATCCGCTTCGCTGATCGCCTGCGGTGAATGCATAATGTCCTGGTGGTAGCGGCCAATATCTCCCGAAAAAACAATTTTCTTTTTCAACGAAGTTCCCTGAATGAATACTTCAGTGATCGCTGATCCAAGCAAATGTCCCGCATCATGGAAGACGATTGATACCGCCTTGTGAAGATCAACGACTTCTTTGTACTTGAATTTCTTGACCATCTTCACCACGCGTCGCGCATCTTCGATCCGGTACAACGGCTCCGCCGGTGTATGCTTGGAATAACCTTTCTTGTTAGCAAAGGCCGCCTCCTCCTCCTGTAATCGCGCCGAATCCAGGAGCATGATCTCCAGCAGATCCGCTGTCGCTTCCGTACAATAGATTGGGCCATCGAAGCCTTGCCTGACCAGCCGCGGCAAATAACCGCAGTGATCAATGTGGGCATGACTGATAATGACCGCGTTAATGGTAGACGGTTCCACAGGCATAGGATTCCAGTTGCGCAGTCGAAGCTCTTTGAGCCCCTGGAACAAACCACAGTCAAAAAGGAATTGAAATTCCCCGGCTTTCACCAGGTAACGCGAACCGGTCACCGAACCGGCTGCTCCTAAAAAGGTTACATGTACATCCATGGAGCAAGTTATTTTTTCAGGCTTTCAGGAAGACTGATTTAAATCATGTGTGGCCTTGATTCCTGTCACGGTCTTGCGGCTAACACTCCAATAGATTTGAATCATTAAATAACACACACAATGAAAAACCTTCTGGTGCCAAGCGACTTTTCAAAGACCTCTTTGAACGCCTTTAAATTTGCCATCGACACTGCTGCCATTTCGGGAGGTAAAGTTCACGTTGTTCATGTGATCGAGCTTCCAGCGATGCCCAACTCCGCGCTCACACCGGTGCAGGCATTCGGCGCGCCCCTCCGGCGCGAAATGGCCGGCAAAGCAAAAGCCAATTACGATAAGCTTACCGCCAATTGCAATCCCGACCAAGTCCCTTGCGAATTTTCAGTCGAGTTCGGCGCGCCCTCCAAATCCATTCTTTCCTATGTAAAGAAAAATAAGATCGATCTTATTGTTATGGGATCTCATGGGGCGGAGGGCCTGAAAGAATATTTCGTTGGATCCAACGCCGAAAAAATTGTTCGTACTTCACCTGTTCCTGTTATTGTCGTTAAAAGTTTTTACAAAGGCCCGGTCAAGAACATCGTCGTCCCTTTTACGCTCGACCAGGAAAACTATCCCAATTTCTTTATCAACATCAAAGCCCTTCAGAAATTCTTTAAGGCTCATCTCCATTTTCTATGGGTTAACACACCAGCCAACTTCACCCTTGATGAAGTAACCTACAATCGCATTGAAGGTCTTGCAAAAAAATATAAGATCGCCGACTACAGCATCGACATCTACAACCAGCTTTATGAAGAGCAGGGCATTCTGAAATTTGCTGAAGCCACAAACGCCGACATGATCGCCATGGGAACACACGGCCGCAAAGGGATCGCGCACATGGTGTATGGAAGCAAAACGGAGAATGTTGCCAACCATGGCAAAACGCTCATCTGGACTTCAGTTATGAACTAAATTTCTTTTCGCCCCCTATGAAAAATCTCGAAGAGAATGTGGATGAAAAGATTGCAATAGAGAATGAGCTAGCCTGCTATCACTGCGGACAGCCATGTGCTGATACCGATACTGTTTGGCAGGATGATAAACCATTCTGCTGCACGGGGTGTGAAACGGTCTACTCCATTCTTTCTGAAAACAATCTCTGTGACTACTATACCATGGACACAACACCGGGTGTTCCAATGGGCGACCCAACAGAATCATCCTATTACTTTCTGGATGAACCTTCAGTCAGAAAGAAAATCATCGAGTTCGATTCAACCTCGTTTGCTCGCATACTTTTCAATATTCCTGCTATCCACTGCATTTCTTGTATCTGGCTGTTGGAAAATCTTCACAAGATCAATACCGGAGTGCTCAGAACTGAAGTGAATTTCTCAGCTAAAACAGCACGTGTTGATTTTAATCCTTCCCTCATAACACCTGGTCAGCTCGCACAACTTCTCTCCTCGCTTGGCTATGCGCCATTGATTAATTCAACCGATAAAACAAGCAGTGAAGCGCGCACCGACAAGAGCCTTCTGATCAAGCTTGCCATAGCAGGTTTCGCCTTTGGCAACGTAATGCTGCTTAGTTTTCCTGAATACCTCGGCCTTGGGAATGAAGAGCAAAGCTTTGGATCGGTATTCGGATATCTCAATATTGCTTTATCCATTCCTGTAGTATTCTTTAGCGCAAGAGATTATTTTGTCAATGCATGGAAAAGTTTTTCACAACGACAACTCAACATTGACGTACCGATCGCACTGGGACTGGCTGCTCTGTTCTTAAGAAGTTTGTTTGAAATCATCACCCATTCGGGAGCCGGTTACCTTGATTCACTCACTGGACTGGTTTTCTTTTTATTGATCGGAAGATGGTTTCAGAGCAAGACCTATGAAACACTTGCTTTCGATCGTGATTACACCTCTTACTTTCCTCTGGCGGTGCTTCGCAAAACGGGCGACGAATGGAAAGCAGTCGTGATCCAGGAGATCACTCCGCAAGACCGCATCCGAATACGGAACCTTGAAGTAGTGCCATCCGACAGCGAGCTGGTTTCTGAAAAAGCGTTTATCGATTACTCATTCGTTACCGGAGAAACCCGGCCAGTGAAAGCCATGCTTGGCGACCTTATTTATGCGGGAGGTCGCATACTGGGTCAGCCAGTTGAACTCATCGTCACCAAACCGGTTTCGCAGGGGCATCTTACCAGTCTATGGAACAATCCTGTTTTTCAGAAACCGGAGGAGCGAGGCTATCGCAAAACAATCGATCGCGCAGCACGCTATTTTACCTTCATCGTTCTCGGTCTTGCTATTGTTACGGCAATCTTCTGGTACTTCTATGAACCCTCACGCATGTGGCTTGTCCTCACGTCTGTGCTTATGGTTGCCTGTCCCTGTGCGCTGGCGCTGGCTGCACCGTTTACGTTCGGATCGTACCTGCGCGTGTTTGGCCGTCATCATCTTTACTTAAAAAATTCGGATGTCGTCGAACGACTTGCCGGTATTGATACAATTGTCTTTGATAAAACCGGGACGGTAACCTATACCAAACAACCGGATATTCATTTCATCGGTAACCTTTCCTCAACAGAACTTGACTGGATCAAAACCATTACCAGCTTTTCTACGCATCCCCTTAGCAATCTCATCTCTAGATCTATTCGCTCGAATCGTTTCATCGAAGTAACACAGTTCAAGGAATATCCCGGTCGTGGGATTGAAGCGCAGGTCACTGGTATAACGATAAAAATCGGGTCCGCCAGCTTCGTTGACACGAAAACAAAATTTTCAGAGAGTACGGTCGTCTTCATCAACATCGATGGCAACCTCCGCGGGTACTTCTCTATCGGCGTATCGGTACGACCCGGAATGGAAGAACTCATCGATCGTCTCGGCGCAAAGTGTCACGCCCTACTCTCTGGAGATAATGAAGCCGACCGCCAGAAAATGAGAAGTTTGTTCGGTAGGCATACCGAACTCCTCTTTCAGCAAAGCCCCATGGATAAGCTTGCCTACATCCGTTCCCTGCAGCAGCAAGGAAAAAAAGTCATGATGATCGGTGACGGGCTTAATGATGCAGGCGCTTTAAAGCAGAGTGACGTTGGCATTGCGATCAGTGATGATACTTCTGTCTTTACTCCTTCCAGCGACGGTATCCTGCAAGGAGACAAGATAGGAGCTCTCGACACATTCCTTGACTTCGCGCGCACTTCCAGGAATGTTCTTAGGTCAGGGTTCGCACTATCCTTCTTTTATAATGCCATCACACTTTCGTTTGCTATCACGGGTAATTTGACGCCGCTCGTCGCCGCGATTCTCATGCCGATATCATCCATCAGCGTGGTCGTCTATTCTACGATGGCCGTCCGATACATCGCTTCCCGGAAACTGAATCGACAAACATGATCCATCAAATTCGTCACACTATGTATACTACAGCAGAAAAAGCTATTGAACTGATCAAGTCCGGAAACCGCGTGTTCGTTCATGGTGGTGCCGCAACACCTCATATCATGCTGGACGCACTTGCAAATAGTGCATCGAATTTTTCAGGTGTTGAAATAGTAAGCATCAGCCTCCAAGGCCGCGTGACCATCGCCGACAAGGCTTATCGCTCAAGCTTCCGCATCAACTCATTATTTGTTTCCGAAAATATTCGCGAAGCTGTCAACGATGGTCGCGCTGATTATGTACCGGTGTTCTTAAGCGAGATACCCTCCCTGTTCCGAAAAAAAATATTACCACTCGATGTGGCCATCATTCATGTTTCGCCACCTGACACCTATGGATTCTGTTCGTTAGGGACATCGGTTGACATAGCGATGGCCGCCGTAGAGGCCGCACCGATCGTCATTGCACAGGTCAATCCGCGAATGCCACGCACCTGGGGAGACGGCATCGTCGACAGTCGGAAGTTTTCCGCCATGGTATGGGCCGAAGAAGACCTTACCGAAGTATTTCCGGGAGAAAGAAGCGAGATTTCAGGACGCATCGGGATGAACTGCGCTGAACTGGTAGAGAACGGTGCAACGCTTCAGACCGGGATTGGATCAATACCCGACGCAGTGTTGGCAAGCCTTACCAACCACAAAGAGCTCGGCCTGCACACCGAAATGTTTTCGGACGGCGTCCTTCCCTTACTGGAAAGAGGTGTCATCACCAACCAGCATAAGAAAAAACATCGGGGAAAGTCCGTTACGTCTTTCATTCTTGGAAGTAAGAATTTATACCAGCACGTTCATGATAACCCTTCGATCGCGGTGCTCGGTATTGACTACGTTAATGATACTTCGGTAATACGTCAGAACCCGAAGGTAACAGCCATTAACAGCGCAATCGAAGTGGACATCACGGGTCAGGTATGCTCGGACTCGATTGGCACCTATCACTACTCGGGCGTCGGAGGGCAAATGGATTTCATCCGCGGGGCTGCCCTATCAGAAGGTGGAAAGCCGATCATTGCGCTACCCTCCATGACTATGAAAGGAATCTCTCGTATTGTTCCTTTCCTAAAGCAAGGTGCAGGAGTGGTAACCACGCGCGCGCATGCACACTATATCGTTACGGAATATGGAACTGCGTATCTCCATGGCAAGAACATGCGACAGCGCGCCAAAGCACTGATAGATATTGCGCATCCCAATCATCGTGAGGAGCTTGACATGGCAGCTTTCGAGCGCTTCCGCAATTACCAGTTTGAGCATTCTTACTGATACGAATATGGACATCATCATTCCGCTCATCTTCATCAGTCTTATCATTGCTGTTGGTTTTCTCATTGCGTTCATCTGGAATATCCGTAGCGGTCAGTACAGCGATACCTATACACCGTCGGTCAGAATTCTTTTTGGTGATTCAACACAGAACGAAAAGAAGAAATCTGCTTTATCTCCCGATCCGGTTAAGAAATAAAAAAATAAAAAGATGCACACTCATTTTACTCCCGCTGTTTTTGCTAAATGGTCGGCCCGCATCATGGGCCTTGTAACCGCCAGTATCTTTATCGGGTTTACATTCCTGCAAGGACTGGATGGATTATATGAAAATGTCCAGTTCGTCTTTTACATATTCCTGTCCTTTGTCCTGTTTGCACTGGCCGGTTATGGTATCGCCTGGCTGCAGCCCGACAAGGGCGGCTCCATCATGATCGTTGCCGGCTTCCTGATGATGGCCTTCCACTTCTCGCGCGATGACCGCTTCACCGCGATGGTATATGGAATTCCCTTCATCATTGAAGGCGTATTATTTATTCTTTCCAAAGCACTGCAGGAAAAGAAAATGTCAAAGGGAAAATGGTAGTGAATCAAAGGCATCAACAACAGCATTTAAAACATTCATCATGAAACAGCTTAACAACCTCAACGAGATTCTCGCCTATCATCTGGAAGCAGCCTATGTGGCTGAAAAGAAAATACAGAAAGTGTTGCCCGCAAGTCTGCCGGCCATCGGGCATAAAAAATTAGCAGCAACGTTTAAGAAATACCTGGAAAGCAGTTCAGATAAACGAATGAAGTTAAAACGCATGTTCGGTTATTTGTTGGTTAGACCACAATCCCGCAAATGCAAGCCCGTTGTAGGCATCCTTGACCAAATGACTGCCATCGTGCGATCGGAATCTGCATGTGAATTAAGGGATGTACAGCTTCTCGGTGCGCTGCTATCGCTCACTCGCTACAAGTCTTCTCTTTATATCACGGCAAAACTCTATTCTTCCGCGCTGGAGCTTAACACGGTATCGGCGCTCGTGAATGAGGTTGCCGGCTGGGAGAATGAAACCTACGAGACCCTGCTGAAAATTTCATCAGAAGGTATTCTTCAGGAGGCCGGGGAAGTTGGTGTTGCCTGACGAAGCCAGGCTCCCATCGCCGCCATGTTCAAACCCATGACGCCCATCACCAGGTGCAGGGGAGAAAACGTCTGGAGATAAACTACCTGGACCATGATCCACAGTATCAAAAATGCTCCCTGCGCAACAGCATAGAGTGGATAACGTGGGGAAGAAAAAATCGAAAGATAAAATATCAACAGGCTCGACACACCATTGAAAACAAACAGCACCATTCCCGGAAGGAAATAACTGGTAAACGGGGAATACCGTAACATCGCCACGGTGATATGGAGCAATCTTCCATTGGGCTGTGCCATGAGCAGCAGCCCACCGATCACGGCACTGATTCCGTTCAGGAAAAGAAGTGTCTGCAAAAGGATTTTTACGATCCCTGTTGTAATGTTATTTGTGTTCATACAATATGGATTTAAGTCCGGCGAGAAAAAGAACCAGGCTGATGAGTGCCAGGGCAATCATTCCAGCGGCCAATACAAAGCTGCCATCCTGCCCTTGCGTTTTAAGGATCACCGTGAGCAGCGCGATCGTCAGGTCCATTAGTATAAAGAATACCAGGAACACCGGTGCCAGTAAATAACCAATGCGTTTCTTGAAGAACAGCAAAATACCACACGAGAAAATTCCGGGAAGGAGCAGCGCAAGGTCCAGCACGTGAACAGGGTTCGTGGGAAGATTAATGATCCTCAGGTTTGCCGGGGGTTGATTATGGAGAATGGCCGGAACGATTTCCGATAACCAGAGCGCAGCAAACGCCAGCGAAATAACAATGAAAAATATGCCGATGAGCCGAAACGGAAAAATATTCATCGCTGCCTGTCTCACGCCTTGGGCGAGGTAATGATAAAACAAATACAGCAGCGAATAGATCGACAAACACAACACCAGGCAATACATGGCAAAAAGCCGGTTAAAGTGAACATCAAAGCAATAGACCATAAACGTGTACACCGTGTATAACAGGGCACCCGCCAGGATCATCACCCCGACGCGTTTGTTGAGCCGAAGGGAAACAGCACAGACCGCCAGCAGCGGCACAAGCACAAAGAGATCAACAAGGTCCTGCCCTCCCGCCTGCAACTGCCAATTAATGGATTCATACTGGTAAAAGTCGTCGTAGAAAATTCCGACACCACTCACTCCGGCAATCAATACCGAAAGGATGATTGAAGGAGCGACCAACCCGCGATACCAGGTCGCCAGCGGGCGATGTCTTGCCTGAAGTATCTTTCCGGTTGCGATCATATCCTCAAATCTCGCGTACCTTTTTTTAACATTCCCTCGGCTTTATCAGGTAGCCAGCTGACAAAAGTCATCTTTGTCCATAACAACAGTCATTCAGGTGCCTGCCGAGCTCCTCTACTTTTATGGCAGTCAATCAACAAAACCTCCTCCCATGGAATTAGAGAGATTCAGTTACGATAACAAGGTGGTCAAAGCCTTTATTATCGCCACCGTTGTGTTTGGACTTGTTGGAATGCTTGTCGGACTTACTGCGGCCATCCAGCTCTTCTATCCCATCTTCAATTTTGACACCCAGTACACCACATTCGGCCGCATACGTCCACTCCATACCAATGCGATCATCTTTGCCTTCGTCGGCAACGCGATGTTTGCCGGGATCTATTACTCAATGCAGCGTCTGCTCAAGACGCGCATGTTCAGCGATACCTTAAGCTGGATACACTTCTGGGGATGGCAGCTGATCATTCTTGCTGCAGCAATTTCGTTACCGCTCGGTATGACCACCTCGAAAGAGTATGCGGAGCTCGAGTGGCCCATCGACATCGCCATCACGGTAATATGGGTTGTCTTTGGATGGAATATGATCGGCACGATCATCAAACGGCGCGAGCGTCACATGTACGTTGCCATATGGTTTTACATCGCCACGTTCATTACCGTCGCTGTTCTTCACTTAGTGAACTCCTATGAAATACCGGTAACATTTTTCAAAAGCTATTCCGGTTATGCCGGCGTTCAGGATGCACTCGTCCAGTGGTGGTACGGTCACAACGCCGTTGCATTTTTCCTTACCACACCGTACCTGGGGATGATGTATTACTTTCTTCCCAAAGCCGCCAACCGCCCGGTCTACTCCTATAAGCTTTCCATTATCCATTTCTGGTCGTTAATATTCATTTATATCTGGGCAGGTCCTCACCACTTATTATATACCTCCCTTCCCGACTGGGCACAATCACTGGGCGTTGTATTTTCTATCATGCTCATCGCTCCATCCTGGGGTGGTATGCTCAATGGTCTGATGACCCTACGCGGTGCATGGGATCGCGTCCGTGAAGAACCAGTGCTCAAGTTCATGGTCGTTGCCGTCACTGCCTACGGTATGGCGACACTTGAAGGCCCGCTGCTTTCATTGAAGAACGTAAACGCCATTGCTCACTTTACCGACTGGATCGTAGCACACGTCCACGTGGGCGGACTTGGATGGAATGGCTTTCTGATCTTTGGAATTCTGTACTGGATGGTTCCGCGGATGTGGAATACCAAACTCTATTCGACTTCTCTTGCCAACATTCACTTCTGGCTTGGCACGCTCGGCATTATCTTCTACGCTGTTCCAATGTATGTGTCCGGAGTAGTGCAAAGTCTCATGTGGAAAGAGTTTAATGCGGAAGGATTTCTCGTCTATAAAAACTTCCTTGAAACAACGGTTCAGATTCTTCCCCTTCACATGCTGCGCGCCTGTGGCGGAGCCCTGTATCTCACGGGCGCCATCATCATGACCTATAATCTTATCAAGACAGCATACGCCGGTACGTTCATTGCCAACGAAGAAGCAGAAGCGGCGCCGTTAACGAAAGTTTATCGTGCCCCAGCCTCTGGCGGATGGCATCACCGGATACTTGAACATAAACCGATACTATTCACTGTTCTTTCACTCGTCGCTATACTGATTGGGGGTGCCATCGAAATGGTACCCACATTCTTAATCAAATCAAACATACCGACCATTGCCAGTGTAAAACCTTATACACCTTTAGAGCTTCACGGCCGGGACATTTATATCCGGGAAGGTTGCGTGAACTGTCACACACAGATGGTCCGTCCGTTCCGCTCAGAGACCGAGCGATATGGTGAATATTCAAAGGCGGGCGAATACGTATATGATCATCCTTTCCTGTGGGGATCCAAACGCACCGGCCCGGACCTCCAGCGCACCAGCGGAAAATATTCCAATGCATGGCATTACAATCACCTGCTTGCGCCCGATGCGGTTTCAACGGGGTCGATCATGCCTCCTTATCCGTGGCTGTTTGAACAGGTAATTGATAAAACACAGACGGCAGGAAAGATCACAGCCCTTCGACGCGTTGGCGTGCCCTATGCAGAAAATTATGAATCTACTGCCAACGATGAACTTGATGCACAGGCGAAAGGCATTGCCGATAACCTCAAAGCGGACGGCATTGAAGTGATGCAGGAAGCGGAGATCGTTGCTATCATCGCCTACCTCCAGCGACTTGGAAAAGATATCAAGGCTGATAAAACAGCAAGTACAACATCGAAAGATCAAAACCCATAAGCCATGTACAATAACATTCTTCAGAGCATCGATAACATTGCCATCTGGCCAATGATCTCTTTTGTGATCTTCTTCCTGTTCTTCCTGTGCCTGCTGTGGTATGTCTTCACGGCCGACAAAGGATTCATCAACACGATGAAAGAGCTACCACTCAACGACGGCGTGAAAAATTCCAGCACAACGATTAATCCCCGATAACCATGTGTCAGAAAACAGCAATCAAACATCCTGATAAAAATAATAGCACGATTACCACCGCTAAGAATGCCATGGCACCGTTGCCGTGCCGGCGGAACTGTGATGACTGCCGGAAAAAGCAACAAGCACAGGAGAAAACACTTCTGAAAAAACTCACCGCGTTATTATCTATGCTCTTGCTGGGATCTGTCAGTGCATTTGCACAAGATGGATCCACTCCCAAAACATTCTGGGATGATCCATTCAATAGCCCCATGCTTCCGCTATATGCCGTACTAACCTTTGTGCTCATCACCATTGTCCTGGTGTTGGTGGTAGTGGTGGTAATGCTTCGGGTACTCAATGTTTTTATTGAACAGGCTGCCAAAGAAAAAGCAACCCGCCTTGGAATCTCCTATGCCTCCACTCCTTCCTGGTGGTCAAAGCTCTGGAATCAGGCGAACGATCTTGTGCCATTAGAGGAAGAAAAAAGCATTGAACTCGATCATAACTATGACGGCATTAAGGAACTTGATAACCACCTGCCACCCTGGTGGAAAGGTTTGTTCTATGGTTGTATTGTATTCGCCGTCATTTACATGGTCGTCTATCACTTCACCGATTCTTTTCCGTTACCAGAGCAGGAATATCAAAATGAACTTGCTGCGGCTGATGACGCTGCCCGTATCCTGAAGGCGTCTCAGCCTGCTGAGCTCATTGATGAAAATACGTTGCTATATTCGGCAGACGCGGAAATCATCTCCCGTGGTAAACTAGTCTTCAGTTCCAGCAACTGCGCATCGTGTCACCGCGCTGATGGTGGTGGCAATTCGATCGGGCCTAACCTCACCGATGAGTTCTGGTTACATGGCGGGGATATTAAGAACATCTATCATACCATTAACAATGGGTTTGTAGAAAAGGCTATGCCTGCCTGGGGAAAAGTCATGAGTCAGAAAGATGTTCGCGATGTTGCATTCTATGTCATGAGCCTGCAAGGTTCCAAACCTGCGAACCCAAAAGCTCCCCAGGGCGAACGGTTCTCTCCCACAATTGAGCTGAAACCGGATACCACCCGTGTGGACAGCTTGAACATTGCACTAAAAAAATAACGTGAATACCGCCGAAGATCTCTACCAATACGATGAAGAGTTTCGTAATACGATTGCCACCGTAGACGAAAAAGGAAAGCGCATCTGGCTCTATCCAAAAAAACCTTCCGGCAATCTTCACCAGAGAAGAATCATGGTGACGGTCCTTCTGTTATCACTCTTCTTCGGCGGTCCCTTCATTACCATCGATGGTCAGCCCTTGCTGCTGCTCAATGTTTTCGCCCGCAAGTTTGTGATCTTCGGTCAGGTCTTTTGGCCGCAGGACTTTGTCCTGCTGGCTATTATCCTCATCACATTTTTTGTTTTCATTATTCTCTTCACCGTGGTGTTTGGGCGCATCTGGTGCGGTTGGATGTGTCCGCAGACCCTATTCATGGAGATGGTTTTTCGTAAGATAGAATACTGGCTTGAAGGCGATGGTGCCGCACAGCGAAAACTGAAAGAAGCGGCACCCAGCCTTTCAAAGGTTTCGCGCAATATCTTCAAACATTTCTTATTCATTTTGATTTCGCTGCTTATCGCCCATACGGCAATGGCTTATCTCATTGGTATTCATAACACACTGGAAATTATTCAGCACGCTCCTTCTGAAAATATCGCGGGCTTTACAGGGCTGCTCGCCTTCACCACGATCTTTTATTTAGTATATGCACGTTTTCGTGAGCAGGCCTGCATCGCCGTTTGCCCCTATGGAAGATTGCAAGGTGTGTTGCTGATTAAAGATTCCATCGTAGTAGCTTATGACTGGATCCGCGGAGAACCGCGCGGCAAACTTAAAAAGAGATCCATCGAGCTCGCACCTTCCGGGGATTGTATTGATTGCAAGTTATGCGTGCACGTATGCCCCACCGGCATCGATATCCGAAATGGCACACAGCTGGAATGCGTGAACTGCACCGCGTGCATCGATGCTTGCGATGAGGTCATGATTAAAATCAATAAGCCTACAGGTCTGATACGATTCACTTCTTATAACTCCATTAAGGATGGCATCCACCATCTGTTCACGCCACGTGTCATTGGATACAGCTTTGTCCTGGTCGCATTGATAGGACTACTCAGCTTCTCCCTCATCACGCGATCGGAAGTGGAGACCAATGTGTTCAAAGTTTCCGGAACGTTGTTCCAGAACAATAACGACGGGTACATCTCCAATCTTTATAATATAGAGTTTGTCAATAAGACCTTTGACAGGATGCCTCTTGAGCTGAAGATTGAGTCGCCCGCTGCTGCCGAGCTGTTAAACCCTGATGGTAAATCCATCGAAGTACCAGCCGAAGGCATGCTTAAAAAAATATACTTTATCCGCATTCCATCCGCTGATCTTTCGTCATCGAGAACGATTGTTTATCTGGGCGTGTATCGCAACGGAACACTCGTTGAAAAAGTGAAAGTGAAATTTATCGGGCCGGTCTCTACCATTAAACCAATTAAACCATGAACTGGGGAAAATCCATTATCGTTGCCTTCGTCTTATTCGCGCTCTTCATCGGCGTATTGGTAATCGTCTGCATGAAAGAATCGGTGAACCTTGTATCAAAAAACTACTATCAGGAAGAGTTGCAATACGAAACCCGTATCACCGCGATGAACAATTACAACGCTCTTATTTCCAAACCAGTCTTGCTACTCACTGTTGACACACTTACCATTCAATGGGTCAAGCTCATTCCAATAGAAAAGGGTAGCATCATCTTTTTCCGCCCTTCCGATGGAGGACTGGATAAAAAGTTTGATCTCACCGCTAATCGCCTTCTGGAACAATTTCCGATTAATGGTCTGCCTAAAGGCCGCTACCAAATCAAGCTCCAGTGGTCAGGGCAGGGGAAAGACTACTTCCAGGAGAGATCGGTCACACTATAATATGTAGTAGATGCTGTTCACCGCCTTTTTACTAGGACTTGCTGGAAGCCTGCATTGCCTTGGGATGTGCAGTCCTCTGGTAATGGCAGTCACCAGTTATCAGCGGCCGTACTTTTATAACCGGTTATTATATAATGGTGGCCGCATCCTCATGTATGGACTGATGGGAATGGTGGCGTCGTCGTTCGGGTCCATTCTTTCCTTGTCCGCCTACCAGACCTGGCTGACCATATCGCTGGGAATTCTGCTGCTTCTTATTGGCGTTACCGGTTCCAACCTGTTAAACCGCATCCCCATCATCACATCCGTTATGCACAGGATTTCTTCGGGTGCAAAATCAATGTTCGCCACCTTGTTAAAAGAAAAAAATACCATGTCGTATTTCCTGCTTGGCGCACTCAATGGTTTGTTGCCCTGCGGGCTGACTTACATGGCGCTCACCTATTGCTTCATTTTGCCAGGTTATTGCTCGGGATTTCTCTTCATGATTTTCTTTGGGCTGGGGACACTCGCCGTTATGCTGGGATTCACCAGCGTACTCAAAGAAATCATGCAACGTTTTCATATCAGCCTTCAGCGCTTCACCACAGTTTCATTAATTGTGCTTGGCATCGTACTGGTAGCACGTGGAGTGATCATCCATGAAACACCTCATCGCTCCGGACCGGAAGAAATTGTGATCTGTAAATGATAAACAATGACACCACGTTCAAAAATGGCATTGCTTAAATCAGGCGATACGATAGAACTTATTCTTAAGTACACGCTGATCATCGGCCTTGGCGCCGTAATATTTTTTTTAAATGAATACCACGTCCTGGATCCGATCACCACCACCTGGCTGATTTTTATTCTGGCGCTCATAAAAAATATATTCTTCATACTGCAAAGTCTGCGAAAAATATTTCATGTAGTAAATAAGAACGTGGCCTACTTCCGGTTTCTCATGTTTATGACCTTCAACGTCCTGACGATTATCTTTTCGTTTTCGGTCGACTACTTTTGCCTCTATCATATTGATGATTCGCATTTCACAGGTGTTCCAACAGGACTAAATCCTGCTGAGCTCATATTCGAATTTTTTTACCTGAGTATGCTTGGTTTTAACAACCTGGGCTTTTATGATGTGATACCTATAAGCCTGCCGGCTAAACTCCTGGTCATGGGTGAAATCATGTTATACTACTTCTCGATCATTCTCATCCTGTCGGACTTTGTCAGCCTGCGCGATTCTATTCTGGAAGAACGCTTGCAGAAAGAGACAAATACCCACGGCTCCTCCCTTCAAAAAAAATAAAAAAACTTAACATCATTCCTGGCAGGAACCCAACAAACATCATTCGCGGCAATGACTTCGGTCAGCCATTCATTCCTGGTGTCAGGATAGCTTGTGTCAAATTAAACAAGTCAATCAATGAAAGCTTTAAAAATCGGAATTTGGATGGATCACCACCAGGCACACCTCACAGAATTCGCCGCAGACAAAATGACTACAACCTCTTTGGACGGCAGTGAATCGAGCGGGCACAGCTTGGTCTCAAAAGGAGAAAAAATCCAACATCACAAGGAAGACAACCAAAAGCGTCACTTCTTCAAGCAGCTAGAGGAAGTTATCACTCGCTACCATTCGGTCCTTTTATTCGGTCCAACCGAAGCAAAGACTGAGTTGCTTCACCAATTGAGGAAAGATCATCGCTTTGATCATATCCAGATTTACGCCATCGTCGCAGGCAGAATGACAGAGGCAATGGAACATGCGTTCATACGGAACTATTTTTCTCAGCACACGGAAATTCAGCACCAGTCATAGCCGATTGGTGCTTTAAATTTTCTTTTCTTGATCTTAACGTTGCTGCAGATGTCGCGATTGTCTGCGCTGATAACACAAGCAATGGTTGGATCCTTCCTGAATATCATAAAGAATCGGTGTGCCGGTTGCGATCTCCGTTTTCGAAATATCCTCATCAGAAATCAGCTCAATGTATTTTATGAGCGCTCGTAAGCTGTTACCGTGGGCAACGATCAACACATTGTGATTTGCCAAGAGCAGGGGTTCAACCGTCATGCGATAGAACGCTACCACGCGCTGATAGGTTTCGGCAAGCGTCTCGCCTCCCGGTGGCCGGGAATTAAAATCACGACGCCATTCATTTACCTTTTCTTTGGTATAAATTTCTTCGCTCTCGGTTTTAGAGAAGCCCTGCAGCTTGCCATAGCTCCGCTCGTTGAGCGCTTTTACCTGGTAGGTGTTAACCTTCTTTTTCGGATCCACTACTTCCAGTATAGCCTTCAACGACTGGATGCTTCGAAGTAGACGGGAAGAGAAGGCATCCTGAAACGTGACGCCCGTTTCCCTCAGTTGTTTTCCCGCCAGGAATGCTTCATATTTTCCCAGCAGCGTCAGGGGAACATCGATGTCACCTGTAAAACGATTCTGAAGATTGAACGTCGATTGTCCGTGGCGAACGATGGCAAGTGTCATAACAGCTTAGTAAAATTTTTTCTTTGTCTGAATTTGTTACAGTGTCCATTTCCAGTGCTGGATCTCCGGCATATCTTCACCGTGCTCGCAGATGTAGGCACGATGCTCCAAAAGTTTGTTCTGAAAATATTGCTTCACATAGGCAAACCGCGATTGAAAATTGGTCAGCCGGTCAATCACCTGGATCGCAAGGTGATAGCGGTCTACTTCATTAAGCACAACCATATCAAACGGCGTGGTGGTCGTCCCCTCTCCTTTATAACCTCTTACATGTAAATTATTATGATTGTTTCTCCGGTACGTAAGACGATGGATCAGTAACGGGTAACCATGAAAAGCAAATATTATTGGCTTGGTGCTGGTAAATAAAAGATCAAAATCATTATCCGATATTCCGTGCGGGTGCTCACTCTGTGGCTGAAGCGTCATCAGGTCCACCACATTGATCACGCGTATCTTTAATTCAGGGAGATGTTCGCGCAATAGCTGAACTGCCGCGATCGTCTCCAGGGTCGGCACATCGCCCGCGCACGCCATCACCACATCGGGCTCGGATCCTTCATCGTTGCTCGCCCACTGCCAGATGCCCAGACCCGTTGAACAATGCTTTACCGCTGCTTCCATGTCCAGCCATTGGATGGCCGGTTGTTTTCCCGCCACGATCACGTTAATATAATTCCTGCTACGAAGGCAATGATCGGTCACACTCAATAAGGTATTGGCATCGGGAGGTAAATAGATGCGCACGATGTCCGAAGACTTATTGGCAACAATATCCAGAAAGCCCGGGTCCTGATGACTGTTCCCATTATGATCTTGTCGCCACACATGCGAAGTCAATAGATAATTAAATGATGCAATCGGTGCACGCCACTCCACATGTCCTGCTACCTTGAGCCACTTAGCATGCTGGTTAAACATGGAGTCAACAATCTGTACGAACGCCTCATAACAGGAAAATAACCCATGACGACCAGTGAGCAGGTAACCTTCCAGCCATCCCTGGCAACATTGCTCGCTTAAGATTTCCATCACGCGTCCGTCCGGGGAAATATGATCATCTGTGTCCAGGATTGTAGCAACAGAAGTGCGTGACGTGATATCAAACACTTTCGATAACCGATTGGATGAAGTTTCATCGGGACCAAACAAACGGAAATTGCGTTTCTCCCAATTGATGCGCATCACTTCACGCAGGAATGCTCCCATGATCACGGTTGCCTCAGCGATCTGCGTTCCGGGACGCTCCACGCGTATTCCCACTTTTCTGAAGTCAGGCATGGCAAGTGGATGAAGCACTTGACCTCCATTGGCATGCGGGTTGGAACCCATACGGCGTTCACCCTTCGGTGCAAGGGCGACAAGCTCCTTAATCAGCTTTCCATTTTTATCAAACAATTTTTCAGGTTCATAGCTTTTCATCCACGCTTCAAGTATCGCGATATGCTCCGGCTTTTCAGCGAGTTCACTTAGCGGCACCTGATGGGACCGCCAGGTGTTTTCAATCGCCACCCCATCGACCATTCTTGGACCCGTCCATCCTTTTGGCGTTTTAAAAACAATCATAGGCCACGTCGGACGCTTTGAAAAACCGTTGGTCCGCGCCTCTGTTTGAATTGCCTTGATCTCATATATAATAGTGTCAAGGATATCGGCAAGCTGCACATGCAATACTTCCGCAACATCGCCTTCAATGAAATAGGGCTTATATCCATAGCCTTTCAATAGCTGTTCCAGCTCCGCCTCAGGAATACGAGACAGCACGGATGGATTGGCAATCTTATATCCGTTCAGGTGAAGGATAGGAATCACCGCGCCATCATGTTCCGGATTAAGAAACTTATTCGAGTGCCAGCTCGTGGCAAGCGCACCCGTCTCCGCTTCACCATCGCCTACTACACAGGCTACAATCAGATCGGGATTATCAAACACAGCGCCGAACGCATGTAATAACGAATAGCCCAGTTCGCCTCCCTCATGAATAGAGCCCGGTGTTTCCGGTGCTACGTGACTGGGAATGCCACCCGGAAATGAAAACTGTTTGAATAGTTTCTTCATTCCATCTTCATCCTGAGTGATCTCTGGATAGAGTTCACTGTAAGTTCCTTCCAGATAGGTGTTGGCAACAATGCCCGGTCCGCCATGACCCGGTCCTGTTACAAAGATCATATTGAGATCAAACTCGTTGATCAGGCGATTGAAATGAACATAAAGAAAATTCAATCCGGGTGTCGTGCCCCAATGTCCGAGCAGCCTTGGCTTGATATGCTTGAGTGTTAACGGCTCTTTCAATAGCGCATTCGCATAGAGATAGATCTGGCCAACCGCTAAATAATTCGCGGCCTTCCAGTAGCGGTTCATCCGGTTCATCAGCATCACATTTTCGGATGCCGGGAGTTTTTTTTCAATCAGCTCAGTCATGATTATTTCGTTAAGCGTTACATAATTGGTTTGCATTCACCGGTTCTTTTTGAACAACCGCGAGCACACTTCGGGCAATCATAAGTTCTTCATTTGTTCTGATCACACGAACGTTGACATTACGGAAGCGCGTGGAGATCATGTCTTTATTGTGGATGTTGCGTTCTTCATCGAGCTCAATGCCCAGGTATTGCAGCCCTCCACAAATGCGGCGGCGGATCACCGGTGAATTTTCACCAATGCCCCCTGAGAAGATGATCGTATCAAGTCCGCCCAATACGGCACTAAGCGACCCGATGGCTTTCCTGATGTGGTAACAATACAGATCAATGGCCAGTGTTGCCTGGCTGCTTTTCTTTTCATGTACCAGTAGTTCTAACACGTCTCCACTGATGCCCGAAATACCCTTTAATCCCGACTCGTGATTCACCAGGTGAGAGAATTGTTCCTTCGTGAGTCCTTCATTTTGAAGAAGGTAGGTGATCAATCCCGGATCGAGATCACCCGTGCGGGAACCCATCATCACTCCCGATGTGGGTGTAAAGCTCATGGTGGTATCCATTGGTATACCATCTTTCAGCGCCACCAGGCTCGAACCGTTTCCCAGGTGAGCCATGATTACATGGTGCCGGGCAACGGAACTCTGTTCACGGTCATTTAACTCTTGCAACAGGTACTCATAAGAGATGCCATGGAAGCCATATCGGCGTACACCTTTATTATAGTAGCGCTCCGGCAAGGGCAGGTAGCGTGCAAGCTGGGGCATTGCCTGGTGAAAGGAAGTATCAAAACAGGCGATCTGTTGTGCTGACGGGAATGCTTTTTCACACGCATCAATGAGGCGGATTTCCCTGGGCAAATGATCCGGGGCATAACTCTCCACCAGTCGCAGTCGGCCCATCAATGAAGCATCAATTCGCACCGGTCCGGTATGCTCCAGACCCTGAACAATACGATGACCGATATATATTATTTCACCCACATTGGATTGCCGTGCAAGCCAGCCTATCAGAAAATGAATGGCCAGTTCCGGATTCTCCGCTTTTAAATGAAGATTGGTATGAACGTCCGCACCGTTGTCCGAATACTCGAACCGGGTGTTCACGCCGATGTTTTTTACCGCACCCTGCAGTAACGGAACGGTTAAAGAATCCTGGGCATACACGGCGAACTTGATGCTGGACGATCCACCATTCAGGCAAAGGATGGTAGCGGGTTTTGTTTTGAGATTAGCGGAAGCAAGACTCATCTTCAGTGGTTTTCTTGACAGGACCAAGTGACAACTTATAGTGCAGACGTCCCCTGATAATACTCTTTCATGAACCTGATTTTTGTCATGGTATTAAAAAGACAGGCAATGTTCCTTGCCTTAAAAAAGCCATGGAAAATAACGTGGAGCTCGCCCTGCTTGCCAATACCATCTTCGCTTTCGCTGTAATCGGTGCCGTCACGCGGCCGCACCTGGCGAGAAGCTTCTTTTCCCTCATCTTTCTCGGTTCAGCGGTTTTCAATTTGCACAACCTCTCCGACCTTGCCACACTGTCTTCCACACAGGAGATGTCCGTGCTGCCACTCTTTAAAAATCATGTCATCGGATTTTCTCAGCACCTGATCGCTTCCGTTGTACGAAGCCTTGCCGCACTTCAGCTTCTCATCGGCATCGGATTAATCCTTCCACGACGATGGGCTACCGCAGCAATGATCCTTGCGGCGGCTTATGGAATTTTTATCACCACCCTGGGCGGATATGAATTCCCGGCGGCGCTCGTCATGTCCATTGCCTTTCTAATCCTGGCGGGTAACTACAAACACGAAGGGCTCTGGAGGCCGAACCAGTACAGCGAGAAGTTATCCTATCATTCACATCAAGGAATCACTGGATGAATTTTTCATTCCTCTCCTATCTCTTACTATTCTTGCTGACCATCATTGTAGAAATCCTCGGAACAATTGGAGGCTTTGGATCCTCAATCTTTTTTGTTTCGATCGCACAATTGTTTTATGATTTTCAAACCGTGCTCGCCCTTACCGGACTGTTGCATGTGTTCAGCAACTCCTCCAAACTATTTTTATTCTGGAACCACATTGACTGGAAGCTTGTCGCCTGGCTGGGCATCTCCAGCGTTGTGCTCGCCATTGCAGGAGCCTTTCTCACTACACTCATTACCTTTCAATACGCACGTACAGTGCTTGGAATTTTTCTGATTGCTTTCAGTATTCTTTTCCTGGCAAAGCCCGATATCAAAATTGCCCCGACCTTGTTCAATTCCGTCGCCGGTGGCGCCCTGGCTGGTTTCCTCGCGGGGTTTGTTGGAACCGGTGGCGCGATCCGTGGACTGATCCTGGCATCCTTCAATCTTAAGAAAAATCTTTTTGTCGGCACTTCGGCTGCCATTGATTTTGGCGTCGACCTTTCGCGAAGCATTATTTACTTAGACAGCGATTTCCTGGAGAATCGAATGCTATGGTACTTACCGTTTTTACTGGTTGCATCCTTTGCGGGTAGCTACCTGGGCAAACAACTTCTGGAGAAGATATCCCAGGAAAGCTTTCGAAAGACCCTGCTTATTATCATCCTTGTCATGGGTGTGCTTCTACTGGTAAACCTGGACAAGTAAGAATTAAATATTAAGTATTCAGTACAAATAAATAATACGTGATATCATTAACGACGTAATGTCTTATGACCCGAAGGCATGCCGATAAGAAATCCAACCGCCTTAAGGGAATCGATGTGATCACAGGTCACCTTAAACATTGCCACTAGTGGAATGGCCAGAAAAATCCCGGCAATTCCCCACAGCATTCCACCGATCACGAGGGCTACCACGGTAGCAAGCGGATTGATGCGTACCTCGTGGCCCAATATCAACGGTTCCAGGATCCAGCCCTGGATAAACTGGATCGTACCATAGACGAAAAGGATTCCCAGGAGCATCGACAACTCCGCGCCCTGTACAAGGGATACGAGCAGTGTTAACGAAGTACCGGTGATATTACCTATGAAGGGGATGATCTCGCAAAAGCCACAAAAGACAGCAAAGAAGATCGGGTTCTTCACGCCGATCAGTGTAAAGCCAATCCCATACAATATCCACAGGCAGCCAATCATCTTGCTCAATCCAAGAAGATATTGCTGGGAAACACGCGTGATGTTCATGAGCACCTGATAACCTTCGCGGCGATGATTCGGCTTTAAAGCCTGTAAGTAAAATCGCTTTAGATGATTACGGTAATAAAGAAATAAAAATACATATGCCGTTACCAGTACGATCTCTCCGAGGAGTTGTGTCATCGACCCCAGCGCCTGCGTAATGATTCCCGCAACCGAGAACTGTTCGTTGAACAGGACGTCATTTTGCCGCTCGCTTGAAATACCAAACTGGTTAAAAAGAAATGCCTGCACTTCCTTGACCGTGACCGACACCCGTTCCCTGACGAGCGCAATATCCTGAATTAAGGCCGACACTTGCCAGCTTACTATCCAGACAAGAGTGCCAACTAATGCCAATATTAATAACAGACAACAGAGGACCGCGATGAATTTAGGTAGCTTCCATCGCTCAAGCCACTGGCTCAATGGCAGCAGCAGCATGGCAAGCAAACCGGCAATGGCTACCGGTATGAGCAGCGAACGCCCAACGTACAACACTGCTACGATCAGAATGAGAAGGGAAAGTTTTTTTGTTACGGAGGTGGTGGTGATGTGCATGCGTGCCACGAAAGTAAATTCAGTGTAGTGTCGGAAGACTGATTTTAATCATGTGGTATCCAAACATTCTGCAGGAGAAGTGCTGCTTTCAACTTCTTTATTGCTTCCATGAGCTATCACATCAAATCACTGGAAGACATAACCGCAGAGTTTAACACGGGTAGTGGCGGCATTCACCCCGCATCGGTTCCAGAGCGTCAGAAACAATACGGACGAAATCTTCTGGTGATTAAAAAGAAAAAAACATTTCTTCAAATGCTCTTCGGGCAGCTGACGGACTTTATGATCATAATCCTGATCGTGGCCAGTGTTGTCTCGGGCTTTATCGGTGAAATGACCGATGCCTATGTGATCATTGCCATTGTCATTATCAACACTGTCATTGGCCTGCTTCAAGAGCGCAATGCAGAACACGCGCTGGAGGCGCTTGAAAAAATTGTGATCACCAAAGCCAGTGTTATCCGCAACGGTGAGACAATAGAAATTCCTGCCTCTGAATTATTACCGGGTGACCTGGTGGTGATGGAAGCCGGCAACATCATCCCCGCCGACCTCCGTTTTATCGAAGTCCACGCATTGAAAGTTGATGAATCCTCTCTCACCGGGGAATCATCTAACGTCAGCAAGATCACCGCATCCTTACCACACGGCGACTATCCCCTCGGTGACCGTATCAACCTGGGCTACAATGGAACGATGGTTACCAGCGGACGCGGAACGGCCTATGTTGTTGCCACCGGTATGAAAACAGAGATCGGGCGTATCGCCTCAATGATCCAGCAGGGCAACACCCGTACGCCATTACAACTACGACTGGATGCTTTCAGCAAGCGACTGACGATTGCGATCCTGCTGCTTTGCATAGTATTTTTCTTTATTGGAATTCTTCGAGGAGGTCCCTGGTCAATCGTATTGCTCACCGCGATCTCACTGGCTGTTGCCGCCATACCGGAAGCCCTTCCTGCGGTATCCACCATCGTGCTGGCGCGCGGTGCACGGCAACTAGTGAAACAAAACGTACTGGTTCGAAAGCTCCCGGCGGTGGAAACATTGGGATCGATCACCTATATCTGTTCGGACAAGACCGGCACGCTGACCATGAACAAAATGGAAGTGACCGAATTATACGAACCTGATCTTGGCGCAGGATACAATCACTATTTGCCCGGAAAAAATCTTCTGTTGACTGCGATGGCGTTGAATACTGATGTGGTCAGCAACCAACACGGGGAGTTAACCGGCGAATCAACTGAGCTTGGCCTCGCGCAATTTGCCGCGGCTCAACACTATAATCGATCCGCGCTTGAGAAAGAACTTCCACGCATTGCCGAACTTCCTTTTGATCCTTCCCGCAGGTGCATGACCACACTTCACGGGACTTCAGACGGCGTTATCGCCTTTGTCAAAGGATCAGTAGAAGTGCTCCTTGAAAAACTTGCCCACCATCAGGACTCCGAGCGTTCTTTCTTTCAGGAGAAAGCCAACAAGATGGCCTCTCAAGGATATCGTGTCCTGGGTTATGCCGTGAAAAGGATCAACACCCACCTGTCAAACATCAATATAGGTGAGGTTGAACAGGAACTAACCTTCATTGGCATCGCCGCCATGATGGACCCTACCCGTGAAGAAGCAAAAGAAGCGATTGCTCAATGTAAAGCCGCCGGAGTGACCGCCGTCATGATAACAGGTGATCATAAGCTAACGGCAACATCGGTGGCGGAGCGGCTGGGTATCATTTCTTCAGAAAAAGATCTTGTACTGGAAGGACATGAACTTCGTCAACTGTCTGAGCAGCAGTTTATGGAAAGGGTTGAACATATCCGTGTCTATGCGCGCGTGAATCCTGATCAGAAGCTGCGTATCATCAAAGCGTTACGCGAAAGACATCAATTCATTGCCATGACCGGTGATGGGGTGAACGACGCACCGGCACTCCGAAACGCTGACATCGGGATCGCAATGGGACGCACCGGTACGGAAGTGGCCAAAGAAGCCGCACACATGATTCTCCTCGATGATAATTTTGCCACCATCGTGAAGGCAATCCGCCAGGGCCGGCGCATCTTTGATAACATACTCAAGTTTATTAAATACATCATGACGGGTAACACCGGTGAGATCGCCACGTTGTTCGTTGCCTCGCTCGCCGGTCTTCCCATTCCCCTATTGCCCGTTCATATCCTTTGGGTAAATCTTCTCACTGATGGACTACCAGGACTCGCACTTTCTTCCGAGCCTGCCGAAGAAAATATCATGCAGCGAAATCCCCGTGATCCCAGGCAGGGAATATTCTCCACCGCCCTGACGCGCCATATTATTTTTTATGGATTGTTAACCGGAGCCGTAACGCTGCTGATGCAGATCTATACAATCGCTCATCATGATTCCGCCTGGCAAACAATGACTTTCTCGGTGTTGTGCTTCAGCCAGCTCTCTCACCTGTTGGCGATCAAGTCAGGAGCCAAATCATTCTTTCAGACAAATCATTTCGCTAACAAACCGATGATGGCTGCCATCGCGGTAACCATTGCTGCCCAGTTAATGGTGATCTATGTTCCTGGCTGTAACGCAATCTTTAAAACACAACCGCTGTCACTTTATGAAATGACACTGGTGATCGTTTTTTCGCTGGTGATCTTTGCCGTGGTAGAAATAGAAAAGTTGCTGCGATACTGCTTTAATCGCAGTGCATCAAAAAGGTGAGCAGTTACTTCCGGGCAACATTCCAACGCACCACCTTTTCAAGCTTGGCGGGATGAAGAATTTTAATCCTTCCGGATTCAATCTCGATAAGGCCCTCGTCCTTGAATTCGGACAACACGCGGATCACCGATTCAGACGCCGTACCCACCATCTTGGCAAGGTCGTCGCGCGAAATGGAAAGCGTTTCTCCGGAATCTTTTGAACCGACTACCTTCAGTAATGCTTCCGCCGTACGTTGACGAACCGAGTTATAGGCAAGGTGTAACAACTGCGTTTCTTTTTCTTTCAGCTTCTGGCAGAGAAGCGAAATGAACACTTTTGATAATTCAGGACTGGCATAGAGCAGCGTAAGGAAATCCTGTCGGGGAATGCTGATCACTTCTGAATCTTCCATCGCCACAGCCGATTCCTGGTAATCCGTGTTTTCCAGAATGGCTTCGAATCCGAAATAATCGTTGGGTTTGCAAAGGCTGATGATCAGCTCCTTTCCATCCGGGTGTGACTTGAAAAGTTTCACACTACCGGATTTAACCAAATACACATGCAATGGTGTATCACCCTCCACAAAAATTTCCGCCTTCTTCTTATACGTTTTTACTTTTCGATCCTTCCCAAGATCTTTCACTTTGAGCGCCTGGCCGGCATCCTGTATGAAAGCATCGAGCCCTTCGGGCGTCGCGTCATACTTCTTATAATGTTCATGTTTTTTAAACGCACTTCGATCGCGTTGAGCAGCTCGGTATCATCGAAGGGCTTGGTGAGATAATCATCCGCTCCCAGATTCATCCCTTTGCGCATGTCCTGCTTTTCTGCTTTTGCCGTCAGGAAGATAAACGGAATCGATGCCGTTTCAGGACGCTTGCTCAGGATGTGCAGCACACCGTAACCGTCAAGCTCCGGCATCATAATATCACAAACAATCAGGTCGGGCAACACTTTCTGCGCTGTCTCCGCTCCTTCTTTTCCGTTAACCGCGGTGATCACGTCGTAAGAAGCCAGTGATAGAATTTCTGCCGTGTTCTCGCGCACATCGGCATTGTCTTCAATGAGGAGAATTTTTTTCATGCTATTGGTTAGGTAGAGTAATGCTAAACGTACTTCCGGCTCCTTCCTTGGAAGAAAACCGGATAGTTCCTTCTAGTAATTCAACGTAGCGCTTCACGATGTTAAGCCCAAGACCCGTTCCCTGGATCGTCGATGAGTTGGTCGCCCGGAAGAAGCGATCAAAGATGTGCTTCACCTCAGCGGCAGGAATACCAATCCCTTCATCCTTCACATCGATTGCTATGGTGTCTTTCGTTTTTTTTATCTCAATTACAATATCCTTTCCTTCCGGGGAATACTTGCTGGCATTGGAAACCAGGTTGAATAAAATGCTGCGCAATATTTTGGCATCGGTGACAAACGTTTCCTGACCTTGCTCATTGCTTATGATGAGATGCTGGTTGGCCTTCAGAATAGGCTTCATCTCTTCGTTCATCTCATTAAAGAAAGAAGCAAGCGTAAGCTCTTCTTTTATGATCTCCATGCGCCCTTCCTCAAGCTTACCAAGCGACAGGAAATCATTAAGGATGGTTGTGAGATGCTGCACCGAAGACTTGATCCGTTCAATATGCTTATCCATCTTTTCCGGCTCGGAGCGATCACGGTATTGTTTAATAAGGGACGTCGAGCTAAGGATTGAACTCAATGGAGTTCGAAACTCATGGGAAGCAATCGAAACAAATTTTGATTTCAGCTCGTTAAGCTCGCGTTCTTTCTCCAGGGCTTTGCGGGTCTCCTCTTCCGCCTCCTGCCGAATACGTATCTCGTGCTGGAGGTCCGCATTCGCTTTTTCAAGCTTGGTGACGGTCATGTTCAATGCCTCGGTCCGTGACTGCACCTTCTTCTCCAGTTCACCGGCGTACTCAATTAACTGTTCTTCGCTTTTTTTAAGTCGATCCTCGGCGACCTTCCGCTGTGAGATATCAGTGATGAATGCCATGCTCAGCAATTGGTCATTCATGCGGGTATAACTCAAACTGATCTCTACGGGAAATTCAGTTCCATCCAGACGCAAGGCTTGCAGATCCCGTCCAATACCCATGCGACGAGGTGAGGGTGCGTCGTTAAAACCTTTACGGAACCCAAGGTGCATTACGCGAAGGCGTTCCGGGAGTAAATCTTCCAGCTTATGTCCTACCAGGGTGCCTTGTTCGTATCCAAACATTTTTTCCGATACCGGGTTGGCCAGCAGGATTTTTCCGACGGCATCGACCATGATAATTCCTTCGGCAGAGGTCTGAAAAATTTCACGGAACGTATCACTGGAAACGAAGGATATCTCCAGCGGTTTTTTGTCAGGCATAACACGAGGCGCTAATTTGTCCAAGATACTAAAAACCGCTTGTTTGGGTTAAAATTAGTTCCTCCTGTGCCCTGGCAGGCATGACAAAAATCAGTTTTCCCTCTGATTAACACAGGCATTTAACATTTGCCACAACAATAGTTTTGGCAATTAACCACCGGCGGAATCCGTACATGGAAAAGCTCTTATATCAAAACTCGATATTGTGTGTGATCGACTTCTCGGAGTCTTCTCAAAAAGCGTTGCGCTGGGCGATCAAGCTGGCTTCCGATAATCACGCTCGCGTGACCGTGCTTTTTTGTTACCGCCTTATCACTTCCACCGACGACCGGGAAACACTTCACCTCAAGCGCGATATGGAAGAAGAAGCATCGCGGAAGTTTGATGCCCTGCAAAAGGACCTTGTCCAAAACCAGACGTTCACCTGCGACTTCATTACCGAGATCGGATTTTATCCTTTCCGGATTGAAATGTTTTTAAAGAAACGCCCGGTAGGACTGATCGTGATGGGCAACACGATTGTTGATAGCTTTACCGATTACAAACGCATGACCTTCGACCACTTTTTGAAAAGTGTGAAGATCCCGGTGGTGGTAGTTCCATCCTGAACCAATCGATAGATTATTTTTTTAGACTGACGTCCAAGAATGGCCCGTCTATCACAGACTGTCCTGTTTTACATAAGGATGAAGTTCATCGATCAGTTCCAGCGCCCATTCATATACAACCGACCGCGCAACCTCAGCGTTGTCCTCTTCCATTCTCGTCTCATCGTTGGGTCTTAGTAACCACAAGGATTTCGATTCGATCAGCATTCCACCACGTGCCGTGATCACTTTTTCAAAGGCCGCCTGGGACCATTGGGTTGACCCTGCACCAAGAGTGAGCGCAATAACCGGCCTTGCCTTGATCATCACATCTTGTTGGATGAAATGGGTCACCGACCAGTCGGGTCTCCAGTTATAGGTATTGGCACAAAACACATACACATTGAAGTGTTCACCGTGAAGCTCCTTTGCTGCAGCAACCGTGGCGACCATACCGGATACACCGGAATCGGCCAACGCTTCGCCAAATGCGCGGCACACCTGCTCGTCCAGGTTATAAAAAGGATCCGGATCATATACGATCAGCACCTGGGGGCGGGACATCTTCGGACCGAACGTCCAGTGTTTCGCAGGGCCCTGAACTTCCGCCCAAAGAGTCAGCACGAACCAGGTAACAAGCGAAATGACGAACACGAATAGAATGACCGATCTCCAGCGTAGTGGTTTCATAATAATAAATTGAACACTAAAGATGCGGGCAGCGATGTGCTTATTGACTGACAAAAATCAGGTGGCATGATCATCTTTATCAGCATCCCTTGCTTCGGATAAACCTGATAAACATCACCGGGTCTCCTTACAGGGATCATGAATTTTTTTCAGCCGTACTCTCAATTTCGGGTATCAGAAAAGCAAATGATCCATACTGCTATGAAAAAAATTCTTATCCCCTGTGATTTTTCCAAAACATTCACCGAAGCGTTTAAGTTTGGAGTCTCATTCGCACGCTCAGTGAACGCAAGCATAACACTGTTACACGTCATTGACATTCCGCCACTCGCTGACCCGATGCTGGGACAAACCTTTATTGTCGACAACCGCATCTACGAATCGTTAACCCGGCAGGCACAGCAGAAATTCGAAATACTCTGCAAAAAATATGCTCCTGACATGCCCGCCATCAACCTCGAGGTAAAACAAGGTCCTGTTGCGATGACCATCCAGCTATATTCCCAAACAACCTCCTTCGACGATATTGTTATGGGTACACATGGGGTTACCGGCCTGAAAGAATTTTTCGTTGGCTCCAATACCGAACGCGTAGTCCGTTTCTCAGCAATACCGGTTTTTGCAATTCGGAAAGCCCGCGAATTCTCTTCCATCAAGCATATCATTTTACCGACCACCTTTGAACTGAATCAGCTGGATTTTATAAAGGAGCTAAAGGCGCTTCAGCAATCACTCAACGCCACGATCCATCTGCTGCACATCAATCGTCCAGGCCAATCGATCAGTGAAAAAGATTTCGAAGACTATTGCCAGTTCTATCAGCTGACCAACATTACTTATAACATCCGCAACGCGCCGAGTGAGCAAGACGGTATCCTGGACTTTGCCCGTGAGCGAAAAGCTGATCTCATTGCAATGGCCACCCATGGAAGAAGCGGATTGGCGCACCTTCTTACCGGCAGCATTGCAGAAAGCGTCGTCAACCGCCTGACCTGCCCGGTATGGACGTATGTGCTGAAACGAACCTCAAAAAAAACCAGCAAGAAACTATATGAAAAAGAGCTGGCATAACATACAGTAGCCATTACCTTTTAAGGTCCTATTTCAATTCAACAACAAAACATACTATGAAAACAAACAAAGAATTACAGGAAGATGTGATGAACGAACTCTCCTGGGATCCAACACTGAAAGAAACCAGTGCCCTGATCGGTGTTACAGCCAACGATGGAGTGGTAACCTTAAGCGGCTATGTCGATTCGTTTCATAAGAAAGTGTCTGCTGAACGTGCTGCCCAGCGGGTCTCCGGTGTTAAAGTGGTAGCCGAGGACATTGAAGTCCGCTTGCCGGGACGCTATTCAAAGCGTACCGATACGGATATCGCCGAGGGTCTCAACAACATTTTCAAATGGAACAGCGCTTTAAGTGAAATTTATCTCAAGGTACGGGTTGAAAATGGATGGGTTTACCTGGAAGGCGTCGTTGACTACGACTATCAGCGTCGGTATGCCGGACGCATCGCGCAGAATTTAACCGGGGTGACCGGAGTGAGCAACGACATCAGGCTCAATGTAACCCTCAAGGCAAACGACGTTCGCAATACGATCGCCGCGGCCTTTCAACGCAGTGCTGCTATCGATTCAGCCACCATAAAGGTCGATGTTAACGGTTCGCTCGTTACCCTCACTGGAACGGTTCGCTCCTATCTTGAAAAACTGGAAGCTGAACGTGCCGCCTGGGCAGCACCCGGCGTGTTTACTATTAAGAATCAAATCGTCGTCGAGGTGCCCGTTCTCGCATAAGGTTCTATCCTGTTACAGGAGGTGGATATCATCTCCATCTCCCGTGGCATGATGGACGCGCGGTTCAATTCCACACGATCAGTATCAGTTTGCCTGCTGACTTCTGTCATGTTACACAGGTTGACCAATCGGTAGGTTTGGAAAACGTAAAACGATTGCAACTAACTCATGCCGCTCACGGGACGAAACTATATCTTACAACTCGACGCTGATAACCTTCACCACCAAACGCTCGAATGGCTCTCGACCACCGGACTCTGGAGCCGGGAAACCATGTTCTATCAAAAGCTGCTCGACATCTTTGGACCAAAATTTACAGACCCTGCCAATAAGGTTATCATTTCCAATCTTCAGAACTTTATCACCTATTACTCCAGCCACCTGGTCACCCATTACCGCAGCCAGTTACTCGATCACGAAAGTAAACTTTCAAACTTTTACCGTGAACGAAAAGAACCCGACCAGCAATACCTGCAGCAGCACCGTGCGCTGATGAATGACTTGCGGGTTCAGCGGTCGATACCGTCAATTCAAGAATGAGCTGTTTTCCAAAATCGAGACGGTGATGGCCCCCGATTCAAAATGAATTTACAAAATGCCCTCCCATAAACACATCCTGTTCTCGATTCTTGCGATCCTGTTGATTGTATTGATCCCTCTTTCGGTCAATCACTACAAAGAAAATATTTCATCGTGGCTACAACCCGATACACTGAACACGCTCCCTTCTTTTAGTAAGATACCGGTGGTCTATCATCGTGTAGACCACGACATACGGATCAAGGATTACTTTGACTATTTACAAGGTGTTGCATCAATGGCCGACTCATCACTTCACCTGGATGAATACGTTCTGGCACACGTTAATCCGTGGATCATGGATTCACTGAAAGCAACTGACTATTATGAGAGAATGAAACGAAATATATTCCTCTATGACCAGCCTGTTCATATCATTCTTCATGCAGGTGATAGCATCCTTCTCCCCGATAGCCTGGCTGCAGCGTCCATTCACGCAAAGCTGGCTTCTACCTGGATTGACGTGAACATTCCGGAATTCAAACTTCGATTGATGCAGGGAGGCGACACTATATTAATATGTCCTGTGCGCGTGGGTAGAAATAAAGAAGAATACCTCGAAGTGGCCAAGCACGTCGTCAATCTTCGGACACCCGTAGGCGAAGGGGAAATCATCAGGATCGCCCACCTGCCTTACATTGTCAACCCGGAGACAGGAAAAAAATATGAACGGACCTGCCGGGACGATGGGCGCTATACTAAGATGCCTGTGATTCCCTGGCTTGAGCCTTCCATTAATGGCATCCGTTACGGCACCTTGATCCATCCTACCTCTAATCCCAACACCCTCGGTCAGCCTTTCTCCCATGGGTGCATCGGTACCAGCGAAACGGATGCATGGACGATCTATTTCAATTCTCCGATTGGCACCCGCGTTACCTTTCGGTACGATCTTCGTGTGATCAATGAGCAGGGTGACTCCGTGGTGCTCAAAGACATCTATGATTTTAAAAAGCCGAAAAGAAAATGAATAAAACCTGGCACCAGCAGCATCCTATGAAAAAGAATGCTACGCTTGAGGAGCGTTTAACCTGGCACGCCGCGCATCAGGTCGCCTGTCATTGCCGTCCTGTTCCCAGGTCTATCGAAATGTTGCTGAAGAAACGCCGAAGCAGTAAATAAAACGCATCAACACTACTTCATATACTTGTTGTTTTTCCATGCTTTCACACCCTGCCTGAGCATTTTTTCCAGCTCCTTTACATGTACCTGCTCGGGCTTCCTGAAATTAAAACAGATCTTTCCTTTCAGGCATTTTCCAAGATTTGGAATGACATCGGCATAATCTTTTTCGTGGTAATACATCGGAACAAAATAGAAGCTCACCATATCCTTGCGCGGTACGACGGATGAAAAATACATTCCTGGAATAATTTTCTTTGTGCTCCCATACGGTACGGGAATATTTCCAATCAGCTCGAAGACATCTTTTTTATCTTTTGCCACTACCATCGGCGGAGAGCATTTTTTCAAACTGTTTTTAATCGTGTCAAAAATAAGCTGTCGGTTTTCGGGGGAAAGCGGCATAGGTTACTGTTTTTGTGATTATAGCATCCTCAAAATTTACAAGTTCCCTCCGCCATGAGCAAATTCATTGAGGGGACTGACAAACGTCATATTCCCATACTGCGCTCGGAAGTAAGTTCGGTAAATTATTAAGGTATGGACGCAATCAATTCAGGTGAAAAAACAGCCGTTTTACACCAGATCATTCTGAACCTCCTTGACGTACCACAAGAACTGGAGTTGCTCGGCAAGGAGCTTGGCAGCCAACCAGAAAAAGTCCAGGAAAAATTCAGGATACTGAACCTTGAATTCTTGCACCATGTGCTGGAATTAAAAAAGGCAGTTTCAGCCATGCCAGGGATCGAAGCCATTGAGCTGCAACCTCTTTTTCAACAGTTAGAAGCATTGCTCCTGACCGCCGTTGATAATAACCTGCAACTGACCTCGCACAAAACAAACATCACATCGTGTCTCCTGTCCATCGAACAAAAACTATCTGAACAATTCCTCTCATTGATACAAACGAAAGTCTTTTCCCATGAGATGGAAAAATACAAGCTCAAGCTGGAGATCCTGCGCCTTCGTTTCCTGGTCCGGGACTATCAGTTCCGGAAAGCGTATCATTCAGGAATGAAAAGAGCCGGGGAACTCACCCATCACCTTATCAGGGATGTCAATCGCATTGTAACCACCAATCCATTTAACGATGCCTCCATCGAACGAAAGATCAAGCGGATCTATCGCCACATGAAGGATGCCGTTCAACAAAGCTGATGCATGGAAATGGTTAAGATCCATGACACGTCGTTATCACCTTCCAGGAAAGCAACACTGGGACGCAGGATAAAAAATTTCTTTTCAACCCTTGGGCCAGGTCTTATTACCGGCTCCAGTGATGATGATCCTTCCGGCATCGCCACTTATTCACAGGCGGGTGCAAGCTTTGGCCTATCAACACTCTGGACAGCACTCATCACCTTTCCATTAATGGCCTCGATACAGGAAATGTGCGCGCGGATCGGGCTTGTCACCTCCTCGGGACTTACCGGTACCTTGAAAAAACATTACCCAAAATCTGTTTTGTACCTGATGGTATTATTTAGCTTTCCCGCGATCGTACTCAACATTGGAGCGGATATCGCTGGCATGGGCGCTGTCGCCAACTTGATTGTTCCAGCAGTACATCCCGGGATTTTTAGTGTCCTTTTTACGGTTATGCTTATAGTCGCGATTGTCTACTGGCCTTATAACAAAATCGCAAGCACACTAAAATATCTTTGCATTGTCTTACTGGTTTACCTTGTTGTTCCATTCTTGACTAAGCAGGACTGGAATATGATCCTCTACAATACACTGGTTCCTGAAATTCATTTCAACAAAGAATATGTAGCCATCCTGGTAGCGGTACTCGGCACCACCATCTCACCTTATTTGTTTTTCTGGCAAGCGACCATGGAATCAGAAGATCTTAAGCATCAGCAAAACGTCGTTGTCGATAAAAGGTTGATCAACAGAATGCGCCTTGACGTAAACTTCGGAATGCTGTTCTCAAACGTGGTCATGTTCTTTATTATCCTTACCACTGGGACCGTCCTTTTCAATGGAGGCATTAACAACATCGAGACCGTTCAGCAGGCGGCAGAAGCGCTCAAACCTCTGGCAGGTGACGCCGCCTACTACCTTTTTGCCATTGGCGTGATCGGCACCGGTTTCCTGGCTATACCGGTGTTGGCCGGATCCCTCTCATACATCATATCTGAGACGTTTGACTGGGAAGAAGGACTTGATAAGAAATTTCATGAAGCCCGCCCCTTCTACCTGGTCGTCATCGTATCTCTTCTCATGGGGCTCGCCATAAATTATATTGGCATAAGCCCTATCAAAGCATTGATCTATTCGGCCATCCTGTACGGAGTTACTTCTCCCGTGATCATCGCTATCGTGATGCATATTTCTAACAACCGCGCGATCATGGGAAATTTCACTAATGGAAAAAAATCAAACATTCTCGGAACGATCACATTAATATTAATGAGCGCCGCGGCGTTTCTGCTGTTTTACCTTGCCTTAATAGGTGAAGGATAGTGCTGTGTTCACTATTGAATTTCCTTTCTAACCATCCAAAAATAAATCAATGACGAATTCCAGGAAACTCGCAAAACTGATCGGCCCATCGATCATTGTGTTAACTATATCGGAAGCTTACAATTCACATATATGGGTTAATAATACAGCTGCCGGAGTTTACCTGAACGGGTCTCTACTTTTTGTGGCGGGTCTTTCCATTGTACTTAATCATAATCTCTGGGGATGGCATTGGCCGACGTTAATAACGCTAACCGGTTGTATGGCTATATTGTTAGGGTTATTCAGGATGTTTGCGCCTGAAACACAACTTAAGATTGTAGATAACAATGTATTGATAATTGGAGAAGCGATGATTGTCTTTGGGCTTGGAGTCTTTTTAACTTTCAAAGCCTATACCTCTTATTAACAGCCAGTAGCATATCCGCTATTCAAGATTACTTGGTTATTTGAACCTGCGGAAATAAAGTTTTTTTATTAAAGAAGAGATAGAATTTAAGAAGAGCTTATCATCACGAAATAATATCGTTTAAAATAATCTGCTGGCGCCGCGCACGAAAAACTGATTTGACATCTATTTCAACTGCTTCGGATTGAATTATTTTACTTACTCCGAACAAACTTTTTACTTTTGAGTTTCTTCCCGTTTGACGATCCTTCTGATAACCCAGGTGTGTTTGAATTCTGGAATGCCCCGTTCTTCTCATATTTTCCCGCATTCCAATTTCATTCGCTTCTTCGTTAAGATTCGTAATAAACGTCCTACGACCTGTCATAGCTTCAGCAAACAGACCTTTATGCTGAATGAGCAGAAACTCCTCGTCACCCTTTGATTTTCTTTGCGTGTAAATAAGCTCATACTCTTCGTCATACTTGTCTTCAAAATATGGTCGATACAATTCAAAAGCAGTAATAAGTATCTTTTTGATCGCGTCATTAAATTTCTGATCATGAAAATTCAGGTTATAAGAATATTTTTTCAGGATCATTTCAGCGACTGGATCGAGCTCAACTTTGAAACCGGTTCGGGTTTTCCTTCTGTCGCCCACTAATTTTCCTCTTACCACGTCAGTCTCTTTTATTTTCTCAGTGTCAATAGGTGCAGTTCCTTGTAAGCACATAAAGATCAATATATCCAGATATCGTTTTTGCATCAGTGACAACGACTCATAGAATTCCGGTTCGTAGTAATCCAGATTGATCATAAACTGCAACTCTTCGATGGTGAGTGTCAGTTCCCATTTCTTGGAGTCGCATTGTTTAACCACGCCATACTTGAACTTGGAAATTTTGATATACTCCAGGAGCGCCTCCGTGTCAACACTTACATTTTTTCTTCGCTTACAATAACCCAGGTATTCAATGAGATCGGTGAGCCTTTTAATAATCGTCTCATTACTCAAGCCAGTCTCAGGGATTTCGGAAGTTATCGAGCCTGATTTTGTATTCCGGAAATATTCGTGCTCCTTTATCATGTAGCAAACAAGATCGTTAAAGAAAGGCTGGTTCAATGAATTCAAACCAATCATACCATATCCCTTCTCAATGTTCGCCTCCTTGAACTTCCGAATAGTGACCAACAGATTATTGTATCTTTTGATCGTTCCTTCGGTCCGGGTAGTCTGTCGCTTGACATCAATAAAATCAGGCCAGTAGAAAAATATGTCATCCTCAATGCTCCCGGCTTGACTTTCTAAAATTTGCGATGATGTTGATTCAGACATCTCAATTTCTTCTGAAGTGAATGCCGGTTGCCCTAAGTATTCCTTGATTCTAAGTTTATTAAACTCAATTCTTAACCACTGGCAAAGAGGCTGTTCATCATATTGTATGAAATGCTGTCGTATCAAATTCTCAATACATTGATGCAGCTGTTGTATACGATGCCTATTCAACGAATCATTCAATACCCCTTCCACATCGACAATTCCCAGATCAAATATTTTGACTTTTGTCGACTCTCTGAATTTTGCTCCATACCTCGAATAATAAATAAATACTTCCCTGTAACCCTTGCGCTGTTGTAATATGATTTTCGAAAATGATTCCATAGGTTTCTCGTTGTGGAAACGTTGTTAAAAAACACCTAGAAGAATCGTTCTTATTTGTGGAAACTCGCAAAATATTGCGTGGTTACGGGGGAACCAGAAACACCATTTGGAAATCCATGAATTTGAGAGAGTTGTGTAAATCATAATATTCCACAAATTTCCCTGCGAGACACTTGTGGAAATGACCAACCGTCACCAATGACCATGTAAGCCATTGTCGGTCAATAAAAAGGAGAAAGACTTGAACTGTCTTTCCCTAAATTTACAAGTGACCCCGCTGGGACTCGAACCCAGGACCCATACATTAAAAGTGTATTGCTCTACCAGCTGAGCTACGAGATCCAACTACGCTGAGGCAGCTCCGTTGGACACTGTCCTTTGAGAGCCTCAAAACGTCAATTACTTTTTCGGCCGACGCAGTCCATTTGTTAACGAACTACGCTTACCTATTTCTTACTTTGCCCGCCTTGCTAAAGCTTCGCGGTCAACGTATTTGCCTTTCATGCCTCAATTACTCCCTCTGACTTGCAAATATTTGCCCGTTTTAAGGGGTTTTCCGTAATTGAGCCCGCAAAGGTAGCAGGAAGTGAAAAATATGCAAAAGAGGGTTTGTAATATTCTGGTAATCGTTTTTATCGCTTTGGCCTCCACCGTGATGGCTGCTCCTTCCACATTCGTTCTCAAAGCCGCCGACTCCTCATATAATAACAAACAGTACACACAGGCGCTTGACCTCTACAAAGGCATTTATAAAGAAGGGAATTATTCCGCTTCCATGCTTCTGAAGATGGCACATATACAGGAGGGTCTCGGTCACCTCGGCGAATCACTTTATTATCTCAATCTTTATTTCATCGCTTCCGATGATGCACAGGCTCTCAAAAAAATGGAAGAGCTCGCCGAAAAGAATAACCTCGAAGGCTACAAAACCAACGACTCCACCCGTGCCCTCGCATGGTTACAAGAGCATTATAACATCATCGCCTGGCTGCTCGCTTCCATCACCGTGTTTCTGTTCGCCTCCATGTATTATCAGCGCGTGAAGCTGAAGATCAAACCAGCATTCACAGGCATGGCGTTCGCCATCACCCTGACAGTATTATTCATTCATGTAAACTTCAGTCTGAAAGATGAACGCGGTATCGTAGCCGGTGCCCCTACATATTTAATGGACGGTCCTTCTGCCGGCGCCTCTGTCGTTGCTATTATTGGTGAAGGTCACCAGCTTGAGATCAAAGGCAAGAAAGATGTATGGCTGCGGGTTGCCTGGAGGGATCAGGAGGTATTCGTAAAAGATTTTCTGATACGCGAGATCAAGTTGTAACTGACGTCACCGTCAGAACCTCAACAGCACCGTCCCTCTGTATTCCCGTTCGGTATATTTCAGATAGTAGAAGTAAACTCCTGCGATCTCTCCCTTTCCATCCCATTTGAAATCACGTTCCGCACTCCGGAATACTTCCTTACCCCATCGATCATAAATTCGAACAGATTCAAACTTCATCTCGCAGTTATCCTTTGGCAGGATATTCGTCAATTCTCCTGTGGTGTGATCTTTCATTTCCATCGCGAAGTAATCATTGATGTTATCTCCGTTCGGTGAAAAGAAATTCGGTGGGATAAAGCCGCTGTCTGATCCATCTACATCCCTGATCGTAAGCTTAAATTCTACCGTGTCAGATTTCGCGCTGGCACAATGATCATCTGACAGCCTGAACATAAAAGAATAATCGTTGGTAAAGACACGATCTTTAAAGATGGAGCAGTCCGGCTGCCAGCGGAAGTTCGTCTGCACCGGACTATTCCCACTCACCGTTCTGAAATTAAATCCCTCCGGGTCCACGTTTCCCGAAAATTTTACAAGCTCCAGTTTCAAATTATCCTTCGCAGGAAAATTATCACCGTCTGTTCCTGTCAATGACAACCGCACTGCATTCCCTACCGTCATCGACATCCGATAGTCACTGGTGAGTGTTGTCTCAGATGAATTCTCATTCACCACCACCAGCTGCGGTTTCAAATTCGGCGGCGGCAGGATCTTCACAGAAACATCTACGGTATCTGCTTTGTAGATCCTGCACTTGTTCTGATTATCCACAACAATAAACTGAAAATCAAATGTGTCTTTCTTTTTGAGATCCACGGAAGTGCAATTCACTGTCCAGCCAAGATCCGATGAAACGGAACTCATTGCTGATGCAGGATTCGGTGTGATCACAATACCATAATCCGACAACACAAAATTCTTTCCTTTTGCACTGAGCACGAGCGCATCATTGTCAGTAAGATCTTTTCCTGTCACTTTAAAATTCAAGGTCTCATAAATACTTCGCGTGATGCCAGTCACATATCGTTCATTCACTACGGGTGTCAGGTCGGTGTCAATGGTAGGATCAGTATTGCCTGGAAGAATGACATTGAGATTGAAGACCTGGTTGGCAGGATTCGGACTTAAACAGAAATCCCGGTCCTCCACCTGCAGCGTCACCTGAAAGGATGTTCGCTGGGTAAAATTGTAAATATCACAGAACGCATCCCACTTCAATTCTCCATCTGCCGCACCCAGTGTCTGATGAAGAGTATTCAGCGTCATTCCGGCTGTGGCCATATCAAATCCGTTGGTGAGCACCGTGATCACCAGCTCATCACCATCATCATCTACAATATCAAATGGCCATGATCCCCGTGTTCCTTCATTGAGTGTTGCCGATGCGGGGTTGACCACGGGCATTATAAACCGCGGCTTGCTGTTCTGAGGCGACTCCACATGCACTGTTATTTTTAATGTATCCATCAGGGGAACACTGCAGGCATCGTCCATTGCAATGATACCAATGACAGGATCACCTCCGGTAAATGACAATGGGCATTCCGGAAAACAGATCTGAAATTCAACAAACCCTCCATATATTAATGTCGCATCACTGACTGCAGGAATGATCGCACTTACATCTCCTTTGAAATTGATTGGGATTGCCTTGATCTTTACCGTTTCAGAAAAGAAAGAAAGCGGATTATTCGCATCAGGGTCTGTTACCTTTACCATTACGCACCGCTGATTTGCAGGTACAGTATTGGTGAAAGAAACCTGCATCGTATTGTCATAGGTATACGTTGGGTCCGTCAATTTCTTTCCCAGGATCTGTGGCGGATCACTGAAATCGCAATGATCAACTACCAGCAGTTGAAAATCCCGCCGGGTCTCTCCTATCTTCTTCTTATCCCTGAACGATTCTATCTTCACAGCAAAGACAAACAATCCCTGAATAGTTGGAGTTACGCTTAATATTCCATCGCGTGTGATCCTCAGATCAGGAGCTCCTTTCATGATACTATTAAGGCTATACCCCGGTCGCCATCGTACTTCGGGATAAGGTCTTGCCGTGCTTGGATTATTATTACCTCCACCGGTTGCAATGTCCAGGGGTGTCACCATGGAATAGACAAGTGAATCTCCATCATCATCCACTCCACGGAAGTCAGCATAGTAAGGTCTGTTAGGGCATGCGTAATCATTCAATGGAGGGAACAGGCGTGGAGTTGAATCAATGAAAGGCAGACCATCTTTCACAACCGGAGGGAACTCCATATAAAATGATTGGCCAACATTATTAGGAAAATTTTGTTCACTGATAATATTCGTGATGCCATAGTTGCGGCAGCATCTTCCATAAACTGCATAATAACCTCCCGGATCATTAAATATGGTGGGAGACAAATCAATGAAGATGGTAAAGACGTATTTGGTGGTGACAATTTCACCATGAGCACACGCAGGCTGCGTATAACCAACACTAGAAGTGAACATTCTTGGCACAGGAAGATCCGCCATGATCTTGTTATCGCTCATGCGAAAGATCCTGACATTCGCAAGATCATCCCTTGCCGAATTATCACCGTGCAATTCATCAAAGTACAGGATCATATTGAACCGGTACCGTATACCCGTCAGGTGGATAAGCTCAAACTCACCTCCCACAATGTGCGAGGCATTTCCCGCTAAGGAACCTGATAGCAGCATGATAAAAAGCAACGCTTTCTTCATCAGTCAGTATAAAGGTGGGTAAGAAAACTGATACAAATTACTCAACTTCCAGGAAATGGAAATTGCAGAAAAGGCAATGGCTTAGTATCTCAGCGATACTGTTCCCCTGTACTCTTTTTCAGTGTACTTCAAGAAATAGAAATAGACGCCAGCCGATTCGCCTTTTCCATCCCATTGGAAATTCCGTTCTAAACTTTGATACACCTGATTTCCCCAGCGGTTGTATATACGAACCGATTCAAACTGGGAAGCGCAGTTATCAAGTGGCAGAATATTCTTTACCTCACCTGTCGTATTATCTTTTAACTCCATAGCGAAGTAATCATTTACATTATCTCCATTGGGAGAAAAGAAATTAGGCGGCATAAAGTTCGAATCAGATCCATCAAGGTCTTTGATCTTTACCGTGATCGTGACCGAATCTTTCTTTGCGGTAATGCAGTGATCGTCGGTCAGCATAAACTTAAAGGTGTAATCATTTTCATAGACGCCATCCTTGAAGATGCTGCAATCGGGCTGCCAGGTGAAGGTGGTCTGTATTGGACTTGTCCCGGTTATCTCTGAGAACGTAAATCCTTCCGCTGCCACTTCGCCGTCTTTTGAAACCAACGCTATCTTAAGGTTGTCTTTCGCAGGAACGAGATCGTTATCCGTGCCAGTCAATAATAATTTTATGGCATTCCCCAGCGTCGTTGAAATTCCATTGTTGCTTAATTCAGTTGCAGCACTGTTAGAATTTGTAACGGAAAGAACCGGTGCCTGATTGAGCGGCGGCAGCACTTTCATTTGTACGTCTACAGTGTCTGCTTTATAAAACCTGCACTTATTTGCATTATCTACAACGATAAACTGGAAATCAAAAGTGTCTTTCTTTTTGAGATCAACAGATGTGCAGCTGATATTCCATTGAAACAGGCTATTCACCAGACCGTTGCCGGTGACAAGCGGCGGTGTGATGGTGATGCCATAATCCGAAAGCACAAAGTCTTTGGGTCTTCCGGTTAGGACGAGCAGATCATTATCAGCTATATCTTTTCCGGTGACAGAAAAATTAAGAGGTTCATTGATTCGCCGGGTAATGCCAGTTACCCTTCTCTCTCTGCTGGCAGGTGTGAGATCCGTATCGATCGTCGGACTTGCATTTCCCGGAAGGATCACGGAAAGGTTAAAGACCTCCTTGGCGGGATTGATAATCTTGCATCGGTCCTGATCTTCCACCTGGATGGTGACCATAAAGGATGTTCGTTTTGTGAAATCAAAAATATCGCAGTACGCATTCCACTTGAGTTCACCTTCAGCAGCGCCGTTGGTCTGATTCAGTGTATTAAAAGTCATCCCGGCATCGGCAAGTATAAAATTATTGGTGAGCAACGTGATCACCAATGGATCATTATCGTCATCAACTACCTGATAAGGCCACGCATCCTGTGTACCTTCCGCCAGTACAGCAGTAACCGGATTGGTGGCAGGCTGAACAAATCGGGGCTTTGTATTTGGTGGTGGTTCTACACGAATGGTAACTTTCAATGTATCTGTCAATGGCAGGCTGCAGGCATCATCCATGGCAATAATTCCTATGATGGCATCTGCAGGGAAGAGAAGAGGGCAATCCGGGAAGCAAATATCAAACTCAACAGTGCTGCCATGTGAAAGCGTTGCATTGATAACAGAAGGTAATAATCCGGAAAGGTCTTTCTTGAAGTTCAGTGGAATTACTTTGATCTTCACTTTTTCATTGAAGCTATCACTGGCCCTTTGAGAATCTTCATCTGATACTTTTACTGTGACGCATCGCTGAGCATTGGTTGTTGTATTATTATACTGGACAAACAAATTCTTACTGTTGGAATAGGTTGGGTCGCCGATCTTCTTTCCGACAATCGATGGCGGCACTGCCACCGGACATGCATCCACCACCAGCATCTGAAAGTCGCGACGCGTCTCTCCGATCTTTACCTTATCTCGAAACTCTTCCACCTTTACAGCAAAGACATACAAGCCCTGAGTGGTTGGGGTTACTGTCAGAAATCCATCGGTTGTGATTTTCAGATCCGGTGCACCGTTCATAATATTTGCCGGACTGAAGGGAACACGATAGTTCACTACGGGATACGGTGCGGGCCTTGAGCCGTTGACCGGTACCGACTCTGATGTCTTGGTGTTTAACGGAGTGACCAGGGAGTAAACCAATGAATCATCATCATCATCCGTTCCACCGAAGTCTGTATAGTAAGGCTTGGTTGGGCAAGCATAATCATTCAAAGGAGGAAACAATCTTGGAGTTGAATCAATGAATTGTACGCCGTTTTTTATAACGGGAGGAAACTCAAGATAAAATGTCTGGCCTGCATAGAGAACACCTCCGGCGTTAGGGTCCTGACTAAAGATATTGGTGATGCCATAATTTCTACAGCATCGCTCCCAGCCGATATAATAGCCTGCGGCATGATTGAAACTATTGGGAGAAAGTGTTACAAGATTTGAATAGAGTATGCGGCTGGTTCTTAGTTCACCATGTGAGCATGAGGGTTGCGTATAACTTACCAGACTTTCGGAGACATAAGGGAGATGAATATTTGCCATCACCACATTATCGAATTTTCTGAAGATCCTGATGTCCTGACCATTTATATCCTTCGCAGGCGGAGATCCATTGATCTCATCAAAATAAATGACAAGGTTTAGCCTGTATTGATACCCGCTGATATGAATGAGCTCAAACTCACCACCCACAATATGCGTGGCAGTCCCTAAAAGCGGGACAATGAGGAAGATCAGGAAAAGGATCCCTTTTTTCATAGGAGGAGGATGGAAAGATAATTAAAGCCCTGCACGTCCTGAAATGTCTTTCGGTAAATTGCGACCGTAAAAACAAAACCGTAGACTAATCCGCAAAAGCCGCGTTATTGCCATCTATGACTCAACTCAAAAAGGGGGATATTCTTACTGACATTAGGGTGGAAACCATGGCCGCCGAAGGAAAATGTATTGCACGTCGCGAAGGCCAGGTGGTATTCATTTCGGGTGGTGCCCCTGGTGATCTTGTCGATATTTCACTCACCAAAATAAAAAGTGCATTCCTGGAAGGAAAAGTCACTACCATAAAAGAGTTGTCTGCAAATCGCACCACTCCTTTTTGTTCACACTTCGGTTTGTGCGGCGGTTGTTCATGGCAACACATCAACTATCCGACGCAATTGATTTACAAACAGCAGCAGGTAGTGGATAATCTTGAGCGCATCGGAGGCCTTCAGCTTCCCGCGATGAAATCCATTCTTGGTTCAGAGCGTCAGAAATATTATCGGAACAAGCTTGATTATACTTTCTCTGCGAATCGATGGCTCACGCGTGATGAGCTCGTGGAGGGAAAAGATATTGGCAGCCCAGGCCTTGGCTATCACTTGCCGAGGATGTATGATAAAGTTTTCGATGTTGAAGAATGTTATCTGCAGCCTGCACCATCCAATGACATCCGCTTATTAGCAAGAGAAGTCGCGCTAAGAGAGAACATTCCATTCTTTGATCTTAGAAAGCAAGTAGGCTTCTTACGGACACTCACCATTCGGACAGCATCTACGGGAGAAGTCATGGTCATACTGCAGGTGACGTATGATAAGATGGAGTGGACGGAAAAAATACTTACTGCATTGTCTGAAAAGTTTCCACAGATCACTTCTGTGAATTACATCATCAATGGAAAACGTAACGATACGTTTGCTGATCTGGATGTGATCTGCTGGAAAGGAAATCCCTACATAACGGAGTCGATGCCGAAGCCGGATGGAAGCGGAACATTGCAATTCCGTGTGGGTCCAAAATCTTTTTACCAAACGAATTCAGAACAGGCGTTTGAACTTTATAAGATCGCATGGCAAATGGCAGATCTTAAAGGCAACGAACTGGTGTATGATCTTTACACTGGCACAGGGACGATTGCAAACTTTGTTGCCGGTCAGGCCAGGAAAGTTGTCGGATTGGAATATGTAGGTGCTGCTATTGATGATGCAAAAGTAAATTCATCCATCAACCAGATCACGAATACGGATTTTTATGCCGGCGACATGAAGGATCTCCTCAATGAATCGTTCCTCAAAACTCACGGACGGCCTGACATCATCATTACAGATCCTCCACGATCTGGCATGCATGAAGATGTTTGCAAGATGCTTTTGAAAGCGGCGCCTGAAAGAATTGTCTATGTGAGCTGCAATCCCGCAACGCAGGCACGCGATCTTAAAATATTAGATCAGCTGTATGAGATCACCGCTGTGCAACCAGTAGATATGTTTCCTCAGACAATACATGTTGAGAATGTGGTGAGGCTGGATAAGAGAAAAAGTTAGTTTCTTAAGAAACCATCTCTTCTGTTACCATTTCAAGACCTGCGTTTACCATAGCACTGAAGCCACCGTAAACATTGATCAGGTTGGTAAATCCTTCACGCTTCATCAGTGAGATCGCTGTCATTGAGCGGTAACCTCCACCGCAATGAACAACGTATGTTCTGTTCTTATCGAAGCCCTCTAGATTTTCAGGCATGTTGGCAAGAGGAACAAACTGTGCATCTTTTAAATGAGCTGTATTCCATTCACCTGGCTTACGAACATCCAGAACTCCCGTATCTCTTTTCACCGTCGATTTAAAGTCTTCCGCAATAATGGACTTAACTGTATCAAGCTCTCCATCCCACGATGAGATACCTCCTTCCAGATAACCACTGACTTTTTCATAACCTACGCGTGCAAGGCGAAGAATTGTTTCATTTTCTTTTCCACGTTCTGCAACCAACACCAGTGGCTGATTGATATCCAGCAATGTTCCTGCCCAGACAGCAAACTGCCCATTCAATCCGATGTTTATTGCTCCGGGAATAAAGCCTCTTTCAAATTCGTCTGCTGTACGAACATCCAGAACAATCGCTCCTTTGTTCATTTCATTCTTAAACTGACTCAGAGAAAGCGGTGTTGAATTACCTTCCATTACATCGTCAATAGGTTCGTAACCGTTTTTATTAATGCGTGCATCTTCAAAGAAATAAGCAGGAGGAGGAAGAATTCCATCTGTCAGCTGACGAATGAACTCTTCACGTGTTTGTTCCTTGAGTGCGTAGTTGAATTTCTTTTGTTCGCCAATAGTTGAGAAAGTTTCTTTTCCAATATTCTTTCCACAGGCAGAGCCCGGGCCATGAGCTGGATAAACAATCGTTTCGTTGTTCAGCGTTTTGATCTTGCTGTTAAGGGAATCATATAACATTCCCGCCAGGTCATCCTGACTCATCACACCGTCCAGAAGATCGGGTCTGCCTACATCCCCTACGAAGAGCGTGTCGCCTGTAAAGACAGCATGCTCCTTGCCCTTCTCATCCAATAATAAATAGCACGATGATTCCGGTGTGTGACCGGGCGTATGCAACACTCTGAAGGTTACTTTTCCAAGTTTGAACTCCTGGCCATCCTTAGCATTGATGACCTCGTACTTTGTATCAGCCATCGGACCGTAGATAATTGGTGCGTTCACCTTTCTCGCCAGGTCAATGTGTCCAGAAACAAAATCAGCATGAAAGTGCGTTTCAAAGACATACTTGATCACTGCACCGCGTTTTTTTGCCAGCAATATGTACGGTTCCGTTTCGCGAAGAGGATCAATGATGGCAGCCTCTCCTTCCGACTCTATATAATAGGCAGCTTCTGCAAGACAATTGGTGTATAGCTGTTCAACGTACATTTCGAGGTATTTAGGCCTTATAACCCTGCGAAGTTGGAAAAAATTCCCCATTTACCCTTGTTAATTATCCCCCGAAACGACTTGTCGGCAATTCCTGTCAGATCAGCATAAACACAGATGCATTTCAAACGTGAGCGAAATCATTTTTTTAGTCCTGATTAGAAAAAAATTAGAAGTAGCATAAGTAGGGGCATGACGTCTGTCGAAAGGCAGTTCAATTTTCATTCAGGAATCCCATAACTTTGATGCTACATGAAACTCGCAGGGCTTCTTTTCATTTTTGTCGCATTCTCCTCCTCACTTCTGGCGAGTGACTATCAGCGATTTGAAGAAAATGGAAAGGTAGGATTGAAAGACAGTCAGGGGGCAGTAGTTCTGCCGGCTTCCTTTGATGCACTTGGCTGGTCGGATGGAAATTTTTCACTGATCGGTCAGATCACCGGATATCGTCAGAACAATCGCTGGGGTTTACTGAATCTCAAAAAAGAATTTATTACCAAGGCTGAGTTTACAACACTGACCTGGCCGGGTAGTGACAGGATCATTGTCAGTCAATCTGTAAATTCATTTACGATCAAGTTTGGATGCATTGACCTCCAGGGAAAACAGATCATTCCCATTAAATATGATGCGATCGATATTCATTCTCTTCGCGCCATTGTTATGAATAAAAATGGAGTGCGTTATGAATACGGACTTATCGATCTCAATGATCGCTCCATCCTTCCAATGAAGTTCAAGAAGATCACACCAATAGGATCTCTTCGCTATGCTGTCATGAACTTCTCTGATAAAATTGCGCTCTGCAGTGAAGAAGGTAAATGGGTCACTGATTTTATCATCGATCATATTTCTGATTTCCATCATGATCTTGCCATCATTCATCAGGGATGGAAGCAAGGCGTGATTGATCGCACCGGTGATATTAAAGTGCTGCCTCAGTACCGCGCCATTCACATCATCGGACCGGATCACATTACCGTTCGCAAAGCTGATGAATGGAAGCTGATGAATGAAAAGTTTCATGATCTTCAGCGCATTCCGGCGGATGAACTGATCTATAACAATGAAGGTTTGTATCGGATTACCCTCAATAACAAAAGCGGACTAGTCAGTGATATATTACAACCCCGATGGCCACTGGATTATGATTACATCGGGCCGGTTAATGATCAGCAGGCAATTGTAAAAAAGGATGGAAAGTTTGGGCTCCTTAGGTTGAATCAAACGGCTGTAATTCCGATAGCGTTTGACTCACTGTGCACTCAACAGGGCTTTGTGCGCACGATGAAAAAGTCGGGTGGCAAGTCTTCCTGGGAGCTCTATGACACCTTCGGAATCCGCAAGACTAACAAGTCTTATGATTTTATGGATCGCTTCAACGGCAAATTCTTTCCTGTAAAAAACCGTGGGCATTGGGGTGCGGTGGATCGCTATGGCAAAGAGCAGATCGCATGCGTTTACGATTCCCTTTTACAGCACAACGATTCCCTTGTAACAATCATCTTCAAGGGAAATTATGGTATTATCACGCTTCAGGATCAATGGAGGATGCCTCCTCAAAAAAATCCAATTCAGCTTCTTCCTGACAACCATTACCTGGAGAAACAGGACAGTCTCCTCTTTTTAAAAGACATTTCGGGAAACACACTCTACTTTACGGATCATCAGGTCACCGTTTTTGAAGATCATCTGGTGGAAAGACTTTCTGATGGAACAGAGAAAGAGATCAGCTTTCAGGGACAGATCATTAGCCGGAAGGAACCCGTGATTATTGTTGCTGAAAGAACATTCCGTGAAAGCGAAGGTCTCATTGGAATAAAGCGAGATGGGAAGTTCGGCTTTGTTGATAATCGGGGTCGTCTTCGCATTGCCAATCGCTATGAAGGAATCGGAGAATTTCATGATGGCCTTGCACCGATACAATTACTGGGCAAATGGGGATACATCAATAAATCCGATGAGATCATCATTCAACCGACCTATGAGTTTACTGGCAACTTCGAAGAGAAAGTGGCACTGGTATCTAGAAAGTCAAAGTTTGGAATGATCAACAGTGACGGAAAGGAATTGCTGGAACTCCGCTATGATTCGATAAAGAAAATAACATCACAGCTCTTTCTATTAACGCTTGGCAGACAGCAAGGATTGGCGGATACACAGGGAAGAATATTGATTGAGCCCCGCTTCGACGCTATTGAAGTTATCAATGACGAACAGGTTATGGTACTTCAAAACAAAAAATTCGGTGTGCTGACTAAAGATGGAATGAATGTTCTTCCTATTCAATACACCAGGCTCATTCATCTTCCTGCCAGAAAGAGTTTTGTGAGTCAGCAGAAATCTTCCTGGGAAACAATTCTGTTAAAATAAAAGAGCCCGGCGTTTCGGCCAGGCTCCTTGAATTCTACTCTTTATAAATTACTTGCCTGTTGTATTTGGTGATTGTCCTGTTTTTCCAGTTCCGGAAATAGATTGTCTCATATCCGTATCTGCCTGTACATTCTGCATTTTGTAATAATCCATTACACCAAGATTTCCATTTACAAAGGCCTGGGCAATTGCTTTAGGGATTTCAGCTTCCGCCTGGATCACGTTTGCTCTTGCTTCCTGTGCTTTCGCGATCATTTCCTGCTCAAGGGCTACCGCCATTGCGCGACGCTCTTCTGCACGGGCTTCTGCAACTTTCAAGTCGGCAGCAGCCTGATCTGTTTGAAGCTTGGCACCAATGTTTGCGCCTACATCTACGTCAGCAATATCAATAGAAAGAATTTCGAAGGCTGTTCCCGCATCGAGACCACGTGATAATACAAGCTTGGATATTTTATCAGGGTTCGCCAATACTTCTTTATGAGATTGCGCTGAACCAATGGATGTTACAATGCCTTCACCAACGCGTGCAAGAATGGTGTCTTCACCGGCACCCCCGACCAACTGGGCAATGCTGGCACGGACGGTAACACGCGCAACTGCAATCAACTGAATACCATCTGCTGCCACAGCGGCAACTTTTGGTGTGGTGATTACTTTTGGATTAACTGATATCTGCACTGCTTCGAATACATCACGACCCGCGAGGTTGATGGCAGTTGCTTGCTTAAAGCTCAGGTTAATATTTGCTTTCTCAGCGGAGATCAAAGCACGAATAACGTTTGGAACATTTCCACCTGCCATGTAATGTGTTTCAAGTTCACTGGTGGTAAGCTTTAATCCAGCCTTCGTTGCTGTGATTGAAGAGTTGATGATGATGCTTGGTGGCACTTTACGAATCCTCATCAGGATAAGATCAAAGATTGAAACTTTCACTCCTGAAATAATAGCGGTGAACCAAAGTCCTACCGGCACATAGTACATGAGAATAAAGAAGAGAATAAACCCTCCAAGAACCATTATTAATAAAAAGATATCCATAGTTTAATTTATTTGCTCTACTGTAATCTGATTTGAGAGGATCTCTTTTATTCTTATCCTAATTCCGCTCTCCAGATATCCGCCGGATGTTTTTACTTCTCTGACTTTACCATTCAGTTCTGCATTTCCAATGGGACGCAAAGCAGAAATAGCAACGCCTTCCATACCGACATTTAAATCACTTACTGATCCTTCGTTAACCTTACTTGCAATGGTAGCCTTCGACGCGAATCGTTTCCAAACATCTGACGTAAAACAGAAGTAAACAATCACTGCCGAAAGTACTGCAGAACCGGAAGCAACGGTCCATCCGATGTTGCTTCCATAATATTTGAAACTCAGCATGACACCAATCACCACAAGAGCAGCTCCTGCTACTCCAACAATGGTGGTTCCGGGAACTACGAGTATTTCGATCACCAGGAGGGTTATGCCCAGGAAAATCAGAATTAGGACGGTCATCCAGTCTGTCATAGAACCAAATCTACAACTTAATAAGCCCTTGCAAACAAAACTCTTTGTGTGGAAGGTTTGCCTGAATAAACGCACTTTCCAGCCTCTTCCTTAGCATCCAGTGGAATACAGCGAATGGTTGCCTTCGTTTCTTCCTTGATCTTCGTTTCGGTTTCAGGAGTTCCATCCCAATGTGCCAATACAAATCCGGATTTTCCATCGAGGACATTTTTGAACTCCTCAAACGTGTCAACAGAAGTAGTTTTTTCAGATCTGAACTTCAAAGCCCGGTTATAGATGTTGGTCTGAATATCTTCAAGAAGCTTAGGAATCTCATTTCCAACTTCAGAATACTTCATAACATTTTTTTCTTTCGTATCCCTTCTTGCAACTTCCACCGTTCCGTTCTCAAGATCACGTGGCCCTATCGCAATGCGAACGGGTACACCTTTCATTTCATATTCCGCAAACTTGAAACCTGGTTTCTGAGTATCGCGATCATCAAACTTTACTGACAATCCTTTTGCGCGAAGCTCTTTTACCAAAGGCTCCACTGCTGCTGAAATTTTAGCAAGTTCTTCTTCACTTTTGAAAATAGGAACGATCACAACATGGATCGGCGCAAGCTTTGGTGGAAGAATCAATCCATCATCATCGGAATGAGCCATGATCAATGCACCAATGAGACGAGTGCTGACGCCCCATGAAGTTCCCCAAACATGCTCAAGTTTCCCTTCCTTTGAAGTAAACTGAACATTAAAAGCTTTTGCGAAATTCTGTCCCAGAAAATGAGAAGTTCCTGCCTGCAGCGCTTTACCATCCTGCATCAATGCCTCAATGCAATACGTGTCAATCGCTCCCGGAAATCTTTCTCCTTCTGACTTAACACCTTTTACGACTGGCATTGCCATGAAGCTTTCCGCAAAGTCTGCATACACATCCAGCATCTGGCGCGTTTCTTTGACAGCCTCCTGTGAAGTAGAGTGAGCAGTATGTCCTTCCTGCCAGAGAAATTCAGCAGTGCGCAAAAAAAGTCTTGTGCGCATTTCCCAACGAACAACATTCGCCCATTGATTAATCAGGATTGGAAGATCACGATAAGACTGAACCCACTTTTTATAAGTACTCCAGATGATCGCTTCACTGGTGGGTCTCACTACTAATTCTTCTTCAAGCTTTGCATCTGGATCAACGATCAGCTTGCCTTTATTATTGGGATCTGTTTTTAAACGATAATGAGTTACAATCGCACACTCTTTTGCGCGAAGCCTTCTGCATTTTTTTCCTCAGCTTCAAAAAGGCTCTTTGGCACGAACAAAGGGAAATAGGCGTTGACGTGGCCTGTCTCCTTAAACATCTTATCCAGGGCCTGCTGCATTTTCTCCCAGATGGCGTAACCATAAGGTTTGATTACCATACACCCCTTCACATCCGAATTTTCTGCCAGATCGGCACGCTTCACCAGTTCAATATACCATTGTGAATAGTCTGCCGCCCTCGTAGGAATCTGTTTTGACATCTTTTAATTCAATTTTGAGGCGCAAATATACGGCAGACGATACTGAAAGGCTGTTTTTTGCGTTTTTAAAGTGAAATGAGAGAATTGCGTAGTTTTTTCCTCATAAATTCAGTGAAATCAGTACGGAGAAATCGTTGATAAACGGCACCATCCTTGCTAACTTTACGTTAATAGTATATTAGAGATAAATCCTACGACTATGAAAACCAAATACACTTTAGTTTTATTGACTTTAGGAATGTCAGTGGCGGCGTTTGCTCAGGAGGATGATGACATGTATTTCAATGCTAAAGACCGTGTTCAATTGAACAAGGTTAATGAAGTCGTTCTTGCAAAACGTTACCAACAGGAAGATCTTACTGCGGTTAATTCCAACCCGGTTAATCCTTCTGATAGTTATTCCGGTCGCGGAGTAAACCCAGAGTCAAAAGCACAATCAAAGAATGGAACCTCATTGGTTCAGAATGATCCTGACTATTTTCTTTCAGGATATCAGCCACAGCCTACCAATGTAAACAGCAATCTTTACAATGGTGGAAATACTGCGTATAGCAACTATTACGGAAATTCACCTTACAGCAATCCATACTTTGCAGGTTACGGTAGCTATGGTGGTGGATACGGTGGCTTTGGAAGTCCTTATGGATATTCAAGCTTCTATTCTCCTTATAGTTCTTTTTATTCTCCTTACAGCAGTTTCTACTCACCATACAGCATGTATGGAATGTATAGCCCTTATGGTGGATATGGAATGAGTGGCTTTGGTATGGGAATGGGCTATGGATACGGTTACGGATCTATGTTCAGTTCTTACTATGGTTATGGAAGCTATTATCCAAACTATGGCTATAATTATGGAAATGTCATCGTTGTTGGTGAAGGACAAGGTGTTTCACACAGACAGCGTGTATCACGTTCAACTGCTTTGAACAATGCCTACTATGATGCTTCAGGAACACGTTCAGGAAGTACAGCAGGTACAGCTTCAGGTGGTGGTCGCAGCAGCAGCATTGGAAGCCGTACATCAGGCAACAATAGCCAAAGCAACTATTATGATAGTCGCTGGAGAAACAACGCTTCTAATTTCAGCAACTCTGCTTCGGGTGGTAATACCAATAACCGTAGCGGATGGAGCACTGGAGGAAACACTAATTCCGGTTGGGATAACAGTGGCCGACGTCAGTCAGCTGATTTCTGGAATAACAACAGTAACAGCGGCTCATCATTTGGCAGCGGTTCACGTGGTTCATCGTTTGGTAGTGGAGGTGGTAGCAGCTCAGGCGGCGGTTCAACTTCAAGCCATTCACGCGGCAGAAACTAATCCTAAATCAAATTTTCTATGAAGTTTAAGGTCGTAATAGCGATCGCAGGATTCTTATTGCTTGCCTCCGAAGAGATTTCGGCACAGGTTTACTCATTCCCTGAATACGCGAATCTTTTCAGCAGAGTTCAGGCTGGAGGTTCGGCGAGAATCAGGGCAATGGGTGGTGTGCAGAATTCACTGGGTGGCGATGTAAGTTCAGCGTATTATAATCCGGCAGGTTTAGGAATGTTCAATCGTTCAGATTTTTCACTGACGCTTGGATACAGCATAACGAGTGCTTCCGCTAATTATATCAACACCAATACCAATGACAGCGGAAGCAAGCTCATTGTTCCAAACTTTGGAATTGCATTCAATTCAAAAAAAGATGGATCAAAACTTCTGTCAGGAACGTTTGCGATCAACTTTAACCGAATCAATGATTTCAATAATTCTTTCACCTACACGGGAAGAAATGATTCTACTTCTATCATTGACTATTTCATGCAGCAGGCTGACGGAAGGGACAGTACCCAGTTTCAATCTGGTACCAACACCCGTCCTGAAGGGGTCAATTACAATACACTCACCGGACTGGCTTTCAACAATTATCTGATCGGGCCGCTTAATGAATTGGATTTTAATGCACCAAAAGATCTTTACTACTCCCGTGTTCCTCTTCAATCAATCGTTCAAAAGGAGACCGTAAAAACAACCGGCGCACAAAATCAATGGAGTTTTTCTTACGGAGTAAATCTTAGTGACAGGATTTTTATTGGTGGCGGGTTGGGTTTGTCAACTATCAATTATAAAACTACTGCTACCTATTCAGAAAATTATTCTTTGAATCCATTGCAGAGTATGTCGTTGACCGAAAGTCTGGAGTTGTCAGCAACTGGTATCAATGCCACTCTTGGAATTATCGGAAGACCTATCGATCAGGTTCAATTAGGATTCTCTCTCGCAACACCAACAAGCTATGCGATCAGCGAAACCTATACTGCAGTGATGAGTTCAAAGTGGAATAATTATCAATACTTCCCGGGTTTCTTCCTGAACAATGTAAAAGAGAACCTTGACATCCTGACGAATGATTATACGCTCATTACTCCCTGGAGATTTTCAGGAGGCGCCACGTTCTTCATCCAAAAGAAAGGGCTGATCAGTGCCGATGTGGAATATCTAAGCTATGGTTCTTCAAAGTATTCCAATCTTGGCACTTCAGATCTGGAGAACCAGGATATCAAGACCTTATATCAATCTGTTCTTAACATCCGGGTCGGTGGTGAATACAGGTTAAATAACTATCGTTTCAGGGGAGGATTCAATCTGATGCCCGACCCTTACAAGACAGCACAAAATGATGTTGACAGAACATTGACATCTTACACTGCTGGTATCGGATACAGAAGGCCTTCCTTCTATGTTGATATGGCTTTCGTCTTGCAGCAAGGAAATACAACTCATACGCCTTACACAACACAGTCGCCGATTCCAGCCAGCTACAATGTTACATTGAAGAACCAGACAACTTCGGTAATGTTTACTGTGGGGTTCCCTTTTTAATCTGATCGATCACCTCAGCAACTGTAATCGTTGTTCCGGAAACGGTATGATGAGCCTGGCGGTAAAACGGCAGTCGGTGTGACCGCATAAACTCAAGATGATCTTTTATGCTTTCAGGATGTGCGTTGGCAAAATGAGGACTTTCTGCACGTTTGTTATGTACTATTCGCCTGGCGATTTCACTTGCAGGAACATCCAAAAAAATGCTGAGGCCTGACTGGTTGATATGATTGATGTTATCAAAATAAACAGGTGCACCCCCACCGGTTGCCATTACAAAATCACCTGATAATGCACACCATTTTTTAAGCTCAGCTGATTCAACCTTTCTGAAGTGGTCTTCCTTTTTCTGTTCAAAGATTTTCCGGATAGTGGTGCCTTCTGTTTTCTCTATCTCAGCATCAAGGTCGACAAAAGGAGTCTTCAGGAGTTTGGCGATTTCCCTGCCCAGTGTTGTTTTGCCAGAACCCGGAAGACCCAATAAAAAGATTTTCATGTCTGATCTGATGGAACAGATTATTTTAACATTTCAATTACTGTACTGGCAGAAGGTGTATTGTTATGATGCCAGTTCCCTAAAACAGTTCCATCCTTCCATAAAGCGATTCCAGGATTGGAACGGATAATTGTTTTCAAAACAGTAGCATCTGAAAACGCAAAAGGTACCGCCAACTGGTGTTCATGTCTGAATGTTTCAATTGATTCTGCTGATGATGAAGTCAGAATCATCATTTTCACTTTTCCATCCAGATCGCGGGTAAGCCTGCGGATCTCTGCGATGTTTTTCACAGAGGCCTTATTCACATCATACATAATAATTAATAATTGTGGTCCTTGAAAAGAAGACTGTGTGAGATCTTCTCCTTCCGGTCCGCTCACCGAGTAGTCGGTAATCTTCGCCTTAATGGCATCCTCATTGAGAATGCTTGATGATTTGTAAGTATATCCTTGTTCCGGAGTCAGGAATTTATCTGAACGAACTTCTTTACCATCCTTATCAAAGACATACTCAATGATCGGCACTTCACCCGGTAGCATCTGCTGAGGAATATTCTTTCCAACACGGTAGGCCCTGAAGTCGATGTATGGCAGATGATTGATTGCATAGATTCCAACAAAAAAACTTATTAAGATCGTTGCGATGATCACACTGTGACCTTCCCATGTTCTCAGGACCGCCTGATACCTTTTTCTGTACCAGAATAAGTGGAGAACAAATACCATAAGGATAATGTCTTTCGTAAAAGATTCCCATGGTGTAAGCTTGATAGCATCACCGAAGCATCCGCAATCCGTTACTTTATTAAAATATGCCGAATAGAAAGTGAGGAACGTAAAGAAGACCATCAACGCCAGCAATATCCATGTTGTGAGGGGCATTCTGTAAAAGAGCAGGATCGCAACTCCAAGGGCGAGTTCCAGCACGATCATCAGCATTCCGATTTCCAATGACCATGGAATGAAATAATGGAAGAACGATCCGAAGTCCAGGGCAAATACTTCAAAGTATTCTTCCATTTTTATTTCGGTACCGATCGGATCATTGATCTTGATCAATCCTGAAAAAATGAAAAGTCCACCAACAAAAAAACGAGAAAACTGATCTATGACTTTTTGCATTACTGAAACGACAAATTCTGTTAAAACCTTGTTAATTTTTTAACTTAATAAGGCAAAACACAGCGTAGTTGATCATGTCCTGATAATTTGCCTTCACTCCTTCACTTACGAGTGTTTTACCTTGATTGTCTTCAATTTGTTTCACTCTTAACAATTTCATAAGAATAATGTCGGTGATAGAGCTCACCCTCATCTCCCTCCATGCTTCACCATAGTCGTGATTCTTATTTTCCAGAAGCTCAAAAGTCTCTTTCATCGCTTCATTATAAAGAGGAACAACTTCTTCTGCTGTGAGTTCAAGAGATGAGTTGGCGTCCAGCCTGATCTGAATCATCGCGATCGCGCAATAATTGATGATGCCCATGAACTCTTCACGAATGCCGTCTTCTACTTTCTGAATACCTTTTTCCTGAATGCTGCGGATCCGTTGAGCCTTTATGTAGATCTGATCTGTAATGCTGGGCAGTCGCAGGACACGCCAGGCCGTGCCATAGTCACGGGTCTTCTTGGCAAACAATTCTTGGCAGGCGCTGATTACCTCTTTATATTGTGTGGAAGTTTCTGAAATCATAAAGCGGGTGCAAAATAACGTATTTTATACCAACAAAACATTGAACATCCGCGGCAAACTCACCGAATTGACTCCTCCCCGCGTAATGGGAATTCTGAACATCACGCCGGATAGTTTTTACGACGGCGGAAAATTCGCAGATCAGAATACAATTCTGAATCAGGTGAGAAAAATGCTGGAAGAGGGTGCGGATTTTATTGATGTTGGGGGGTATTCATCCCGACCAGGTGCTAAAAATATTTCAGTGGAGGAAGAGCTTGGAAGAGTGGTTCCTGTAATAGAGCTGATCACAAAGAATTTCCCGGAAGCCATTTTATCTATTGATACTTTTCGTTCAGAGGTGGCCCGAAAATCCATTGAGGCTGGTGCATCCATGATCAACGATATTTCAGGTGGAGAGCTTGATCCAAAAATGTTTGAAACTGTCGCTTCATTAAAAGTTCCATACATTCTCATGCACATGAGAGGCACTCCTGAAACAATGTTGACATTGACAGAGTATGAAGATATCATAAAGGAGATGGTCTTATATTTTCAAACAAAGATCCGGCAACTGCATCTGATGGGTGTAAAAGACATTATCATCGATCCGGGTTTTGGTTTTGCCAAGACCATAGATCAGAATTTTAAAATATTGCAGCACCTGAATTACTTCAGAATTCTGGGGCAGCCGATACTGGCAGGATTATCACGCAAGTCAATGATCTGGAGAACACTTGAAACTAGTTCCGAAAATGCGCTTAATGGCACCACTGCTTTGAATTCAATAGCGTTAGTAAACGGAGCAAATATTTTAAGGGTACATGACGTTAAAGAAGCGGTAGAGTGCGCGAGGCTTGTTGCCAGATTGAAGTAGTGTTTGCCAGGATCGTCTCCATCACCCATACCACGCGACCGGAGGATAAATAGTCTGTAAAAGCATTAACTTTACAATGTGATACTGGCATTCAAAATAGCATTTCTTGAAGTTAGTTGGGTTGACCTTGTCGACATTGGCCTGGTGACCATTCTTCTTTATCAGATTTATAAGATGATAAGAGGAAGTCTTGCCGTTAATATTTTTCTCGGCATTCTATCACTTTATCTTATCTATTTGGTGGTTCGGGCTGCACAGATGGAATTGCTGGCAAAAATTCTGGGGCAGTTCATGGGGGTTGGTGTGTTAGCAATGATCATTCTCTTTCAACCAGAGCTTAGAAAATTTCTATTGGTGATTGGTCGCACAACGGAGCTGAACAAAAATTTCTTCAAATCATTGGCCCATTTTCAGAATCGCTTTCATGATGATTTTGATGTTCACCAGGTTATTGAAGCCGTTAAAACACTTAAGGCAACACGGACTGGAGCATTGATCGTCTTTTCAAGGGATACAGAGTTGAAATTTTATAATGAAACCGGAGATACGTTGGATGCTGAAGTATCAAAAAGATTATTGATCTCAATTTTTAACAAGAACAGTCCGTTGCACGATGGTGCGGTTATCATTTCAAAGGGACGAATCAAGGCAGCGCGTTGCGTGTTGCCCGTCAGTGAGAACGATCATCTTCCGCCTCATTTCGGCTTACGACACCGATCCGCAATCGGAATGAGTGAAACCACCGATACGCTGGTCCTTGCTATTTCAGAAGAAACCGGGCGTCTTATCCTTACACGTAATGGAAAATACCTGAAGAGTCTGAAGCTCCGCCAGGTTGAACAAAAGATCCTTGAATATCTCCATAACGAAGAACCCAAAAAGTGGGACGAGGTTTTGATCGAGCCTGAGGCTGCAGAATCGCAGGAAGTAAAAGCTTAGAAATTCTGTTTATCAATTCATCTTCGATGTATTGGTAAATCCTTATAATGATCCCATGATTCAAAGTAGCTTTATGCCTATGAAACGCTTATTCTATATACTGTTTTACGCACCAATCTTTTGCAGCGCCCAAACCATCGAAACGGTAATTCAAAAAGGACATGAGCTGGCTGTCCTATCGGTGGCTATCAGTCCGGATAGTAATTATGTTGCAACGGGCAGCAGAGACAAATCTGCCAAGCTATGGGAAATCAGCACCGGCCGGGAAGTAAGAAGTTTTCTTGGACATGAATTCGGTGTCAACTCCATTGACTTCAGCAAGGATGGAAAGTATTTAATTACCAGCAGCGCTGATAAAACAGCAAAGATCTGGGAAGTAACAACAGGCAGGGAGGTTTTTTCCACGGAACCTGATGATGATTTTCTGACCGACGTTGAGTTTAGTCCCGATGGAAAGTATTTTATCACAGTAGGATACAGCGATTCCGCCAGGGTATATGATTATGTGAATAAAAAAGTTGTAAAAAAAATCAGCGTTAATGCTGATAAAGGTTCTGGATCGGGTGTCAATATCGCCATCAGTCCTGACAGCAAATGGCTGGCACTCGGTCAGGATAATCGCATGGCCATCGTTTATAGTACTTCCGACTGGAAACAGGTATTCAAATTTGAAATTCCGGAGGGATACTGTGGAGGTTGCGGAACGCAGGTCATCTTTTCAATGGACAGCAAAAATCTTTTTATGGCTTCACACAATGGTGAGGTGAAAAAATATGAGTTGACGTATGGAAAATTAGTAAAACAATATCTTGATAAAGTAGAGGACCTGACCTCACTTGATATTAGTCCTGACAATAAGAGGCTGTTAATGTCAACCAAGAAAGATGTTATTCTTTGGGATCAGGAGTCCGGCAAAGAGATTGAAAGAATAAATCCCGCACTTAGCGAGGACATTAATGAAACCATTTTTACTAAAGACGGAAAACAAGTCATCATTACCTGCAATGACAATACCGCTGTAATCTGGGATCTTCAAAAAAAGAAATCATCAGGCTTACTGACAGGTTTTTTGAATGCCCGCGATAAGGGTGGATTACTTTATGATCAGGATGATTACTGGTCTTCCAACATTGCGAAGTACGTGCGATTAAAAAATCAACTGCTGCTTACACAGGATGGAAAAGAATTGATCAAAGGAAAGTTTGGGACAAAAGTAAAGCGCTGGGACATCGCGACCGGCAAGGCGTCGATGGAATATGTAGGTCACAAAAAAGCGGTGCTATGCTATGATCTTTCCAAAGACGGAAAACAGATGCTCACGGGCGGTGGCGATGGAAAGATACTTCTTTGGAATACAAAGACTGGTGATTCCATTCAGACTATCCAATCATATCAACATCCTGTTTTCTCAGTTCACTTTAATGATGATGAAACCATGGTTGCCTCCTCGAGTTGGGATGGAAGTATGAAAGTGCATGATCTTAAAACAGGAAAACGACTTCAGTACTTTGACTTTAAAGAAGAGGGTTCGGCATTTAATATCCTCTGGGGAAAAAATGATCTCTATTTAATATCCTCTCACGGCAATCTGTTGAAGATGTGGGAAGTTGATACACATACCCCTGTTCGTGAATTTTTCGGTCACCAGGACCTTATCACGTCATTGCATCTTGGACCGGATCAGAATACTCTATTGAGCAGCAGTGCTGATGGCACAATCCGGCTTTGGGATATCAATACAGGCTTATTGAGCAGGAAATTCAAAACTCCGGGAGGGGTTCATATGGCAATTTTCAGTGCCGATGGAAAATTTGTTTACTCAGGAGGCTCTGACCGAACGATCAGGGTGTGGGATGTTGCAACTTCCAAAGTGGTACGAACATTTGAAGGACACAAAGGAGAGGTAACCTCTCTTCTGTTAAGTCCTGATGGGAAAATGCTGATCAGTCTCAGTCTTGATGGCTCTACAAAATTCTGGGATCTCAATTCAGGCAAAGAATTTTTCGAGCACATTCTTTTTGGTGAAAACGAATGGATGGTAAAGAACCCGGAAGGATATTTTAATGGAACACAGGATGCCCGTCAATACATTCATTTTGTGGATGGTATGAAAACATATTCCGCAGATCAGTTCTTTAATGAATTCTATCGTCCTGATCTGTTGCCAAAGATCTTTCAGAATCGTGGAGGCAGCGATGATCCGAAGAAAGGAATGCAGGGAATGCTGCAAAAATCTCCCCCTCCTTCTGTTAAGGTAGCGGCGCTCCTTTCTTCTGAATCAGGTAAGGCAGAAGTATTTATAAAGATCACAGACAATGGTGCCGGGGTTGAAAATCTAAAATTGTTTCACAACGGAAAATCTATTCCCATCAATCATTCGGAATTAAAAATGCCGGATGGAAAAGACAAGACTGTTACTTACAAACATGTGATCAATCTTGTTGGTGGAAATAATACTATCACAGCCTCCGCTATCAATAAAGACAGAATTGAATCAGATCCGCATTCAGCAGAACTGTTTTCCGAAAGTTCAGGTAAGACCAGCATGTGTTATGTTCTCGCAGTGGGAATTAATCAATACAAGAATACCCGGATGTCTTTAAATTATGCAAAGCCCGATGCTGAATCATTTGGAAAGATGATGAAGGATCACGGAACACAGTTGTATAAGAACATGGAGGTGCATAATCTATTTGATACAGAAGCCACACGTGAGAACATTTTAAGAAAGCTTGAAGAGCTGGCAGCCAAGATTCATCAGGACGATGTTTTTATTTTCTATTATGCCGGGCATGGAAGCATGGTGGATGATCAGTTCTTTTTCATTCCAACAGGAAGTTTGCGTCTTTATGATTTCAGTTCATTACAAAAAGATGCAATTGAGGCGAGTGTTCTGCAGGATAAATTCAAAAACATTCAGGCCTTAAAGCAACTCATCATTATGGATGCCTGTCAGAGTGGAGGATCTGTTGAATTACTGGCTACACGGGGTGCTGCAGAAGAGAAAGCAATTGCTCAACTCTCACGAAGCGCAGGCATTCACGTTATGGCATCTGCCGGAAGTGAACAATTTGCTGCAGAGTTTACAGAGTTGGGTCACGGTTTGTTTACCTATCTACTGATAAAGGGATTGACAGGTGATGCGGACGGAGCGCCGAAAGATGGAAAAGTAACGATCTATGAATTGAAAGGATATCTTGACGATCAGGTACCAGAGATGACGCGAAAGCTCAAAGGAAAACCTCAATACCCTTATACATTTTCACGCGGACAAGACTTTCCAGTTGTAATTGATGAGTAGCTAGCGGAGTCATTACAACAAAATGTTAATAATTTCGTTATCTTAGTCATTGAAAACCAACTTTTTATGTAAATGAAAGAAGCCAGTCCTGTGAAGTTTTACTTCGCTAAGTACTTTTTTCTGGCCTTTGGATTATTACAGTGGTTATGTGGAATGCTTCTCTTCCTTCGCAGCAATGCTGAGGAAAATGAAAAGGCCCCTCTCCTTTTTTTCATCATCGGCCTGACATTCATCGCGCTGTATTTTCTGATTGCCTCCAAATTGAGGCGTGTGGCCTTCAGTAAGAAACGGATCATTGTTATGAACAACAAGAAATCCGAACATTACGAATGGCCCGAAGTCAAGTCCATCAAGATGATACCTTACTTCAATCTCTGCAAGCTGAAGCTGAGAGGAAAGAAAGATCGTATCTACTTTTTGCCTGACAGATCTGCGGAACCGCTTTTTGGATTATATCCAACACAGCCGGAACTCGTAGAAGGCTTGAGAAAGAAAGTAAAATAAGATTTACTTCAATACACCAAGTTCCTTTCCGACTTCGGTAAAGGCCTTGATCGCTTTGTCTAAATGGTGGCGTTCGTGGCCAGCGGATAACTGTACCCGGATACGTGCTTTTCCCTTTGCAACCACCGGGAAGAAGAATCCTATCACATAAATTCCTTTTTCCAGTAAGCTATCTGCAAACTTCTGAGCGAGTGGCGCTTCATACAACATGATCGGTACAATAGGATGCTCTCCTGGCTTAATATCAAATCCTGCCTTCGTCATCTGCTCTCTGAAATACTTTGTATTACTTTCAAGCTTGTCCCGGAGTTCGGTTGTTTCAGAAAGCATTTTAAAAACTTCTATGGATGCGCCTGTTATGGAGGGAGCAAGTGTGTTTGAAAACAAGTAAGGTCTTGATCGCTGACGCAATAGTTCAATGATTTCTTTTCTACCGGAAGTAAAGCCACCGGATGCACCCCCCAGAGCTTTTCCCAATGTACCAGTAATGATGTCAACACGTCCGGTAACACTTCGATACTCCGGCACACCTCTACCCGTCTTACCGATAAATCCTGTTGAATGACATTCATCCGTCATTACAAGTGCTTCATACTGATCTGCCAGATCACAGATCTTATCCAATTGAGCAATCGTACCATCCATGGAGAATGCACCATCCGTTACAATCATGATTTGTTTTGCACCTGCAGCTTTGATCTCATCAAGTTGTTTTTTTAAATCATCCATGTCATTGTGCTTGTAACGATAACGCATCGCCTTGCACAATCTCACGCCATCAATAATAGACGCATGATTTAATTCATCTGAAATGATAGCATCCTCTGCGCCAAGCAACGGTTCAAATACTCCTCCATTTGCATCAAAGGCTGCGGCATATAATATTGTATCTTCTGTTCCCAGGAATTTTGAGATGCTCTCCTCCAGTTCTTTATGAATATCCTGTGTTCCACAGATAAACCGTACACTTGACATTCCAAAGCCGTGTGTATCAATAGAGTGTTTGGCAGCGGCAAGAACGCGCGGGTGTGATGACAATCCCAGATAATTGTTTGCACAAAAATTAATAACCTCTTTTCCATCAGAAGTTTTTATATCGGCACCTTGTGGTGTCGTGATAATGCGTTCTCTTTTATAAAGTCCTGCTTCACGAATGGATGCTAGTTCTTTTTCTAATACAGGTTGGAGTTTCTTATACATGGAAGGCTTTTTTGATTTACAACAATAGCTGGAATTCTACTCTTAAATGCTATTTCCTGACAAATCTAACGGGACAGGGTGTAAATGTGAAATTTTGATAACTTTCGAGAAGGTCTCAGATACTTATCAATGAAGAAAACGACAATTCTATTAATAGGAGCAGGTGGTCAGCTCGGTAGTGAACTTACGCAGGGGCTTTGGAAAATTTACGGCCAGGACAATGTTATCTCTTCTGATATAAAAGATCCAGTAGGAATTCTTAAAGAAGGTCGATACGAAAAATTTGATGTTATGCAGCGCGAAAAGCTGTTTGACATCCTGAAGAAAAACGAGGTAACTCAGGTTTATCATCTTGCTGCTCTTCTCTCTGCAACAGGCGAAAAAGATCCAAGATGGGCGTGGAAGCTCAATATGGAAAGCTTACTCTTTGTTCTGGAGGCTGCTTTGGAATTAAAACTTCATAAAGTTTACTGGCCCAGCTCCATTGCTGCATTTGGCCCAACGACTCCCAAGCAAAATACTCCTCAGGATACGATTATGGATCCGACAACTGTTTATGGAATCACCAAGCTGGCAGGAGAACTCTGGTGTGAATATTATTTCAGAAGATATGGTGTTGATGTAAGGAGCCTTCGTTACCCAGGACTTATTGGATGGAAAACTCCTCCCGGTGGAGGCACAACGGATTATGCTGTTGATATTTACTTCAAAGCTTTACAGGAAAAAAAATATGAATGCTTTCTCGCAGCAGACACATATCTACCCATGATGTACATGGAAGATGCGGTAAAAGCCACCATCGATCTTATGGAAGCACCGGCAGAAAAAGTAAAGGTGCGGACAAGCTATAATGTTTCATCCATGAGCTTCTGTCCGGCGCAAATTGCTTCTACAATTAAAAAATTCATTCCTGATTTTTCCATCACTTACAAACCTGATTTTCGCCAGGCAATTGCAGACTCCTGGCCTAAGAGTATTGATGATGCTCCTGCAAGGGCTGACTGGGGTTGGAAGCATCAATTCGGTTTGGAGGAAATGACAAAGGATATCCTTACGAACCTGAAACAACAATTAACAACGGTTCAGTAGAATCATTATTCATGTCCCGACTTTCTTACCAGCATCATGAATAAATTAAAAGCTCTTGCTGGTCAAACGTTGCTGTATGGCTTAGGAAGCATTCTTCCCCGAACACTAAATTTTTTCCTCATCATGCTGCACACCCGGATCTTTCTCCAGAAGGATTATGGGATTTATATTAATCTATACGCCTGGGTTGGATTTCTGATCGTTGTCTATCTCTTTGGGATGGAGACAACGTATTTCAACTACGCAACTAAAGAGGGGGCCAATGAACAAAAAGTCTTCAGGATCACACAAACTTTTGTTCTCGCTATTAGTTTTATTATTTCCGTTACAATTGCTCTATTCGCCGGCCCGCTTGCGCAATACTTCAATGTGCCTAATCATCCGGAGTTTATAGTATGGCTGGCGATAATCCTGTTCATTGATGCGTCAGTATCCATTCCGTTTGCCCGACTAAGGCTGCAAAAGAAAGCAGCGCTGTTTGCAACAGCAAAAATTATAAATGTTGCTCTTCAGATCGGGTTAAACATTTACTTTCTACTCATCATTTATAATCCCGAGTTCGGCATTGGCTACATGCTGCTTGCCAATCTGATTGCCAACTCGTTCTATCTTTTGTTCTTTTTAAAAACTCTGGTTTCATGGCGGCCTACATTTGACAAACAGGTTTTCTCAACCATGTTCTCTTATGCATTTCCTATTATGCTTACGGGTTTAGCAGGCATTGCAAATGAGAATTTTTCAAGAATTATGCTCATCAGCTGGCTTCCGGAAAATTTCTATCCCGGAAGAGACGCAGATTACGCTTTAGGAATCTTTGGAGCAGCGTATCGATTTTCAGTGATCATGGCTGTGGCTGTAACAGCATTTCGTTTCGCTGCAGAGCCTTTTTTCTTCTCTCATGCATCGAATAAAAATTCTCCACTCCTCTTCGCCAAAGTGAATCATTACTTCACATTGGTCTGCTGCTTTATCTTGTTAGGTGTGACAATCAATCTGGATCTTTTAAAATATATCATTGGAAGTACATTCTGGGAAGGGTTGGATGTGGTGCCTATTCTGATGACAGGGATGATCTTTTTCGGAGTTTATTATAACATTTCAGTATGGTTCAAGCTGAATGGCAAGACCTACTTTGGCACAATTATTACAGTAATCGGTGTCGTGATAACTGTGGCATTGAATTATTTTCTGATTCCATTGTATGGATATATGGGCAGCAGCTGGGCTACATTACTGTGCTATTTTTTTATGGCGATGATCTGCTATGCATTGGGCCAGAAGTATTTCCCTGTTCCTTACAAATTATTAAGTGAGTTTGGATATTTGATACTGACATGGTCATTGATTCTCATTTCTGGTTATGTGACAATATCCAATCAGGTTCTGGCAACTTCTTTTCACGCACTGGTCATTCTGTTTTTCCTTGCCGTTGTTTTTATGTTCGAAAAGAACTACTGGCGCTCTTCTGTCGATTGAAATTTAATTCACTATGAATATAATTATCCCAATGGCTGGACTCGGCAAGCGCCTTCGTCCTCACACAATTACCACTGCAAAACCATTATTGCCAATTGCTGGCAAGCCAATCGTTCACCGTTTGGTGGAAGATATCGCTAAGGTTTGCCCTGAAAAAATTGAAAGTATCGGGTTCATCATTCATCCCAGTTTTGGTAAGCAAGTAGAAGAGGATCTCAAAGCCGTTGCCAAAGCTGTCGGTGCAGAGGGGAAAATTTTCTACCAGGATAAAGCGCTTGGGATTTCTCATGCCGTACTTTTTGCCAAAGAAATTCTCAAAGGGAAAATAATTGTGGCATTCGCTGATACCTTATTCCGTGCCGACTTCAAACTTGATACCGGAAAGGATGGAATCATCTGGGTTCAGAAAGTTAAGGATCCTTCTCAGTTTGGTGTTGTAAAGCTTGATGAGGGTGGTACAATTACGGAGCTTATTGAAAAGCCAGCAGTCTTTGTCTCCGATCTTGCCATCATCGGTATTTATTTTTTCCGCGACGGAGAAAAATTGAAAAACGAAATGCAGTATTTATTGGATAACGACATTAAAGAAAAGGGCGAATACCAATTCACTACCGCACTTGAAAATATGAAACGCAAAGGTGCAAGGTTTGTACCTGGTGAAGTAACGGAATGGCTGGATTGCGGCAACAAGGATAATATGGTTCAAACCAATCAGAGATATCTTGGATTTCTGGATAAGGATGCCCTCGTCTCTGCCTCTGCAAAAATTATTAACTCAACTATCCTGCCACCAGTATTTCTTGGTGCCAACGTTGTCGTGGAAAATTCTACGGTTGGGCCTTTTGTGTCGATTAGTGATGATTCTGTAATCAAGGATTCCACGATTAAAAACTCTATTATTCAGAAAAATTGCACGATCAACAAGGCCAGTCTGGACAACTCTATGTTAGGGAATTTCGTTAATTTTGAATCCCGGTCTTCAGATGCAAGTCTTGGTGATTATAGTGTGATACGGTGAGAAAATACAGTTTCTATAATATAGCTGCCCTTTCAATACTGCTTCTGGCAGTTATTTACTCTCCTGCGTGCGCCCAGCGTGAACGCAGAAAAGGACCTCCTGATTCGCAACCTAATGATACACGTCTTCGCGAAGCTGAATATTTCTTTACCGAAGGTGAGAAATATTTTATTCTGGAAGATTACGCTAAAGCTCTCAGGAGTTTTCAACGGGTTATTGAATTAAATCCTGAGAATCCAACCATTCATTACAAGATTGCTGAGATACTTTCAAAGAGCAACAAAGACGAAGATCTTCAACGTGCGGCGATCAGCATAGAAACTGCAATCAGACTTGATAAGAAGAATAAATACTTCTATTTGCTGGCTTCCAACATTTTTACTGCAATGAATAATTTCCAGAAGGCAGAGCAAGTACTGGAAGCAATGTTCAAAGAAGTGAAAGGAAGCGAGGAGCATTTGTATGAGTTAGCTGCCATTTATCAATATGATAAAAAACCAGATGAAGCCATTAAAGTCTATGATAAGGCAGAAAACCTGATGGGTATTAATGAAGTATCTTCTCTTCAAAAGCAAAAAATATATCTTGATCAGGGAAAAGTGAGTGAAGCAATTGAGGAAGGTGAAAAATTATTAAAAGCGTTTCCTGAAGATGAACGATATGCAATGAGCTTTGCGGAAGTACTGGCGCAAAAGGGTCAGGAAAAAAAAGCTATTGAATCTTTGGAAAAATTTATTGTAAATCATCAGGATGCTGGCATTTCAAAAATTCTTTTAGCTCAACTATATCGCGCCACCGCCCAGGAGAAAAAAGCCAGGGAAATTCTTTTGGCAGCCTTTCAGGATAATTCAATTGATGTCAGTTCGAAAGTTGTGGTTGTTAGTAGTTACAATGATCAGATCCGTCAGAACAAAATCAAGAATGTTGCAGATTCTGAACTTGAGTCTTTTACACTTGGTCTATTTAATCAGCTAAGAAAAAATTACTTCGACGATCCCAACGTTCACATCGTTGGTGGAGATCTTTTTCTTATTCTAAAAAGAAATGCAGAGGCTGAGCATGAATTCCTTGAAGCCGTTCAACATGGCTCTGCAACTTTTGAAGCCTGGCAAAATCTGCTGTCACTGGAATCTTCTGGTAACAAGTTTGACAGTCTGATCTTTCATTCAGAGCAGGCACTGGAAATATTCCCGAACCAGGCCTTGCTGCATTACTTTAACGGATATGGACATTTTCGCCTTAATCATTTTCGTGAGGCTGCATATTCTCTTGAGCAGGCAAAAAGACTTTCAACAAACAATCAGGAATTTGTCAGTGACATCAACAGCATGCTTGGAGACGCCTACAACGGCACCAAAGAATATGCAAAATCCGACAAGGCTTATGAGGACGTGCTTTCCTTTAATCCCAACAATGATTTCGTACTGAATAACTACAGTTACTATCTCGCTCTCCGAAAGGAAAATCTGGAAAAAGCTGAGAAAATGGCGGCACTTGCTACCAAACTAAAACCCAATAGCTCCTCTTTCCTTGACACTTATGCCTGGGTTTTGTACACCCGTGAGAAATATAAAGAGGCCAAAAAAGTTATGGAACGTGCTATGAGTCAGCCGAATATCTCTTCAACACTTTTTGAACACTATGGGGATATTCTCTTTCAGTTGGGAGATGTGGACGGGGCTGTCTCGCAATGGCAAAAAGCCAGGGCCCTCACCTCGCAACACGATCTCATTGACAAAAAAATCGCCAATCGAAGGCTTTATTAGCCGTCTTTAATAAGGCTATTATTTTTTCCTTTCAAGCCGTACCTTTGGGCACCTGATGAAATACCCGGCTTTAGTCATCTTATCTGTAGCTCTGCTTTTTTCCTGCAGTAAAAAAGTATTACCTACAATTCCTCCTCCACCCGCTACTCTGGAAATTCAGGAGATTGATTTCGAATATTTTCATGGAAAAGCACGCATGGTTTTCCGTGACGACAACAAGGAACGTGAAGTCACAGCTAATATCCGCATCCGCAAAGACAGCGTAATCTGGATGACTTTTTCAGTTATTGGCGTTCAGGGCGGAAAGGCCTTGATCAATAAAGACTCTGTTACAATTGTAAGCACTGTTGACAAGGAATACTATGTTTTCGATTACAAGGAACTTTCTCAACGCTTCAATTTTGAAGTCAATTATTATACCATCCAATCCGCCATCCTCGCTAATTTGATTTCTCCACGCATGGAAGAGGATAAGATCACACCAGGGCCAAGTTTCAATCTTTTGGAACAACAACGCGGCACTGTCAACGTTAAGAATTATATCAATGCTGCCAGCCGGAAACTGGAGAAGGTAGAAATGAAAGAGGCAAGCACCAATAACTCTGTTGTTCTGAATTACTCCAATTTTCAAGTCGTGGGAGATAAAACTTTTCCTTACAGTGGCGGCGTGAATATCATATACAAAACCGCGAAGGGCCTTCTTAATACTTCTATCATACTGGAGTATAACAAAGCCGAAGTAGGCGATAAAGAATTGAAATTTCCGTTTAAAATTCCACGGAAATATGATCGCAGGTAAAAAACTCTGTTTCCTGATTTTATTTTTTTTGTTCGTTTCGGGCGTCGAGGCACAACGAACTAAATCACAACTGCAAAAAGAAAAACAGCAGAATCTTGATAAGATCAAAGAAACCGAAAAGATCCTCAAAGAAACCTCTCAGCAAAAAAGCAGTTCATTAGGTGAGCTTGCCGCAATCACACAGCGCATCCGTCAGCAGGAAGCCCTCATTGTATCGGTACAATCCGAGATTGAGTTGATGAACATGGATATCGGAGAGAACAACGAGATCTTAAAAGCACTACAAACCGATTTAAATCGTCTTAAGGCCGAGTATGGCTCCATGGTTTTCTCTGCTCAAAAAACAAGTGGTGGTGTTTCAAAATTGATGTTCCTGTTTTCCGCCTCTACCTTCGATCAGCTTGCCATGCGCATCAAATACATGGAGCAATATGGCACCGCCAGAAAAGAACAGGCTGTCGTTATTAAAAGAGTTCAGGAACATCTCGCTGAGCAAGTGCTTGTGATCGAAGGGAAAAAAGATGACAAGAATAAACTGTTGAACGAAGAATTGTCTGAGAAAAATAACCTGGATGGCCTTAAGCAAAAACAAAATGTAATTGTTCATTCTCTTACAAAAGAGGAAAAAAGGCTCAAAGTAGATCTGGAAGAAACGAGAAAAGCAGTTGCCAAACTTGATAAGGTAATCAGCGATATTATCAAAGAGGAAATGGAACGTGCTGCAAGAGAAGCACGTGAGGCTGCCGCTGCAAAAAATAAAAAGGAAGCAGCCAAGCCAACTGATAATGTCGTTGCCCTTTCCAATTCTTTTGAAGAAAACAAAAATAAATTCCCATGGCCGGCCGCAGGATTCGTATCACAAAAATTTGGTAGGCAAAATCACCCTTTGTTAAAAGGTATTATTGTGCAAAATGATGGCATCAATATTCAGACAGCACAGGGAGAGAAAGTGAAGACGATATTTTCCGGTGAAGTCCGGGCCGTAGCATTTATCCCTACACTAGGAAACACTGTACTTATCAGTCATGGAGAGTACTTCACTGTATATTCCGGCCTTAAAGACGTATCCGTTAAAAAAGGTCAGAAAGTCATCACCAATCAGGAGATTGGTAAAATGCTGGTCAACAGCGAAGGGATCTCAGAACTCCGCTTCCAGATTCGCAAAAATACCTTAGCTCTGGATCCCCAAACCTGGCTAAAAGATTGATTTAAAGCCCATTCCGTGCACTTTCAGCACTTCCATGAATGGTGGAAGAAATTCAAAATTTTAAGCTAATTTTGAGGTTCTAAAGATAAAATTATGAAAGCGATCCTTTTGATTTTAGGCGGCGTTGGTTTCAACGAAATGTTGTTGATCGGTGTAGTTGTATTGGTGTTTTTCGGAGCTAAGAAAATCCCTGAATTCATGAAGGGACTTGGCAAGGGAGTACGCGAATTCAAGGATGCTGTAAGCGATGTAAAGAAAGAAGTTGAAGATGCTGGCAATAAAACTGGCCGGCTCGATGACGGTAAGTAAGCATTGGAAACCCATTCAAGCTTTTTAGAAATTCAGAGCAATCTTCGCACTGGAAATTTCTCTTGCGTGGACCGTGTTCTGTTCCATCTTTCTAAAATACGTGAACAGTCTCATCTCAATGCTTTTCTAAGTATCTATGAAGAAGAAGCCCTTGCAAGAGCTTCAGAAATCGATAAGAAAATTAAGAACGACCATGCTGGCAAACTCGCCGGCATGGTCGTTGGCTTAAAGGATGTTCTATGCTACAAAGACCATCCGCTTCAGGCAGGAAGTAAAATTCTCGACGGCTTCGTCTCTCAGTTTACAGCGACAGCTGTTCAAAGACTACTGGATGAAGATGCTATCATCATTGGCAGACAAAATTGTGATGAGTTCGCGATGGGGTCTTCCAATGAAAACTCAGCTTTTGGCCCCGTGTTAAATCCCGTTGATAATACACGCGTTCCCGGCGGTTCTTCCGGTGGATCCGCTGTTGCAGTCGCCGCGGATATGTGTCAGGTTTCACTTGGCTCTGATACCGGAGGATCCGTTCGTCAACCTGCAGCATTTTGTGGGGTTGTTGGATTAAAACCTACTTACTCCAGAATCTCACGTCATGGACTGGTGGCCTATGGATCCTCATTTGATTGTATTGGTATTTTTTCAAAGAGTACGGAAGATATTGCTTTAGTTTTAAGTGTAATCGCAGGTCACGATGATTACGACAGTACCGTATCTCATAAAGCCGTTCCGGATTATTCATCAGAACTTGGTCATCCAAAGAAATTTAAAGTAGCATATCTTAAAGACACTCTTGAATCCGATTCAATTCAACCGGAAATAAAATCAGCCATGAAAGAAGTAATCTCCGAATTGCAATCGGGAGGTCACACTGCAGAGCCGATTGATTTCCCTATGTTGAAACACGTTTTGCCAACATACTATATTCTGGCAACTGCCGAAGCGAGTTCGAATCTTTCCAGATATGACGGAGTTCGATATGGATACCGAAGTCCACAAACAAAAGATCTACAATCTCTCTACAAGAAGACAAGAAGTGAAGGATTTGGAAAAGAAGTGCAACGGAGAATTTTGTTAGGAACCTTTGTGCTTAGCTCAAGCTATTATGATGCTTACTATACAAAGGCTCAAAAGGTAAGGAGACTGATTCGGGAGCAGACAAAAGAAGTTTTTCGCCAATACGATTTCATTGTAATGCCAACAGCGCCGACTACTGCATTCAAACTCAGAGAACACACAAGTGATCCCCTGGAGATGTACCTGGCGGATTTATTTTCAGTGCAGGCAAACGTTGCGGGCGTTCCGGGAATTTCTTTTCCTTATGGAAAGGATCTTCAAGGACTTCCTATTGGACTTCAGGCAATTGCAGATGATTTTGAAGAATCAAAGCTCCTGCAACTATCAAAAATGCTGACAAAAGAATAGAATGATTACTCTCCTGGACCAGAGATAATTTTTAAAAACACAATACGTTACGATACTATGAGAAGTTGGATTATAATATGTTTTTTCGGGCTTATGGCTGGTCAGGTAATTGCTCAGATACCCGATCCACCTGATTCGATTGCCGAAGTCGTGGAGTCTGATATCATGGCAGTAGACAGCCTCTCACCTGAGATTATGATGTTTGCATTGCCTATGGACTATGAATATATCCCGGCAGAGGAAACTCCAGAGCTGGTCGCTGATCGGTTACGCTGCATTCAACAGACTATTCCACTCCCCTACAACAGCAACATTCATGGATTTATAAATTACTTCACGATTCGTAATCGTGAATACACACGACTGATGCTTCGCCGCAGAGATCTTTACTTCCCGCTTTTCGAAAAGTACCTTGCAAAGTATAATCTCCCTGATGAATTAAAATATCTGTCCATCATAGAATCAGGATTGAATCCTCGTGCTGTCTCAAGGGCGAGTGCTGCGGGTCTGTGGCAATTCATGTCTTTTACAGGAAAGTATTTTGATCTTCATAACGACTGGTATTTCGATGATCGCATGGATCCGGAAAAATCCACAGAGGCTGCATGTAAGTATCTGAGCCAATTGTACAAGATGTTCAACAATTGGGATCTGGCCTTAGCAGCTTATAACTCAGGCCCTGGCACTGTGAAGCGTGCCATTCGACGTTCTGAATACAAGCGAACTTTCTGGGAGATCTATAAATTCCTCCCCCGGGAAACACGGTCATATGTGCCACAATTTGTAGCGATCATTTATGCTATGAATTATGCAGAAGAACATAACATGATCGAGACTGCGATTGAGCAACCTATTCCTCATGATACACTTGTGGTAAAGAAATTTCTTCATTTTGACACATTCGCCAAACTTACCGGCACTTGCACAGAAGATCTCCTGATTTTAAATCCATCCGTCCGGCATAATGCACTTCCCGAAACACAAAAAGGATTTATACTCAGATTACCACTAGCGGCTAAAATTGAATTGGAAAAAGATCGGTTCAGAATTCTGGATTCTGCTTCTAAAGTCGGCAGGAAACAAATTGAAATATTGGCAAAAACTTCCTCTGGCAATACGGCCGGACGCGAGCTGTTGGTTTATCGCGTTAAGTCAGGAGATGTGCTGGGAGGTATTGCTCAGCGCCATCGTGTTCGGGTTGATGATTTACGTAAGTGGAACAAGCTTCATGGAAACATGATCCGTACAGGACAAAAACTTAACATCTGGGTATACCCATCCAAAAAAGTTACACAAGCAACCCCTCAGGTGTCTACCAATTCTGTCTCATTACCAGATGACAAAACCTATATTGTTCAGCCTGGCGATACCTTGTGGGATATTTCAAAGAAATTTCAAGGAATTACTATTGAGAAAATCAAGAGTCTTAATAATCTCAAAAACAATCGCCTCGAACCCGGAATGAAATTAATTCTTGGTTAGTCTATTCTGATCGCAAAGAATCTGCCGGGTTAACAATTGCAGCTTTAAGAGACCGATAACCGACCGTTGCAATTGCAATAACCATGGTAATCACAACTCCTGAAATAAATATTTTGGGACCCATATCGATCTTATAAGCAAATCCATCAAGCCACTGATTCATTATGTACCAGGCAAATGGTGATGCGATAATGAATCCAATGATAATCAGCTTTATGTATTCCTTTGAAAACATATACACGATGCTTTCTACTGATGCCCCTAAAACCTTGCGAACACCAATCTCTTTTGTCTTTTGATTGGCCATAAAGGAAGCAAGACCAAACAGTCCGAGGCACCCGATGAAAATGGCCAGAGATGTAAAAAGACCTAGCAGGATTGAAATCCTCTTCTCATTTTCATAGAATTCTTTGATTTTCAAGTCGAGAAATTCATAAGAAAAAATATGATCGGGATAAGATGTCTCCCAGGCTTTCTGGATTTGCTGAATGCTTCCCTGCATGTCAGCACCGTTCAGCTTTATAGATAAATTCTGATAGCCCCGGATTCTGTTAAAGAGAGCGGTTGCTTCAATGGGGGATCTTAAAGACGTTGTGTGAAAATCTTTTATCACTCCTACAATAGGAAGTTCTTTTCTTCCCATTTTCATAAGCTTACCGACAATGTCATTGGGGTTTGAATATCCAACGATGCTTGCCAATTTTTCATTTACAAGGTATCCATGTGCTGTATCGATATCCATGATGTTATTACCAGCACTTAATTTTATATCGTACAGATCAAGGTAATTTCCATCTACCATTTTTATCTGAGCTTCATACTCTTTCTCATCTCCTTTAATGGTAAAGCTGGTGGTGTTTACTGATCCGGAAGAAGGAGGAGTATTACACAAGCTTACGTTCTCCACTCCTGCGATTCTGGCAACCTCTCCACGCAGGGTTCTCATCTTACTGGAACCATCATTGGATGGAATTTCACGAACCGGAACGGGCACATTGATGATGGCATCTCTCCTGAATCCGAGCTCTTTGCTCTGGAAATAGTTCATCTGAGTGATCAGCACAATCGTTCCGATTATAAAAAACTGTGAAATAGAAAATTGCACTACTACCAAAACTCTTCTCAAATTAAAACCAGAAGAGTTTCTGTTCCCTAAACTATTCTTTAAAGCAAGGATGGGATTAAATCCTGAAACTACAAAGGATGGATATAGGCCGGATAGTCCGGCAACTACTGCCAAAATAACTGTTATGAAAACCCACAGGCCACCATCGTTACTGAAATTCAATCCGATTGATTGATCCAGAAAAGGATTCAGGAAAGTAAGCGCAACCTTTGCAATGATAAGTGCCGCAACCATCGCAAAGACGGTTACGAGTATTGATTCACCCATAAATTGTGCTATGAGCTGACCTCGCGTACTACCCAATGACTTGCGAATGCCCACTTCCTTGGATCGCTTAATAGCCTCAGCGGTGGATAGATTGATAAAATTGATGCATGCCGTAAGAATCAGGAATACCGCTATAACACCAAGAACTGAAAGCATATTGCGACTGACCGTATTGTAATTATAATTGCCGAAGCGATCATCATAATGAATATCTTTCAAGGATTGAAGTAGAAATGATCTTGTGGCGGCATCCTCACCAAGATATTTTTTTCCAAACTCAGGCATCCTGCTTTCGATCTTGGAAATAGGCTCACCATCCTTTAGCAAAAAATAGCATTGATCATCACTTGAAGTACTGTTCCACCCACCTTCCTCCTTCGCTTTTTGTATGGTGATGTAGGAAAACATAAGTTCAAATGGGAAGTCTGTATTCTTTGGAAAATCTTCCATTACAGCTGTGATCTTGTAATCAAGGTCTCTGTAGCGAATCGTTTTCCCCAATACATCCTTTGTCTCAAAATATTTTAAGGCAAGCCTCTCTGATATGACTGCTGTGTTTGGCTCGTCGAGTGCTTTAATGTTATCTCCTGAAATAATCTTTCTATCAAAAATTTTAAAGAAATTCTGTTGCGCATTTGCCATGCCCCAATCCTCCTGATACTGCTTAGGCTCTTCCGAACCTTGAGGGATTGTGACCAAACCACCGTTGTTATATGATGTGATCGTTACTTCTTCTGCTTCGGGAAAATCATTTCTGAAAGCAACCGGAAGTACAGTAGGGATACCCGGTGTATGGCCCTTTCCACTGTTACCTTCTGATTCAGTAACTACCCTGTAAATCCTGTCACGCTTCGTATGATAGTTGTCATAACTCGACATGTGACGAACAAGAAGAAACAGGATAAGACTTGAAGCTATTCCTAACGCAAGCCCTGAAAGGTTTATGATCGTGTTGCTTTTTTGCAGCCAAAGACTTCTGAGTGCAGTTTTTATGTAGTTTTTTAGCATGGATTAAGGATGCGCTTTTATTGAAAAAAGTTTCAAAAGCGATCCCAAGAATAAAGCCAAAATAAATTCTACCTATACCCTGTTTTTGAGGATATTCAACCCTTCTGAACTGTTCGATTTTACCTGCTGGTGTTCAAACGTGAACAGGGGAACCATTTTTGAAACTAGGTGGTTTTGAAGACTGTAACTATCTTTATACTGTGATTCAGTTAATCCTGATCGGTCTTATTTTTCTAGGCGCTCTCGCCTATGTTGGAAATCTCATCTATAAGAGTTTCCAGGCAAAAAATGCATGCTCAACAGGTTGCAGTAAATGCGGTGCAGTTGATCTGGCCAAGATCGAAAAGCAAATGGCCGATTCTAACTCCTGACTATTCTCCTAGGCCCATACTTTCGTTCCTTCAGTACAATTTTTACACATTTCAATTTCGTTTCGGGATCTCAAAAGCGAAACTCTGAAATCTGAATATGGTTTACTGGTCCATATTTCTTTGAATGACTGTTTTGAAAGATCACCCATAACATGGTGTGCATCCTTATCAAAACAACATGGAACAATCTTGCCATCCCAGGTTATCACACAACTGTGCCACATTTTCCAGCAGTGATTCATTAATTCATTCTTAATGTGAAAAGTCCCATTGGAATCCTTTTCATAGCGTGAATACTTACTTTGAGTTGGGATAAGATCGGAACCATTCTTATAGTCATAGATCTGGGCAGTTTTTAAAACCACTTTATCAACTCCCAATTTCTTTGCCAGAGCATATACTTCAGGAACCTGGTGCTCGTTGGGCTTTACAACTAAAAATTGAAAGATGACCTGAGGGGTACTTGATTTTAATTCCCTTCTCAGTTTGAGAATATTTTTTGTGCCCTCAATTACTTTTTCAAGTTTTCCTCCCACACGATATGACTCATAAGTTTCCTGTTCGGTGCCATCAATAGAAATAATCAGGCGATCAAGTCCTGAGGCTATGGTTTTCCTTGCATTCTCTTCGTCAAGATAATGGGCATTGGTTGAAGTGGCTGTATAAATACCTCTGTCAGATGCATACTTCACCATATCCAGAAATTTAGGATTGAGATAAGGCTCTCCCTGAAAATAAAAAGTCAGATATGACAAGGTTGGTGACAGCTGATCAATAACATTTTGAAAAAGAGAATCTTTCAGCATTCCGGTAGGACGTGTAAAAGAACGAAGCCCGCTGGGACATTCCGGACAACGAAGATTACAAGAGGTTGTCGGTTCTATGGAAATGCTGATTGGAAATCCATGATGATCAGCCCTACCCGACATACGTGAAGCCCAGTAGCTGGACCATACTTTTGCTGCATTCCAGGAACGTTTTGGGGTAAGCCCCGAAATAATATTCAATTGATCCTGAAAGCCGCTGGTCATTGAATCAAAAGTACGTGCACTTCAGGAATTGTCTTTATCTTTCGATGATAATATTCTTATGGAATGCCCTTTATAACAAGAATTACAGCGTTGTTGATTCTGATGCTTGGAGCAGCAACAGCCCAAGGTCAGTCTAACAAGCTTTCCCCTGAGGCAGAAATTTCGCTTATCACATGTGGACCATGGCAGGGAGAAGTTTATACAGCCTTTGGACATACTGCTATCCGTGTAAATGACCCTGTCAATCGTTTTGATGCCGCATACAACTATGGTGTTTTTGATTTCGGTCAACCTAACTTCTATATTAATTACACCAAAGGACTTCTCCTTTTTGAACTTGGTGTCTATAACTACAGTGATTTCATCTACAACTATTCGTACTACAACCGATCTGTTGTTGAGCAGGTACTAAATCTCTCGCCTTCACAGAAGCAGGCATTGTTTGATTATCTTCAATGGAATGCCTTGCCAGAAAACAAAACCTACAGGTACGACTATTTCTTCAACAATTGCTCAAGTAAAGTACGTGATGTCATTGTCGAGGTACTGGGTGATTCGCTAAAGTTTGATGATTCTTATATTAAGACAGACTATACCATTCGCCAGCTCACGGATCTGTATCTGAAACAACAACCCTGGGGAGACTTAGGAATAGACATCTGTCTTGGCTTGCCAATGGATAAACATGCCACTCCTTATGAGTACATGTTTCTGCCCGATTATCTTGAATCATCATTCGACCATGCAACTCTCACACTGAATGGAAAGACTATTCCTGCTGTAAAGGTGAAGCAGGCAGCATATACCCCGGTTCCAGAAGAACCGGCCAAAACCATGATTCATCCCTGGGTAGTTTTCGGTTTACTATTCTTGATTATCTCAATAATCACTTTTAATGATCTGAGAAGAAAAAAACTTTCTAAATGGCTTGATCTTGGGCTCTTCATTATTACCGGGTTGCTTGGATTGTTATTGATCCTTTTGTGGACCGCGACTGATCATCAGGCGGCAGCAAAAAATTTCAATATTCTTTGGGCGTTACCGACCAACCTGTTTGTCGTTCTTATTTATCGGCAGAAATCAGCTGAGTTTCTCAAAAAGTACTTCACTATTGCGGCGATTATCTACACGATTGTACTCATATCGTGGTTTTTTCTTCCACAGCAGCTACATATTTTCCTCTTACCACTTGTTGGGGGGCTTTTGTTCAGGGCTTACGCAATTACCAGACTTTTGTAGCCATCAAAAAACAGTTTGTTTTTGATTGGAACGTTGTTTCTTTTATACAAAATTCCTTGTCATGTCAGAAAAAAGAAAGTTTGGTTTCGAAACACGCATGCTTCACGCTGGTCATATTCCTGATTCTTATTCAGGTTCCCGTGCAGTTCCAATATATCAAACGGCAGGATATGTTTTCGATAGCCCTGAATACGCGGCTTCGCTTTTTGAATTAAAGCAATACGGAAATATCTACACACGTATCAGCAATCCGACAACGGCTGTATTTGAGGAAAGAGTTGCTTCTCTTGAAGGAGGAACAGGTGCGCTTGCAACTTCAAGTGGGCAAGCTGCACAGTTGATAACCATGATGACTCTGCTAAATCCAGGTGATGAATTTGTCGCATCTTCTCATCTTTACGGAGGCACTTACACACAGTTTGAACACACTTTCAAGAAACTCTCCATCAAAGTACACTTTGTTGATCCTACCGATATTAAAAATTGGGAGAAAGCGATTACCCCCAAAACACGGGCTCTGTATGGTGAAACTATTGGCAATCCACAAGGAAGTGTTTTTGATTTTGAAGGTGTATCAGCTTTAGCAAAAGCAAATTCAATTCCTTTAGTTATTGATAACACACTCGCCTCTCCATACCTATGCCGCCCCCTAGAATGGGGCGCTGATATCGTTTTGCATTCCGCAACCAAATTTTTGAATGGTCACGGAACATCCATTGCAGGCGTGATCATTGATTCAGGTAAGTTTGATTTCAGCAATTATCCAGCTATTTCATCGCCCTCCATTCCTTATCATAATCTGAATTTTTATGAGACGTTTGGTCATTATGGATTCCTGATGAAGGCCCGATGCGAAACTCTTCGTGATACAGGCGCAACAATTTCGCCATTTGATTCCTTTCTTTTAGTGCAGGGAATGGAAACACTTTCCGTAAGAATGGAAAGGCATGTTACCAATGCACTTGCCATTGCAAAATTCCTCAAGAATCATCCAATGGTCGAATGGGTGAACTTCTCTGGACTTCCGGATCATCCACATTATGAGAGAGCAAAAAAATATTTACCGAAAGGTGCAGGATCTGTATTTGCTTTTGGGTTAAAGGCTATGAACAATAATGCTCGTGAGACAGGAAAAAAATTCCTGGAAAATCTGGAATTATTTTCTCATGTGGCCAATCTCGGTGATTGCAAAAGTCTTGTCATTCATCCGGCCTCCACAACACACCAGCAACTTTCTGATGAAGAGCTGAAGCGGGCAAACATTAAACCCGAGTTAATACGATTATCAATAGGACTAGAAACAACTGAAGATTTAATATGGGACTTGGAACAAGCCTTTCATCAGATATCTCGATGAACACCCGCCTGAGCGCGGAAGAAAGAAATAAATTTCAAAATTCAGAGACTGTTCGGAAAATTCTGAATAACTCCAAAACAATTGCCATTGTGGGGCTTTCCGACAAAAAGGAAAGGGCCAGTAATTTTGTGGGATCGTATTTAAAATCAGAACGGTACACGATCATACCTGTAAATCCCATGAAGCAAGAGATCCTTGGAGAGAAGTGCTATCCTGATCTTGCTTCTATTCCTGGTCCTGTCGATGTGGTGGACATCTTTCGCAAGCCTGAAGAATGTCTCAACGTTGTTAAGGAAGCGATTGCAATCAAAGCAAAAGCTGTGTGGCTTCAACTTGGTGTCATTAATGTCGAAGCTGCAGAACTCGCACAGCAAAATGGTTTATTGGTGATAATGGATCGTTGCCTCAAAATGGAACATGGACGTTACATCGGAAATCTCCACTGGGCCGGAATGAACACGGAGATTATTACTTCACGAAAGGTGAGCCGTTTTATTTAGACCAGTGTGCTTGGTCACCGCAGGAAATAGCAAAGTCCTTTAAATATGTATCGGCCTATTTGCGGTTGCTGCCAGACATGCCTCTCTCACTGCTTCCATATAGGTAGGATGTGCATGTGACATTCTTGAAACATCTTCTGCAGATGCACGGAACTCCATTGCAGTAACTCCTGATGCAATCATATCCGCTGCGCGTGCTCCAATGATATGAACACCTAATATTTCATCTGTGTTTTTATCAGCAAGTATTTTTACAAGACCATCAAGATCCATACTTGCCCGTGCGCGACCTAATGCCTTGTACGGAAAATTTCCAATCTTATAAGCCTTGCCATCCGCTTTTAGTTGCTCTTCGGTATAACCAACGCTCGCAACTTCTGGCCATGTGTAAACAACCCCGGGAATCAATAAATAATTGATATGCGGCTTCTGTCCCGCTAATTGCTCTGCAACTAATGTTCCTTCTTCCTCCGCCTTATGAGCCAACATCGCACCACGCACTACATCTCCAATAGCATAGATGTTTGGAATTTTTGTCTGCAAATGATCATTCACAGGAATCTGACCTTTAACGGTTTCAATTCCTACCTTATCAAGTCCAAGTCCGTCTGTGTAAGGGCGCCTGCCCACACTTACAAGACAATAGTCACCTTTCAATTCAATTGCAGCACCACCATTCTTTGGCTCAGCTTTAAGAATAACTTCCTTTCCTTTATTCTCTATCGCAGTAACCTTATGGCCGAGATAGAATTCCATTCCCAGTTTCTTGGTAGACTTTAGAAGTTCCTTACCCATCGTTCCGTCCATGGTAGGAATAAGGCTATCCATAAACTCAACGACAGAAACTTTTGCTCCGATCCGTGCATAAACAGATCCGAGTTCCATTCCAATAACACCTCCACCCACTACAATCAGATGCTTAGGAACTTCCTTAAGTTCCAATGCTTCTGTGCTGGAGATGATTCTTTTCTTATCAAATGCAGCAAACGGAAGGGCCGTCGGCTTCGAACCTGTCGCAATGATTACATTGTCTGTAGTGATAGACGTTTCCTTGCCATCGGAAGCAGTGATTTTGATTGTATTCTTATCAACGAAAGATCCGACGCCGGTATGCACGTCGATCTTATTCTTCTTCATCAGAAATGCAATTCCATCCACATTTGATTTCACAACGTCACCTTTTCTTTTGATCATCTGACCAAAATTCACTTTAGGCTCAGAAATATCAATGCCGTGTTCTTTAAAGGTATGTGCCGCGTTATGAAAATGCTCCGTGGAATCCAGCAATGCTTTTGAAGGAATACATCCCACATTCAGACATGTACCGCCAAGGGTATTATACTTTTCAATAATGGCAGTCTTAAATCCAAGCTGAGCACAGCGAATGGCAGCTACATAACCACCAGGACCCGAACCAATGACCGTAACGTTGTATTGCATAAAACTTTTATTTCTTCAATAGAGAGATGTCTGTAATATTAAACCCCTAAAATCATGCGACCTGGATCTTCCAAAAGCTCTTTCACTCTCACCAGGAAACTCACAGATTCACGTCCATCGATTACTCTGTGATCGTATGAAAGAGCGATGTACATAATAGGTCTTACAACAATCTCGCCTTTCACCACCATCGGACGCTCAACAATGTTGTGCATTCCCAGGATCGCCGATTGAGGAGGATTAATGATGGGTGTTGACATCATAGATCCAAACACGCCTCCATTAGTGATGGAGAATGTTCCTCCGGTCATTTCTTCAATAGAAAGCTTACCATCTCGGCCTTTTGTTGCCAGTCTCACTACTTCACTTTCAATTTGTGCCATTGAAAGGGATTCTGCATTTCTGATTACCGGAACCACGAGACCTCTTGGTGTAGAGACTGCAATAGATACATCGCAATACTCGTGGAATACTATCTCATCCTTGTCTATCGAAGCATTGACTGCCGGGAATTCTTTTAGAGCAATACAAATTGCTTTGGTGAAGAAAGACATAAAACCAAGTCCAACTCCATTCTTTTCCTTGAATTGATCTTTATATCGACTTCTCAATTCCATCACAGGCTTCATATCCACTTCGTTGAAAGTGGTGAGCATCGCTGTTTCATTCTTCACTGCTACAAGACGTTTTGCAATGGTCTTACGCAAAGACGTCATCTTCTCACGACGTTCATTTCTTGAACCACCAGACGCAATCACCGGGGGAGCTAATGGTGCTGCTGCTGGCTTTCCCTCTTTCGCAGGAGCAGAAGCTTGAGCTTTCGATGCATCGTCCTTTGTAATTCTTCCACCAACGCCAGAACCCGCTACACTTGTTGCAGCAATTCCTTTTTCATCAAGAATTTTAGCGGCGGCAGGAGAAGGATGTCCTTCTGCATATCCATTCGACTTTGCAGATGCCTGTTGATTTGCCGCCGTTGGCGTTGTTGCAGCAGAGGTTGTTCCTCCTTCTGTGATTTCAATCTTACAGATCAATCCTCCAATCGGTAATGTTGTCTTCTCTTTCGCCACTATTCTTAAAATACCATTGGCTTCAGCGGGTAATTCAAATGTTGCCTTGTCGGATTCAACTTCAGCAATGATTTCATCCAGCTTGACAAGATCACCATCCTTTTTCAACCAGGTAGAAATCGTAACTTCTGTGATCGACTCACCTACCGCAGGAACTTTCATCTCCTTAACTCCACCCGTAGCAGCTGGCTTTGCCGAGGTAGTTGTTGGAGCGGATGCAGTTGTCTTGGGAGCGGATGCTGTAGGAGTCGAGGCTCCTGCTCCATCAGCTATTTCACAGATGACTGTTCCTATCGGAACGACTTCACCTTGCTTTTTTGAGATCTTTAAAACACCCGCTTGTGGGGCTGTCAATTCAAATGTTGCCTTATCGGATTCCAATTCAGCAATCACTTCATCCATCTTCACAGTATCTCCATCTTTCTTGAGCCAGTTAGCAATCGTCACTTCTGTGATCGATTCGCCTACGGTAGGAATTTTTACTTGTTGAGCCATTAGGATTTAAGATTAGAATGATTGTTAAATTTCAAAAGCTTGTTGAACAATTTTCTCCTGCTCTGCCTTGTGCACTTTGGAATAACCAGTTGCCGGAGATGCACTCGCCTTACGGGAAATAAATTCCATCTCCTGCTTGGGCATCATGCGTTGGATGAAGGAAAGTGCACCCATATTAGCAGGCTCTTCCTGTACCCATACGATCTTCGAACCTTTATACTTCTTGAAGATATTTTTCAATTGCGATTCAGGGAAAGGATATAACTGCTCCACGCGAACTACCGCCGTATCCTTGGTCTTTTTCTTAGACTGAACTTCCAGCAAATCGTAATAGATCTTACCTGAACAAAGTACAATCCGTTTCACATCTTTTGCTACTACGATCGCATCATCAATCACTTCCTTAAAAGAACCACCTGTAAACTCTTTTATAGGTGACACCACAGAAGGATGACGCAATAGTGACTTTGGAGAGAACACTATGCATGGTTTTCGAAATTGCCATGTCACCTGCCTTCTCAATAAATGAAAAATATTAGCTGCTGTCGTCGGATTGGTTACTACATAATTATACTCAGCCGCCATCTGGAGAAAACGTTCAGGGCGACAGCTTGAATGCTCCGGTCCTTGTCCTTCATATCCATGTGGTAGTAACATAACCAAACCATTCATCCGTTGCCATTTTGATTCGGCACTTGAGATAAACTGGTCGATCATAACCTGGGCGCCGTTTACAAAATCACCAAACTGCGCTTCCCAGATCACCAAAGCATTCGGATTAGACATAGAATAACCATACTCAAAGCCCAGTACTCCAAACTCAGAAAGCAAAGAATTATAAATATGAAACGGCTGCTGATCTGTTTGAATATGATCCAGACCGCAATACGGATCATTTGTATTTGCATCAAAGAAATATGCATGCCGGTGAGAGAACGTTCCGCGTTTTACATCCTGGCCTGACATTCTAACCGGTGTTCCATCTGAAAGTAATGAACCATATGCGAGCAACTCTGCTTCAGCCCATCCCAATACTTTATCATCGAAGAAAGCGGCTTTGCGATCCTTCAATAACTTTTCAATCTGTTTAAGAGCTTTAAATCCTTCAGGAATAGTAGTAAGAGCCTTCCCTACCTTATCAATGATTGCTTGCTTAATGCTTGTGTCAGGAGACGTCTCAAAATCTTCCGGTTTTGCACGAACCATTTTCTCCCACTCCTCTTCAATCTTCTGAGGCTTGTAAGGAAGTGGCTTTTGTTTCACTTCATTCAGTCTGTCCTGAAGCTGATTACGGAAATTTTTATCCATTTCATCAGCCAGAGCAGCATCTACATCACCACGCTCGATCAACTTCTTAACGTATACTTCCCGTGGGTTAGGATGCTTTGCAATAATATTATAAAGCTTAGGTTGGGTAAATTTCGGTTCATCACTTTCATTGTGACCATGTCTGCGGTAGCAAAGCATGTCAATGAATATATCCTTTCCGAATTTCTGACGATACTCTACCGCGAGCTTGGAACAGAATGTCACAGCCTCTGCATCATCTCCATTAACATGTAAAACAGGTGCATCAATGATCTTGGCTACATCTGTACAATAAATCGCTGTGCGCGCATCCTCATAATCTGTAGTAAATCCAACCTGGTTATTGATAACGAAGTGAATTGTTCCACCCGTGGTATAGCCTTCGAGGCCTGACATTTGAACCAATTCATAAACTATTCCTTGTCCGGCAACCGCTGCATCACCATGGATAAGGATCGCCATTGCTGTATTCTGTCCTTTATACTCATCATCAATTTGTCCCCGGGTATAACCCAGAACCAGGGAATCGACTACTTCCAGGTGAGAAGGATTCGGAGTAAGTTTTACATAGATCTTATTTCCGGAAGGAGTATTAATATGACTGGCATATCCCAGGTGATATTTTACATCACCGTCACCCATTGTCAGGTCAGGATTAACATTACCTTCAAATTCAGTAAAGATCTGTTCGTATGTTTTTCCAAGAATGTTGGAGAGAACATTCAAACGACCACGATGGGCCATACCAATTACAACTTCTTTAACGCCCATCTCTGCAGTCTTGTTAATAATTGTCTGCAGTGCGGGGATAGTAGTTTCCCCACCTTCCAATGAGAAACGTTTTTGTCCCAGGAATTTAGTGTGAAGGAAATTTTCAAATACTACGGCTTCGTTAAGCTTGGAAAGAATGCTCTTCTTTTCATCAACGGATGGATTGTATGTGTAATATTGATTCTCACATTTCTGTATGAACCAATCAAAGATTTCCTGATTGCGGATATAGCTATATTCAAAACCAATCGTTCCGATATAAACCTTCTCAAGTTTTTCAATAATCTTCTTGAGGGTAGTTCTACCCAGGCCAATTTCTACACCTACATCAAACTCGACATCAAGGTCAGCGTCTGTTAGGCCATAAAATTTATGATCCAATGCCACATGGTGATCTCTTCTTTCGCGCACAGGATTGGTATGAGATTTCAGATGCCCACGGGATCTATAGGCGTGGATAAGCGTACGAACCAGGGTCTCCTTAATTGCGGTACCCAGGTCTGCGGCTGGACCGGAATGGCCATTGTCGCCAAACTTCTGAAGGGAAAAGTCATATCCTTCGAAAAATTTCTGCCAGGTCGCATCAACTGAAGCAGGATCCTTTTTATAATTTTGATAAAGCTGATCGAGATAGCCAACGTCAGCATTAGAGATATAGGAATATTTATCCATAATCCGGTTTTTGATAGGGGTAACAAATGTATACAGGAGCCTTTTGATTAAAAAACCTAATAATCGATTATTCAATTATGTAGACCGGCTTCAAATTTCACTTTAACCTTTTTGACAAGCCTAATTGGCAGAAAGCCAAAATCCATTACCTTTGCAGTCCTTAAAAAACGGACGAGATCCAACCTTTAAAAACAAAGCAAAATGGCAGTAAAAATCAGATTAGCCCGAAGAGGCCGCAAAAAATTAGCTAGATATGACGTTGTTGTAGCGGATGCCCGCTCTCCTCGTGATGGAAAATTCATCGAAAAGATCGGTACATACGATCCGTTGACTGTCCCAGCTACCATTATTCTTGATGACGACAAGGCCTTCAAATGGCTTATGAACGGTGCTCAGCCTTCTGATACTGTAAAGGCTATGCTTTCTCACCATGGCATTATGTTGAAAAGACACCTTCAGATCGGTGTTGTGAAGGGCGCAATTTCTCAGGATCAGGCTGATCAAAAGCTTGCTGACTGGAAGAAATCCAAAGAAGAAAAGAATCAAACACGTCACGATAGCATTTCTAAGAAGAAACAAGATGCAGCTAAGGCTCGCAAGGATGCTGAGGTTAAGATAAAAGAAGCACGCGCTGAGGCTCTTCGTAAGAAGGCTGAAGTTGCTGCCGCTGCTCCAGTAGCAGAAGCTGCACCAGCGGAAACTACTGAAGCTGGAGCTCCTGCAGAAGAAGCACAGGCTTAATTCTTTCAAAGTCTAAAGAAATGCCAACGCGACTTTCGTGTTGGCATTTTTATTTTATGATCATGGAGATAAAAGATTATTTCAAGATAGGCTACATAGCAAAAACGCATGGTCTCAAAGGAGAAGTAACCATCATGCTTGATCCCGATTGCCCGGATCTGGAAGAACTGAAGTCAATCTTTGTTCAAACCAACCAGCAACTTGTTCCCCACTTTATTGAAACAGTTTCTATCAAAGGAGTAAAAGCTTATTTAAAGTTCGAGGATGTCAGCACGTTGGAACAATCTACAGCCTTAAAAGGCTCCAGTCTATTCCTGGCAAAAAGTGACCGTCCTAAGCTTCAAAGAGGAGAATTCTACAATGATGAGGTGGTAGGATTTGAGGTTTCAGACGTGCAAGAAGGTCCTTTAGGGGATGTTTTCGAAGTTCAGGAAGCCGGGCCCAACCGCTACCTCATGATCATGTATCTTAACAAAGAGGTTATGATCCCATTGAATGGACCTTTTATAAAAAGCGTCAACAAAAGCAAAAAGAAGATCTTGGTAGAATTGCCAGACGGATTTCTTGAAATATAAATCATACGATTTATGCGCATCGATATCATAACATGCCTTCCCCGATTACTGGAAAGTCCTTTCAATGACTCGATCTTAAAGCGCGCACAAGAGAAGGGAATTGTTACTGTTAAAATCCATGACCTTCGCGACTACACAACAGATTCACATCGGAATACTGATGATTATGCTTTTGGTGGAGGCGCTGGAATGGTAATGATGGTTGAACCCATTCATCGGTGCATATCTTCTCTTAAATCAGAGCGAGATTACGACCATGTCATTTACATGAGTCCGGATGGAGAACTATTAAATCAATCCATCGCCAATCAGTTGAGTATGAAAGAAAATCTCATCCTTTTATGCGGTCATTATAAAGGTATTGATGAAAGGATACGGCAACATCTGATTACAAAAGAAATAAGTATAGGAGATTACGTTTTATCAGGTGGAGAACTTGCAGCAGCAGTAGTGTCTGATGCTGTGATCCGTTTATTGCCAGGTGTTCTTTCTGACGAATCCTCTGCATTGACAGATTCATTTCAGGATGGATTGGTCGCGCCAGCTGTTTTTACCCGTCCGGCGGAATACAATGGCTGGAAAGTTCCGGAAGTTCTACTTTCAGGGAACCCGGCCAAAATTGAAGACTGGAAGCATGAAAACGCATTAGAAAGGACAAAAAAACGGCGTCCTGGGCTTTTAGAAGGAAATTGACCCTAATTCGAGCAATTTCAAATTCACCGCTTGCTGACTGCCCTCTCTTTCCTATATTTGCAGTCCATTTTCAAAACGATAGCAACATGGCCGATTTCATTAAAATAGCCGAACAAGAATTAGCTGGAAAGCGCGATAATCACCCTGCTTTCAAGCCTGGTGATACAATTAACGTTCACGTGAAGATCAGTGAAGGAAATAAGGAGCGTGTTCAGCAGTTCCAGGGAGTGGTTCTATATCGTCGTGGAACTGGCACCAACGGTGAGTCTTTCTCTGTTAGAAAGGTGTCAAATGGAGTTGGTGTTGAGCGTATTTTCCCTGTAGTAAGTCCAAGCATCGATAAAATTGAATTTGTAAAAGCGGGTAAGGTTCGCAGAGCGAAACTGTATTTTATGAGAGGCCGCCAGGGTAAAGCAGCAAGAATTAAAGAAAAATTGACTGTCATTCAAAAGAAGTCAACCAAAGCATAGCAATCGTTGTATTGCGCTAAAAAAGCCTATTCTAACGCAGAATAGGCTTTTTTTATGCCTTTGCTCCTATGTTGCGGTGTTGGAAACCATAGCCTGCGGGGCTATATTTGCCTTCCCATTTCAAACCAATATATGGCAAAAAGTAACATTGCAGAACTCCTTGGTAAGGACGCAGATTATCTCCTTAGTTATAAAAGTAAAACGGTATCGAAGGATCAGATACACCTTCCCAGCCCGGAGTTTGTAAACGATATTTTCGGACCTTCCAATCGCTCTACTCAGGTATTACGCAGCCTTGGCTCTTTGTTTGGAACAGGCCGCCTGGCGAATACCGGATTCCTTTCAATTCTTCCAATCGATCAGGGCATTGAACACAGTGCAGGAGCATCTTTTGCCAAGAACCCGATTTACTTTGATCCTGAAAATATTGTGAAGCTTGCTATCGAAGGTGGTTGCAATGCTGTGGCAACAACATTCGGAGCGCTGGCTTTCACTTCAAGAAAATATGCTCACAAGATCCCTTTTATCGTCAAGATCAATCACAACGAACTATTAACATACCCAAATAAAGCTGACCAGATCATGTTTGGATCTGTGCGAGACGCCTGGAATCTTGGCGCCGCAGCCGTTGGAGCAACTATTTATTTTGGCTCAGACAATTCAACTCGTCAGATTGTAGAGGTTGCAAAAGCATTCGAAGAAGCTCATCAACTTGGTATGTCCACCATTCTTTGGTGTTATACACGTAATAATGCTTTCAAGAAAGATGGCGTTGATTATCATACTTCTGCCGACTTAACTGGTCAGGCAAATCATCTTGGTGTAACTATCCAGGCTGACATTATCAAACAAAAACTTGCTACCAACAATGGAGGCTTTAAGGCCTTGAATACAGGAGGCAGCAGTTATGGAAAACTAGATGAGCGTATTTATAGTGAACTGACAACTGATCATCCTATTGACTTATGTCGTTACCAGGTGCTTAATTGCTATATGGGACGCGCTGGATTGATCAACTCCGGTGGAGAATCAAAAGGTGCCAGTGATATGGTAGATGCAGTTACGACTGCCGTTATCAATAAACGTGCTGGTGGTATGGGATTAATTTCCGGCCGCAAGGCTTTTCAACGCCCGATGAAAGAAGGTGTTGAAATTTTAAATGCAATTCAGGATGTATACCTGGACAAATCGATAGACATAGCTTAATTCAATTTAACACAAGCAGGAATGCCTTGGTTTAAACGTACTGATAAAGGAATTCTGACTCCTACCGAAGCGAAACGGGAAGTGCCCGATGGCTTATGGTTTAAATCACCAAACGGAAAAATCGTTCACACTCGTGAATTGAAGAACAATGCTTACGTGGTACCTGAAGAAGAGTATCATGTGAAGATCGGATCAAGAGAGTATTTTGAGATCCTGTTCGATAACAACGAGTTTACGGAACTTGATGAAAACATGGAGTCAGGTGATCCGCTGAAATTTACTGACACCAAACCTTATCCAAAACGGATTAAGGAATCACAAGCCAAAACAGATTTGAAAGATGCCGTCCGCACTGCTTATGGCAAGATGACTGGAATGGAAATCACTGTGGCATGTATGGACTTTATCTTCATTGGAGGATCAATGGGTTCAGTAGTAGGTGAAAAAATTGCCAGAGCTATGGACCATAGCTTACAAAACAAAATTCCGTTTCTGATGATCTCCCGTTCTGGTGGAGCCAGAATGATGGAAGCAGGGTTGTCATTAATGCAAATGGCGAAGACTTCTGCAAAGATTGCACTCCTCGATGAAGCTAAAATTCCTTACATATCACTTTTGACTGATCCTACTACAGGCGGTGTCACTGCATCATATGCAATGCTTGGAGATTTTAATATCGCGGAACCAGGTTCTTTGATTGGATTTGCCGGACCACGAGTAATTAGAGAAACGATTGGAAAGGATTTGCCAGAAGGGTTTCAGAGCGCTGAGTTTGTTCTGGAGCATGGATTTCTTGACTTTATCGTTGACAGGAGAAATCTTAAAAGTCGCTTGACAACATTACTGAATATGATAAAACCATAATTCAGAATTGAACTTAAAAAAGCCTGACTCTTAAAAAGAAGTCAGGCTTTTTTTTAAAACCCATCTGGCTTAAAGTTGGTAGCGCCTGGTTCCAGAAATCTACAATCCCCGGATTTAATAGGAATGTTTTGGGAGGGCGCAATAAAACTCGCATCCTTGAACCTTTCGATCAGCAATTGCGATCTGGAAACAGACGATGCTCCAAAGTACCCAATAACATTTTCAATGGGATCATTTTCATTGATCAGATTACCTTTGATTGAGGAAGGAGGGGGATCAAAAAGAGTTCCCGTAGTGGTCTGTTGCTTGCTAATGCTACTCAAAAAAAAGTGTCCCTTTTTTGTAAGAGACTGCTGCCTGACTTTCACTAAAAATTTTGTCGGACGGTCATAAATTACATTCGCCAAAAGAGTTTTAAAATTTTGACCATCAAGATATTCATCGCTACCAATTCTTATCTGAGGTTCAATTCTAAATTTGGGCGCCCAGCACTGATTTCTGGGTGGGATAGGATCTGGTTCTCTTGGATCAGTATAACTACTGAAAAACTCAAAAATTCCGTCCACCTGCCAGCGATAAAAGTTTTGTTCGTCAGCAGGATCGGTAGTAATCACTGAAATAGCAAAAGATTCAAGTTTCTTTAATCTTGAGCTACCATTCGTGTTGATAAACAGGCTTTCAACAATTAAGAATTGGGATTCAATTTTTTGAATAGCGGGAACAGGAACTATCTTTTCAAATTCAGATTTGTACTTCTTTCCATCAGAAGTTTCCACTGTTACCCGATAACTGTGCCCCAGTTTTCCCAATAGAGTGGAAGTCACGTAAGTTCCAGGAACCGTTTCAGTCAACTGCTGAGTTTCACCTAAGCTATCAAGGATTATTACACGGGCCTGGGATATTGGAATAGTGTAAACTTTGAGAGGTTGACTATTGTCAAAAGGGATGCTTTTTGCAACTTTAACAGTATAGGGGCCAGCTTCATCAGTAATCCAACCGTCGATTAAGACGGATCCTTTTTCACTGCTTGTTTTGATATTAATTGTATCAATGCAGCCTACTAGTGAAAAAATGAAAAGAAGATTCAGAACTTTTCTCATCGCTCATAAGATTAAGATGTTAGACTCTAGCTTTAAGAATCACAAATCAGTTTATGGGTTTGGCGACAACTTTAAATTCTATCTGTTCAGAAACATAGTATCCGGCATCAGAAAAACCTTTCACCTCTACGACCATATCTCCAAGCTCTTCCAGTGTACTAATTCTGACCTTCGTCCTGCCGTTCACAGTTACAGAAGGATTCCAATACAATGGGTTAATAAATACAGGAATTGCTTTTTCACTTTCATTCTGTCGTGGAGCAGCAAATATCAATGGAGTATGGAGATTTTTAAAGATCTCGATCTTTGATTGGGAATAACGAGTTTTTGATTTGGTGGAAATTGAAACTACACCATTATCAGCAAGGGAAAATACCCCAAGAGCATTGATTTCATTTAACCCCCACGTTATATCAAGACGCTGAATATCCTCCAAGGGTACACTTAGGAATTCATTCGCAGTAACGACAAAACGATCCAATAAAATTAAAGGAGATTCTTTAAAAAAATAGATGTGTCCAGGGTTGTCAAAATTGCGAAGGCGAAGAACCTTCTCTCCTTTGACTTTTCTAACTTTCAATTGAGGAACGACTTCCCGTATGAATTCTTCAAAGTTAGGCAAAGACGCATACTTGCCTGGCTCAAACGTATCGTTAACAGGAAGATTATAATACTCCTGAACCTCATGGAAGGAGGTAATCGCATAATAATCCATAACCTTCTTCTTCATTTCTGCAGTTAGGATTTTCTTTTTGTCATCATCCCCGTCAAATCCAAGGTCATATGGTAATACACTCATGCTATTAGAAAAATTAACAGGCTGAAGTGAATTAACAGATGGGGGGAAAATAAAATTATCCTTCTTATATAAAAGCGGTTTTTGTCCATTATTCATTACGAATTCACTGTTCAGAGGAAATAATACTAAATTTCCTATTGACCGAACCGAAGCCTTGGGCCTTACCGAAACAGAAACATTAGCGTTAACCAAATTACCAAGCTGGTCACGGATCTCAATTGAAAGATCTGTATTTGACCGTGGTTGAAGTTCCTTAGAATCCATTGAAAGGACAATGCTTGTATTTATATTTTTATTAACGATCTGTTGCTCATCAATAATTTTCCCATGCTCATCAAGCAGGACCACACCCACAACATGATCATTTCTCTTTACAAAATCCAGTGGAATGGAGGATTCTCCTGCTAATGTTTTAAAGAACACTACTTCCTCATTGTTAAAAGCAACAAGCGATCCCTTAACGTCGGGAGAGATACCGATCGTTACACTATGAGGACCAGTTATGTCCACTTTCATAATGCCCTCACGTTTAAGCACTGCCTTATCACTTGATTTGTCGATTACAGCATCGGTATTAATTATTGGAATGAACTGTTCATACATTTTTCTCCCCAATGAATTCTTCATCCACATTGTAAAGGCTACAAGTTTATAGTATCCTGTTGGCAGACGGTCTGGAATAGAAATCTCTCCGTAAGCGTTGCCAAATTTGCACTTAATCTTCTGACGAATAAGAACTGAGTCATTTTTATCGCGTACTTCAACATAAGCCAGTGCGCTCAACGAGCTTACTGCCAGGGTTTCGTTCCAAAGATGAAGAGAATACCACACTTTATCACCAGCAAAATACAAATCCTTATCAAGGGTAAGCTCTATTGATTCAGGCTGATAATATTCATTGTAATCATCCAGATACCATTGATAATTTTTCTGCATTACTTTTTCCTGAGCCTGACAAAAAAGGACAGGAATAAATAATAATAAACAGCACAACTTATTTACCATAATAAAATTTTTCGAAGATTTACAATATAACTTGATAGATAACATTGTCTACTAAGGAAATCCCGGCCACTTAATGTTGGTTGCAAGTACTTCATGAAGCCTGCAGTCTCCATTTTTGGGAGCTGTGTAGCGTGAAGGATTAACTCTTCCTGACTCCACAAACCTATTTACCAGTAAAGTACTCTGAACTTCAGAGCATGCACTAAAAAAACCTAATACTGTTTCTGAACCGTCTAGATTTTTTATGTTACCTGAAATCGGAGTTGCAGGTGGATCAAAAAGAGTACCTGTACTCGTTTGCTGAATATTTATTCTCTTTAAAAATGAATGTGCGGTTGCAGTTAAAGATTGCTGGCGAACGGTTAGTAAATAATACGTAGGTCTGTCATAGGGAAAGATACCAATAAACTGTTTGTATTCTTTTCCATCAAAATACGTATCACTGGCAATCTGAAGTTGTGATTCCAGTCTTGTTAGTGTTGGAGCCCAGCATTGCTTTCTATCAGCAAAGTCAGTCACGCTAAAAAACTCATAAACGCCATTGGCTTTCCAGCGGTAGAAATTCTCTGACGCGGCTGGATCATTCACAATTACATAAATGCCAAAATCTTCTTTCTTCTGAATTCTTGAACTCCCATTTGCATTAATGAAAATGGTTTCACTCACCTGAAACTCAGCTTTGATTGCTGAAAGGCCTGGATTGGCAGGCATCTTCTCAATTGTTGAGGCGTACTTCTTTCCGGTCGATGTTTGAAACTTAAGTTGATAGGATCTTCCAACGACGCCTGTTAGTCCACTAGTAGCATAAGATCCTGCTTCTGTTGTCTCTGTAAGAAGCGAAATATTCCCCAGATCATCTTCAATGGTGACACTTGCGCCTCTTTCCGGAACAGAATAAACTTTTACCGGAGCGCTATTATTGTAAGGAATTGTTCTGCTAAGCTTAATAATGTATGGGCCAGGTTGATCCGTTACCCAGCCATCTACTACCAAAGCACCACCTGCTCCAGCATCTTTCAAATTAATAGGCTCGATACAGCTTGCCGCCCCTATCAGTACTAAAAATAAAAATCTCCTCATCCTCATATCCGACTAAAATTTAAAGTTATAAGTAATCGATGGGAATACTGTTCCAATTACCGCTAACTGATAAGACTGTGTCTGGAATCCGTTAAACTGTGGTTTGAAAAATACAGAATAAGGGTTTGCTCTTCCGTAAACATTGTAGATTGAAAACGTCCAACTCCCCTTCCATTTTTTGGTTCGCTTTAAGCTTTCCTCAATCGTAAAAGATAAATCCAGTCTATGATAATCTGGAATTCTAGCCTGATTACGTTCAGTAAATTGAGACACTGCATATCCATCAATCAAATAAACAGATTGTGGATAGGTGATTGGCCTACCAGTACTGTAGGTGAAATTTGCCGATAAACTCAACCTTCTCGTGAAAGCATAATTTGCAACGATCGAAACATCGTGTGGCTTATCAAAATTCGAAGGATACTGCTTGCCTTGATTTAGAGTTTCCTCAGGAGAATTTCCTGAGACAGTTCTAAATGTTCTTGCATACGTGTATGCCAACCAGCCCGTTAATTTTCCTTCCTTTTTCTTTATGAATAGTTCAACCCCATACGCCTCTCCTTTGGCATTTAACAGCTCAGCTTCAAGATTTGGATTCATGAAAAGGTTAGCACCATCCTTATATTCAACAAGATTCTCAACTTGCTTATAATATCCTTCAATAGAAGCTTCCCATCGGTTCTGTTTAAAATTCTTGAAATATCCGATTGCAACCTGATTCCCAATCTGGGGCTTTACATAATAATTACTGCTTTTCCATAAATCAAGAGGGCTTACCGCTGTTGTGTTTGAGATCAATTGCAAATATTGATAATTCCGGTTATAGCTAACCTTGATGGAACTTTGTGGATTCAGCGACATTTTCATTGAAAGCCTTGGCTCCCATCCTGAATAGTTTTTTATTTCCTGACCATCAGTAAAGTGAAGTACATCCACCACAGTGTTCGTGCTCTTAGGAACACCTTCTGCATAGACATTCACATCCTTGGCTCCTCTTACTGAATATGTAGAATATCTAACACCACCATGTACAGAAAACGATTCGCTTAATTTAAATTCATCACTGATATAGTATCCACCCTCAATCGAGTGCTCATCCTGGATGGAAATGGGATTAATGGATGAATTGTTGGCCGGCACCAACTTACCTTGATTAAAAGTGTAATAGGTCATGCTGGTTCCGAAATCAATACGATGCTTGCCTCCACCAGGAACGTAGGTAAAATCAATTTTTCCACCTCTTGTATCAATACCAAAGTCAGCTTTGAATTCTTTCGTCGCTTTACTACCAGTAATCTGGTTTTCATACTTGGAGTAAATCCCGGTAATGTTGGCAAACAAATTATTACTAATTACAGTATTCCACTTAAGAGAAAAATTCGTTGTACTCCATCCGTATGTTGTATCTGCAGCAAATTTAAATTGATCGCTGCTTCTATATCCCGAGAAATAGATGTTATTCTTGTCATTGATCTGATGACGTATTCGCAAATTCAAATCATAAAAATTACTGGAGCTACGTTGTACATTTAAATCAGGGACTTGCCTGATGATCCAGTTCGGATACGCATATCTTCCTCCAACCACAAATGTAGTTTTCTTTCCAATCGGTCCCTCCAAAAGAAGACGGCTCGTGATAATTCCAAGACCCCCCGTTCCCGAGAACTTATTTGAATTACCATCTTTCATTTTTACATCCAGTACGGAAGAAATTCTTCCTCCATAGCTTGAGGGCATTCCACCTTTCAAGAGTGTAACGTCTTTTACGAAATCAGGATTGAAGGTTGAAAAGAATCCAAATAAGTGTGATGAATTATATAATGGAGTTTCATCAAGTAATATAAGGTTCTGATCAACGTTTCCTCCTCTTACATTGAAGCCACTGGCTCCTTCTCCCACTGTACTAACTCCTGGAAGCATTAGGATACTTCGAATCACATCCACCTCACCCATGAATTGGGGCATTGTCTTCATAGTTTTAACATCAATTTTCATTAGTCCCATTTCTGTGGACGAAATATTCCTGTCAGTTCCCTGAGAAAGAATAACAATATCATCTAATTGAGTCGTCTGCTCGAACATTTCAATGTCCATTCGCTGATCTTCACTCAAATTAATCACCTGCGCAGTAGGTAACTTACTAACTGCTGTAACCCGAACCCGGTGTGTTCCGGAGGGAAGCTTAAGAGAAAAATTACCTTCGTGGTTCGTTACGGTTCCTTTTTCCTGCTCAACAGCAAAAACCGTTGCCCCTATGATAGGTTCATCTGTAATAGCATCTTTAATGACACCACTTAGTGTATAAATATCATTTTTGTTGTTTGATTTTTCCTCAACAACAACCTTGTCAGTTTCATTTGCTTTTCTTGGTTCCAAAGAAGATACTGGAGGGTTACCTCTGAAAAGAACGATGTATTTGCCATCATAAAACAGCATGTTGCCAATACCTTTATCTTTAAGAGTAAATGCCAGGAAATCCTGAAGACTAAGTGATGAAGGTTGGTTTACCGTAATACTCTTGATCCAGTCATTTCTATAGAAAAACTTTACTCCTTCTTTTTTCTCTACTACTTCAAGAGCTTCTTTTAAAGGAATTTGACTTTGCCCATTTTGAGCGTTGATATTCTGTGAAAGAATTATAAAAAAAATTACCAAAGGAAATCGTGTACTGAAAAAATACTTAAATCTCATTCTTAGAAAGAAAATGGAGGAACTCTCCGTTAAAATATTAAACAAGCACAGAGTCTATTTACACTTCTCATGGGTGTGGAAGCGAAATTAAAAAAGAGTGCCCCCGAAAGGGCACTCTTTCACAAAAAGTACTACTTCATCCTAATTACCAGCCCGGATTTTGTTGAGCTGCCAATGTAGGGTTCAAGATGACCTCAGAAGTTGGGATAGGCCATAAAAACTTATAATTGCTATAAGGAATTGCTATATGCGATAAAATACCTGGATTAGTAGCTGGGTTACCAGTGTATAATGGCTGATAGTTAGTGATCGCATTCGAACTTACCTTAGCCGGGATACCACCGCCCCATGTGTTATACAGTAATGCATCTTCTGTAGTTTCTGCTAAACGGGTAATATCCATCCAACGCATACCTTCGCAAAGGAATTCAATTCTGCGTTCGTTAAGGATAGCGGTAATCAAAGCTTGTCCATTCGCAAAGTCACCAATTCCATCATATGATAAATCCGTACCTGCAGCATTTGCGCGGCTACGAATCGCATTGTATAGAGCGAAAGCTCTTGGATCTGGAGCAGCACCAACAGCAATCTGACGCTGGATCGCCTCTGCCATGTTCAGGAGAACTTCAGCATAACGAATGATAGGAGCATTATCTGATCCACCCACTACGTCAGAATATTTCTTTGTGAAATATCCGCCTTTTCCACCACCACCAGGAAGTTCAACATTGATATTAACCATTGTTGATGACTTACGGATATCTGATGCATTCCACCAAGTCTGGTTCCAGATGTATGGACTAATAGCAACCAATGCTCGACCTGTCGTAGGTGCTACTGAGGTATTGTACATGGAAGGCAATGCTCCGTTTACGCCAGGATTGTCAGTCACATCATTCTCAATTGAGAAGATTGATTCCGTATTACTCTTACTATTTCCGGAAGTAAATGGTCCGAAAGGACTGGTTGTAAGAGCATAAGTACCATTTGCACCAATTGCGGTGAAAGGGCCCGTTGCTTGAGGAGCAAGTTTGTTACCTTCTGTAACAACCGCTGCCCAGTTGCGCAAATTCAGGTGAACACGAGTCTTCAAAGCAATCGCTGCAGCTTTCGTTGCGCGAGCGACTTTCAGACTTCCTGTACGGGTATTAGGTAATACTGATTCAGCATAGTCAAGATCCGCTAAGATATCGGCATAATTTTCCGCTACAGTGGCTCTTCCCAAGGCAGTCGCATCATTCGCTGCAAGGGATGAAACGATCGCAGTTTTGCGATATGGCATACCGCCAAGTGGTGCATTTTTGTTATCCCAGGCAGGACGACAAAAGTGTTTTAGCAATTCCATGTAAGCCAGGGCTCTCAGGAAACGGCCTTCACCTTTGTAAGCATCTATTTGAGCTTGTGTCAGCGTAGCAGAAGGCTTTGCTGTTTCAAGACCTGCTAATACAACGTTCACACGATTAACCAACGCGAAAAGCGTCTGGAAGTGGAAATCGTTATTACCGGACACTCCGTCATAAGTATTGGAATAAGTGATAAGGAAGAAAGCTTGTGTATTTACAACATCTTCTCCACGGTTGTCACCTTGCTCCACGTGAGCAGCTCCAAAAGGATATCCACGTACAGCACCACCAGCATAAAATCCTGATTGTGCAGCATCGTACATACCTGCTACTGTCAATTCAATTCGCTCCGGTGTAGCAAACGCTGTTGCATCCGAAAGCGCTGTCTGAGGTGTCAGTTCCAGCAGATCTCCGCATGAACTTGCCACCAAAACAACAGCTATTAATGCGCTTGTTAGTGTTTTATATGTTTTCATTCTTTTTATTCATTTAAATGATTAGAGTCCGATGTTGACACCGATCGTATACGTACGGCTCAATGGATTCGTATTGTTATCAAGACCTGCACCTAATTCAGGATCAAGGCCTTTGTAGCTAGAGATCGTGATCGCATTCTGCACTTGAGCAAATACGCGGACACTAGCGATCTTGTTATCTCCTGAACCTAATAGTGATTTAGGTATTGAATAACCTAGTTGGATATTCTGTATGCGAAGGAAGTTTCCACTTTCAACGAAACGTGATGTAGCAACACCAGACTGATTTACCTGAGAATTGTTGCTTAGGTACATCCTAGGCATTGTTGTGCTACGGTTTTCAGGAGTCCATGAGTTCAACAACTCTGTTCCAGTGTTTGTGAAATCCTGACCAAGAAGAACATCCTGACGGGTCTGGTTGTACACCTGATTTCCACCTGAATATCTTAAGAAAACTTCAAGGCTAAAATTCTTATAAGTAAAGTTATTTGTTAAACCACCAAACCAGGTTGGAGTAGTCTTACCAAGAATTTTACGATCACCACCCGCACTAACATCTGCAGGATTCAGTGGGGCACCTGTTACGTTAGTTTCATTAAGAGGATTCGCCGGATCGTAGAAAGAGTAGTTTCCGTTCACAATATTACGCTGAACGATCTGACCGGTACCCTTTTCATACAAAGGAAAACCGTTATCAGGATTCACTCCTGAGAATGTATATCCATAGATTACATTAAGAGGCTGTCCAACACGAGCATTAATAAGATAATTACCAACACCTATTTCAGAATTTACACCAGCCGCATTAGGGAATGTCTTGATGATCTCATTATTAACGGATGTATAGTTAGCTGAAACATTCCATGTAAATCCGTTACGATTTAATGCAGTTGCACTCACAGTCAACTCAAGTCCTGAGTTTCTGAGAACACCAATGTTCTGAGCAATCGTACCTCCCGGAATACCCAAAGAAGGAGCATAAGGAACATTAAGAACGTTTCCATCAATATCGTTCTGGAACCAGTCAAATGTTACCGTGATCTTGTTATTCAGGATACCCACATCCAAACCGATATCAGTCTTCTTACTGGTTTCCCAGATCAACAGAGGATTTCCAGCCTGGGCAAAAGCAATACCGTTCTGTGAACCATACTTGGCAGCAGCATACAAACCAGCATACGGGAATGAGCCAATATTAACGTTACCGATCGTTGCGTAGCTAGCACGAAACTTCAAGTCATTAATTGTAGTGCTGATTCCTGAATTCTTGTAGAAGTCTTCCTGAGACACACGGTATCCTACTGAAGCTCCCCAGAACACACCATAACGATTAGCAGGGTCAAGATCAGAAGTACCATCACGACGAACACTAGCACCCACCAGGTATTTATCCTTATAAGAATAATTCAAACGAGCGAATGTTGAAGCAAATGCTCTTGGTACATAAGTACCACCTGAGAATTGATTCTGATAATTACCCCCAATCAAACCATGATCCATAAAGAAACGATCAGAGAAACTTGATCCTTGTCCATTGAATGACTCAGTGATAGTTTTCTGATATTCCAAACCTCCAACGAAGTCAATTCCATGAGAACCGAAATCCTTGATGTAACTGATTGTGTTAACCCAGTCCCATGTCGTAACGGTTCTGAATTGATTAAAAATAAAACCATTAGATCCTCTTCCATCACCATGACGTGGATCTTGTTTCTGGAAATCCTTGTTCGCTAAATAATCGATACCAATTTGAGATTTAATTGACAAACCATCAATAAGGTCAAGCTGACCGTAAAGATTTGTCTGAAGACGATCATTGGTCGCCTGGAATTTATTGTTCGCTAATACAAACCCCTGATTGGTCCAGCTGCTGGTAATGGCACGTGTATTGGCGCCGGGCCCGATTGCCTGACCATCTGCAGAAAGATTATAACCCGTTGCGTTGGTTGGATCATAAACAGTAACATTTGGGAACAAACGAATACCACCGGCAATGTTACCAGAAAGTGCGTTAGCTCCTGTATTCAAACCATTGGTTACACCGCGTGTAAATGAAATTTTACCTCCAAACTTGAAGAATTTATTTGCACGGTGATCTGCATTCGCAAGGAACGTAAAACGCTCAAAATCATTAGCAACTATATTACCTTCCTGCTTCTGATATCCTACAGAGAAATAATAGCTGGTTGCATCTGTTGAACCAGAAAGACCCAGGTTATAGCTCTGGAACTTTCCTTTTCTCAAAAGAACATCCTGCCAGTCTGTTTGACCGCTGGTTGCAATAGCTGGATCAGAGAAAGCTGAAGGAGCTGAACCTGCGTTAGCAAGCTTTGCATTTGCAATGGTCTCGAATTGAGATGCATTTGCAAGATCAAATCTTTTAACGGCTTCTGAATAACCTGTTGTGGCTGCAAAAGTCACATTAGCTTTACCTTTTGATTTTAATCCTTTCTTAGTAGTGATGAGGATAACTCCATTAGCAGCACGTGAACCGTAGATCGCTGATGCAGCACCGTCTTTCAATACGTCATATGACTCAATATCAGCTGGGTTAATATCAGCTAATGGATTGGTAGGAGTTACTGAGCTCTGGTTACCAGTTATAATTGGCACACCGTCAACAACCACCAATGGGAAGGTTCCTGATGACATTGAATTTATACCGCGGATATTGATAATAGGAGTTTGTCCTATTACACCAGTCTGGGTAGTAATCTGAACACCTGCTGCACGACCAGCCATCTGGTCCACAAAGCTAGGAGTTGCCAACTGAGCGATTGCGCCACCCTGGATAGAAGATACTGATGTTGTCAGCTTTCTTCTTTCCTGAGTTCCGTAACCCGTTACAACAACTTCATTCAATTGAGTGATGTCAAGTCCAAGCTTTACATCCACTACTGTCCTTTCACCCAGAGCAACCTCCTGAGTTTCCAAGCCAATGAATGAGAATACTAATGTACCGCCTGCAGCAGGCACATTAAACTTATAGTTACCATCTGTGTCGGTAACCGTTCCATTTGTCGTGCCCTTCAGCACCACGTTTACACCAGGCAAAGCAGATCCATCTTCTGTAGATGTTACTTTACCTGATATCATTCTCTCTTGCGCCCAAGCAGTGCTTAGTGCAAAAACGAATGTGAAGCATACCAGTAAAAACTTCTTCATAGGTTTTGTTTAGGTTAATAAAGCGTTAAAAATAGAGTGAAAATTTAATAAAAGGAAAATTATCTATGGGGTTTGGGAGCAAAATCAATATTCTAATATTANATATTTATTAAAACCCCCTCAAAACCATCGTAATCACGGGTTTATGCTTCCGATTTGGGGTAATAATTTGATTTTATCTTCTGTAAAATACCACGTATGGTCTTAGAGGACCCTTAAAATGTAAAAAGCCCCTGGAAATTGAATTTCCAGGGGCCTTTAAAATGATATTTTTTAAACTAAGCTTCGGCTACCACAGAGACAAAAGATTTGTCAGCTTTGCCTTTCTTAAAAAGAACTGTTCCGTTGGTCAGAGCAAAGAGGGTATGATCTTTACCAAGTCCTACATTTCTTCCAGGATGATGCTTTGTTCCGCGCTGACGCACAATAATGTTTCCAGCAACGACTTTCTGTCCACCAAACACCTTAATGCCCAGTCGCTTGCTTTCCGATTCCCGGCCGTTCTTTACTTTACCTTCACCTTTTTTGTGTGCCATGAGTCAAACGTTTTCTTCTTATTAAATCTATTTCTTAGATGCTTTCAATCTGAACCTTTGTTAGCTGCTGACGGTGACCGTTCTTAACAGCATAGCCTTTTCTGCGCTTCTTTTTGAAGATGATTACTTTTCCATCCTTCACATGCTCCAATACCTTACCGGAAATGGTCGCTCCTGCGATGGTTGGGGTTCCTACTTTCACAGCACCAGCTGTGTCGATCAGGAGGACCTTATCAAAGGTCACTACATCACCCACCTTCGCATCCAGGCGTGGGGTATATAAATACTGGTCTTTTTCAACCTTGAATTGCTTACCAGCGATATCGACAACTGCGTACATGACGGTATTTTTAAAAATGGACTGCAAAGATAGAATACTACCCATAAAAAACCAATAATTTCCTCAAAATAGCGGAAAAGACCTAAAAATCACGTTTTTTCCCCTTTATCGATTCCTGAAGGCTTCTTCATTCCAAATCCATTGCCCCTGATGAATTGCCGAACAAGCAAAAATGGCGTTTCAACACGACTGTTATTCAACCCACTTTTCATCATTAAATTTTTCAGAAAATTTATCATTTGACATATCACTTTTCATAAGGGAGATAAGTGAATGAGAATGAAACGCTTTCAAAAATTCATTCACCGAAAATGATTCTTGCGGTGTCGTCACTCAGCGATTGCCCCTTTGATATATGTGTTCCAATGCGAATATTTGTTGCTCCCTTACATTTTATTGAACGTCTTTACTCGCAAGTTGGTGAGTGGGGAAAGTGTTCTCTAAAAATTTCGGAAACCGGACCACGACAAAAAAGAATTTTTTATAAAATATGAGCCATCCCACCCTCGATGAACCCATCCTCAAAGAAAACAAGGACCGATTTGTACTCTTCCCTATCAAGCACCACGACATCTGGAAGTTTTACAAACAAGCAGAAGCCAGTTTCTGGACTGCGGAAGAAATCGATTTAAGCCATGATTTAAGGGATTGGGCTAATCTCACCGAAGGAGAAAAGTATTTTGTCAGCCACGTTCTGGCATTTTTTGCCGCTAGTGATGGCATTGTCAACGAAAATCTTGCAGAACACTTTGTGGGAGAGGTTCAATACACGGAGGCAAAGTTCTTCTACGGCTTCCAGATCGCTATTGAAAACATTCACTCAGAGACCTACTCCCTGCTGATTGACACCCTTGTAAAGGATCCTAAAGAGAAAGACAAGCTTTTCCATGCCATTGACACCATGGATTGTGTGAAAAAGAAGGCAGACTGGGCTCTTCGCTGGATTAACAAGGGCAACTTCCAGGAACGTCTGATCGCGTTTGCTGCAGTCGAAGGAATCTTCTTCTCAGGATCATTCTGCTCTATCTTCTGGTTAAAGAAAAGAGGCCTTATGCCTGGATTGAGTTTTTCCAACGAGTTGATCTCCCGTGATGAAGGTCTTCATTGTGATTTCGCTTGTCACCTGTACACCCAGCACATCGTCACCAAGCTCCCTTCAGAGCGCGTGATTGAGATCATTAAAGATGCAGTAGCGATTGAACAAGAGTTTGTAACAGACGCCCTGCCAGTGAACCTTATCGGAATGAATGCACAGCTGATGTGCCAGTACATTGAGTTTGTGGCAGATCGCCTCCTCAACGAGCTGGTCGGTCAGAAAATTTACAACACCACTAATCCTTTTGACTTTATGGAAATGATTTCGCTCAGGGGGAAGACTAACTTCTTCGAGAAAAGGGTTGCTGAATACCAGAAAGCCGGTGTGATGAAAAGCACCGAAAAAGAAGCCGATCAAAAGTTTTCATTGAACGAAGATTTTTAATTACCTTTTAGAAATCATTTTTTAAACTTTTACTACACACCCAAACAATTTTTATAAATGCTTGTATTAAAGCGGGACGGACACAGAGAGTCTGTCAAATTCGACAAAATCACCGCCCGGATCGAAAAACTCTGCTATGGCCTCGATCCAAAACTTGTCAACCCGGTAGAAGTCGCCATGAAGGTGATCAACGGCCTCTACGATGGTGTATCAACACACGAATTAGATAACCTCGCAGCTGAGATTGCAGCTACGATGACGACGCGCCACCCGGACTTCGCAAAGCTTGCTGCCCGGATTGCCGTATCCAACCTGCACAAAACCACCAGCAAGTCGTTCTCCAACACTATGAAGCGACTGTACCAGCATGTGGATGCTAAAACAGGTCAAAATGCTCCCATGATTTCCAAGGAAACCTGGAAGGTCATTAAAGCCAACGCAGCCGAACTGGATGATGCAATTGTTTATGATCGCGACTTCAGCTACGACTTTTTCGGTTTTAAAACACTGGAACGTTCTTATCTGATGAAGATCGAGAATAAGGTTGTAGAACGTCCTCAGCATTTGCTCATGCGTGTTGCTGTGGGTATCCATGGAGAAGACATCGCAGCAGCGATCGAGACTTACAATCTTCTTTCAGAGAAGTGGTTCACACATGCTACTCCAACGTTATTTAACGCAGGAACACCAAAGCCACAACTATCATCTTGCTTCCTCTTAACAATGAAGGATGATAGCATTGATGGCATTTACGATACATTAAAAAACTGCGCTAAGATTTCGCAATCCGCAGGAGGTATTGGACTAAGCGTTCATAACATCCGTGCAAAGGGTTCTTACATCAAAGGAACAGGTGGTACTTCTAACGGAATCGTTCCAATGCTTCGCAACTTCGACATGACAGCACGTTATGTTGATCAGGGCGGTGGCAAGCGCAAAGGAAGTTTCGCCATTTATCTTGAACCATGGCATGCAGATGTTTTCGAATTCCTTGACTTGAAGAAGAATCATGGAAAAGAAGAGATGCGTGCCCGTGATCTTTTCTATGCAATGTGGATTCCTGATCTTTTCATGAAACGCGTTGAGCAAAATGAATCATGGTCACTTTTCTGCCCGAATGAATGCCCGGGATTGGCAGATTGCTATGGAGAAGAGTTTGAACGTCTCTATGAAAAATATGAGAAGGAAGGAAAGTTCCGCAAGCAAATAAAAGCTCAGGATCTTTGGTTTGAAATTCTTGAATCACAAATCGAAACAGGAACTCCATACATTCTTTATAAAGATGCGGCTAATAAAAAATCGAACCAGAAAAATCTGGGTACGATCAAGTCAAGCAATCTGTGTACAGAGATCATAGAATACACATCAGATGATGAGATAGCCGTTTGTAATCTTGCTTCTATCGCATTGCCGAAGTTTGTTATTGACGGGAAGTTCGATCATCAAAAATTGTATGAGATCACAAAGGTGGCTACACGCAATCTGAATAAAGTGATCGATGTGAATTACTATCCTGTTCCAGAGGCAAAGAAATCCAACATGCGTCACCGCCCAATCGGATTAGGTGTGCAGGGATTGGCAGATGCCTTCATCCTGTTGCGCATGCCATTCGATTCTGAAGAAGCCAGAGGATTGAACAGCGATATCTTCGAAACGATCTACTTCGGTGCTATGGAAGCTTCTATGGAGCTTGCTAAGGAGCACGGATCTTATGAAACATTCAAGGGATCACCTGTATCAAAGGGAATCTTCCAATTTGATATGTGGGGAGTTACTCCATCATCTGGTCGCTGGAACTGGGAACAACTGAAACGCGAAGTGAAGCAAAACGGTGTTCGCAATTCATTGCTGGTGGCTCCTATGCCTACGGCCTCCACTTCACAGATTCTTGGAAACAACGAATGTTTTGAACCATACACTTCAAATATTTATTCCCGCAGAACATTGTCAGGAGAGTTTATCGTGGTGAACAAACACCTGATGAAAGATCTGATGTCAGCTGGTTTATGGAGTGATACATTGCGTCAGAAATTGATCGGCGCAAACGGATCGGTTCAATCTATTCCTGAGATTCCTCAAAACATTAAGGATATCTATAAAACTGTTTGGGAAATTTCCCAGAAGGCAATCATCGATATGTCCGCTGATCGTGGTGCATACATCTGCCAGTCGCAGAGTTTGAATATTCATATCACGAATCCAAACTTCGGCAAACTAACTTCCATGCACTTCTACGCCTGGAAGAAGGGATTGAAGACAGGTATGTATTACCTACGCTCTACTGCTGCTGCTGATGCGATCAAGTTCACTTTGGATAAAGCCAACATGCAACAACCTGCTGCAGAAGTGGCGAACGCACAGGAAGGCGTTGAGATTGCTGCTCTGCAAACAGCTTCTGTAGCTCCAGCAATGGAAGGACAGCACGCTATTCAATACGAAGCTCAACCAATGAACTACGAACAGAATCGCGCTGACATGGCCTGCTCCCTGGATAATCCGGATGCTTGTGAGGCCTGCGGAAGTTAATTCAACAAAAGGTTCTAAATAAAAAAAGCCCTGATGATTCAGGGCTTTTTTATTGTCAGTACTTTATTCCTTATCGGCCCACCTTGGACTTAGGAGCAACCTTCAATTGTTTGGTTTTCTTTTTCTTCTTCTGAGTTGACCGACCATATGTAGGTTTCACAGTTGCTTTGGAGTTGTTCAATTTTGGATTGTGGCTGTCATCCTTAACAGCTTGTGTTTTAGTTTTTCCTTTATCCCATCCGAATACGAGATTCAGTCCAGCTCTTACAGTGAGAAGCTGAGAACTGTTGACATATGAATTAAGATTCTGATTGGCAATCAGGGAAACTGGTGCCCTCAAAAGATTATCTCCCACTATATAAAGCTGTACAGGAGAAGCGTTTACTGACAGTCCTACGCCAATGTTATTGTATGATCGGTTCGAGACTGTGTAGCTTAAGGATGTCGTAAGGATCTTACCAAAATTCTTATTGACAGCGGCAGTCATTCCAGCTGAATATCGATCTCTGAATTGTTCACTGAAGAACAATGCTCCGATTGAAAGACTTTCCATCAATTCGTAATTTCCACTGAGATAGAATTTGCTCGGCAACATTGTAGTGTAAGAACCTGTTGGAACTTCATTCATCTTGAATTTTTCCTTTGCCTGATCCCATTGATCCGATAAATAATCTGAATTCTTATTCAGCAATTGAGTCATGTCAACTCCACCAAAAGTGTAAGTGGCTACAGAAGGATCAAGAGTATATTGAACCGTATTATTTTTCCAGTTAATAAATCCAATGTCGATAAGACTGGCGCCAAGGGTAAGCTTATCCATAAATTTATAGGTGGCACCCAGATCCAGGCCCCAACCGGTATTATTGGTATAATCACCCCAATGATCTCCGACGTTATAGCCAGACTTGTTAAAATTATCAATACCTGAGGTCTTAATATTGGCTCCAGCAGTGGCTGTAATCAAGTAAGTGTCTGCTACCTGAACGACCAGAGAGGATGATTCAGTTGTAACATTAGCAATGCCTTTCAGGTATTTGAGTCGGCCTCCAAAAGTAAACTTATCACTCGCCTGATAGGCCATTCCAATTCCTGTTTCCAAATACGAAAGACCTTCCTGCTGGGGAGCGGTGTTGATGTAAGAACCAACAAGTGGACCTGTACCATCCACTAGCAGAGATGACAAACCTTTTGGAAGCATGGATCGGCTATATCCTTTTAAAGAAGAACTGAACATCAGATACATTTTGGGATTGATGCGCATTCCAAAACGAAAGACATCTACCTGAGCCCCGACAGCGATATAATTCTTCTCAGGAAGATTTTCTGAAAGTTTTGAGAGATCACCGACTACCACACCATTGCTCTTTGATGTGATGTCATTGTATGTGAATCCATTATTTGAATAAACCCCTGCTACAGAGGAAATCCCTGGCAAGCCAATGGACAACTTGTAACGGGGCATGATGGCTGGATTTACATCCATCACCTGAGGAAGGCTGTTCATGAAATAAAGGGTGCTTTCCGTTTGCGCGAAAGTAGCAGTACCAATAAAACCAGCACAAAGAATAAGCAGAAACTGGATTTTTCTCATTTCGCTACAATATTCAATGTTGCCAATAAACCTACATTCAGTTTCAGCTTGTATGCTGATTTGAATTTAACATTCAAGGAAGATCCGTTCGTGTCCTTTGTTGTATTGAATTTGGATTTGACGATGATGTAACTAGCTGAGAATAGCTTATCAATCTTCTCAACAGAGAGGTCAGATTTAGTATCATTCACTCCTGGTGAGACTAATTCTCCGGAAGCGTCGACTGCACTTGATCTTACAAGAAAACTCTGATTAGTAGTGAATAAAGAGTCAATCACCTGATAATTCGCATCAGTCAGGTAAAGTTGAACATGAGCATCCAATGGCATCTGATTTACCGCTCTTACTTTCAACGCTGAACTAATGACAGATGACTTGTCAATGTTCCCTAAATCAATTTTCATTGTATCTGATATCGAAAATCCTGATACTCTCCCATTTAAAGGAAGCTCAGTGACCAATGTAACATGCAATCTGCTAGAATCAGCCATGAAGTTGGAACCACTTGCAATCCCTCTGTTAATACGTGCGCTGGCTGTATACACTAATTGAGTCGGTGCAAAATTGACTACCGCTGAAGCATTATCAACGGCTATGTTAGTAGTTGTAAAATTGCCCAACACGGATGGAAACGGAAGTGTAATAGGACTGGTAGGATTTAATATAAAAGGGACTGTATTACTCTCTTTTTTGGCCTGAACGGAAGTGAAATTGATTTCTGACGGCACTCCGTAATCATTTCGAACTGACAACCTAAGAACCGGATTAAGAAAAGAAATACTGGATGTTTTCAATGATGAATTGATGCTAAGGTCAATTGTTTGAGTTGGAATACTCACCTGCTGATCACCAAAAAATCCCTTTATGTAAGAGAAATCATTTTCAAAAGAAAATTTAACATTCAGCTTAGTATTAGCGGGGATAAACACCGCGTTGGTCCTTTTTTTAAAAATGAGAGCCACCCTTATGCTGAACTTGTTATCATTCATGGTAATGAGATGATCCTTCATAGAAACGGATCCTATTCCTGTAGTTGCCGAAAATGTTAAGGGCTGGTTGGTTGTTTTGTGAACAACATCGGTCATTACTACATCGATCTGAAAAGGGAGCGCCGGAGTGGTCGCCTGGGAAAGGCTGATGTTATATTTTACAAATCCACCCTTCATCATCATTTCACTTAGTTGACCTGGATCAAAATTAAAGTCGATCTCTTTGTCAACTGTAATTCCTACCTGAGTATCCACAGCGAGTGGAGGTTGAGTACCAGCTGGTAAGTCGAAAACCTGTGGATAAGAGTTATTGGCTGGTAAGTCAAACAGGCCTCTTATTTCTCTGGAATCAAGTGTTTTTGTATATGAAAAGTAAAGAAGTCCATCAGGATAGGTCTTTATATATGAGGAATCCTTGTCAGAGGCGATGTTGAGAATACTGAGTTCGCCCGAAGCAAGCGGTATCGCTTCTGTTGGGGTAATCGTCAAAGATTCCAGATTGTAATCCTTATTGTCGATGCACGACGAGAGCATGCACAGGCAAGCAAGGCAAAGAATGCGATAAAGCATGAGAATGGTGTTAGTGGGCATTTATCTATTGAAAGGTAAGAGAAGTAACCTACTATCCCAACGCCCCCCGTCTAATTTCTTCCACAATGGAAGGATCGAGGAGTGTGGTGGTATCACCCAGATTAGCAGTGTCACCTTCTGCGACTTTACGCAAAATTCTTCTCATTATTTTTCCGGAACGGGTTTTCGGCAGCCCCGGAACAAATTGTATTTTATCCGGCTTGGCAATCGGTCCAATTATCTTTGACACAATGTCACGTATTTCTTTACGAAGTTGCTCTTCATCCTCGGGCTTCTTGTAGCATGTTACAAAAGCATAAATCCCTTGCCCTTTGATATCATGCGGGTAACCGACCACTGCCGTTTCGCAAACATTTTTATGCTCATCAATTGCATTTTCCACTTCAGCCGTCCCCATATTATGACCTGACACAATAATGATATCATCTACCCTTCCTGTAATTCTGTAATAACCTTCTTCATCACGCTTGCATCCATCTCCGGTAAAATACTTTCCCGGAAAAGTTGAAAAATATGTTTCAGTAAATCGCTGATGATTTCCATAAATAGTTCTGGCAATGGATGGCCATGGGAATTTAATCGCAAGCCTGCCTTCAATGCCGTTCCCTTTTAATTCATTTCCCTTCTCATCCATCACTGCCGGCTGGATCCCAGGCAAAGGGAATGAAGCAAACGCAGGTTTAAGTTTAGTAACATTCGCAATCGGAGAAATCATGATTCCACCCGTTTCCGTTTGCCACCACGTGTCAACAATAGGACAATTCTCATTTCCTATGTTCTTATAATACCATTGCCATGCCTCCTCATTGATCGGTTCACCTACAGATCCCAGAACTTTTAATGATGACAGATCATGCTTCTTTATAATATCCAGTGATCCCTGTTGCAACGAACGTATAGCCGTGGGTGCTGTATAGAAAATATTAACCTTATGCCGTTCGATAACCTGCCAGAATCTTCCAAGATCAGGCCATGAAGGAACGCCCTCAAAAATTATAGTGGTGGCTCCTGAAGAGAGGGGACCGTAAAGAAGATAAGAATGACCTGTTACCCATCCGATATCTGCTGTACACCAATAAATCTGACCCGGTTGATATTGAAATACAGTCCTGAAGGTATAATTCACCTGAACCATATAACCTCCACACGTGTGTACCATACCTTTCGGTTTACCAGTGGACCCAGAAGTATATAAGATGAAAAGCAGGTCTTCTGCGTCCATCTCTTCTGCTTTACAATCTGTGGTAACTTTCTTCATTTCATCGTGCCACCAAAGATCTCTTCCAGTTTTAAAAGCAGGTTTTGAAGAAGTTCTCTCCAACACAATTACTTTTTCAATGGAGGGGCACTTCTCTATTGCTTCGTCAACGATTCTTTTTAAATCAATTTTTTTATCTCCTCTGAATGCTCCGTCTGCTGTGAGAACAATTTTGCAACCGGAATCATTTATCCTGTCTGCAAGTGATCCCGCTGAAAATCCAGCAAAGACTACCGAATGGACTGCTCCTATTCTTGCACAACCGAGCACTGCATAAGCAAGCTCTGGCACCATTGGCATATAAATACAGACACGATCACCTTTTTTAACACCAACCGATTTAAGCATGTTGCCAACCCGGCACACGTTCTCATGAAGTTCTTTGTAAGTAATTTTCTTTGCCTCATCCTTTGGATCACCCGGTTCCCATATAATAGCAGTTTTGTCACCATGCGATGGAAGATGACGATCAATGCAATTCTCTGTGATATTCAGCTTTGCGCCTGAGAACCATTTTACTTCTGCTTTGTTGAAATCCCATTCCATAACAGTATCCCACCTCTTTTTCCAGACAAAATCATTGGCAACTTCACTCCAGAATTTCTCTGGATTCTCAATGCTTTTTTGGTAGACTTTTGAATAATCTGATTCTGTGGACACGACTTCCATACTCACGGTTTTAATAAACGGCTTCAAATTTTGCTTAATCAGAGTTAAAAACAAAACCTCATATTATAAAGCAGAAGTGTTTTCTATCAAGAGGCACATTAAAATAAATTCATAAAAAAACTCCACTGTTTCACACAATGGAGTTAAGTATTGCCAGTTAATGGATCAGGCAGTTGCCAAAACAGGAGAGGGTCTGGTTGCACCCAATTCTTTCAATAGCTTACCATGAGCAACAATTGCATCCCAGAATGTGTCTTTCATTTTATAAGGAAGTCCGAATTCATTCGCAGTTTCCTCAACAATAGATGATAAGTGGCGATAGTGAACATGACAAACATTTGGGAATAAGTGATGTTCAACCTGAAAATTCAGTCCACCAACATACCATGACAAGACTTTATTATCGTGTGCGAAATTAGTGGTGGTATAAAGCTGATGAATAGCCCAGGTGTTCTCAAGGTTACCATTTGCATCCGGCATAAAGTAAGATGTGCCTTCCACAACGTGTGCTGGCTGAAAAACAATAGCAAGAATAAATCCGGCAACGAAATGCATTACTACAAAAGCCGCAGCAATTTGCCATCCTGTGAAAGGAAGGATCATAACGGGTATTACGATGATATAAATGACATAGACAACCTTTGTCACAATAAGAATCGCCCACTCTTTAGCAACGCTGGCTTTTTGTTTTTTAATAAGACCATCCTTTTGATAGCGGATCAATCTGAAAAAATCTTTGGCAATTACCCAAACAATGGTCATTAGTCCATAAAGAAACCATGCATAAAGATGTTGAAATCTATGGAATGATTTATATGGAGAATCAGGCGACATACGCAATACTCCTCTCGGACTTATATCTTCATCTACTTCATAAATATTTGTGAAAGTATGATGCAGGACGTTGTGTTGAATTTTCCAATTGAAGGCATTTGCGCCGACAAGATTCAGTGAGTAACCAAGAAGATCATTTATCCATGGTTTGCTGGAGTATGCTCCGTGATTTGCATCATGCATGATCGACAGGCCAATACCTGCGATTCCAAAACCCATGACAATGCTTAATAAAATATATACAGCAAAGGATGTAACAACTCCCGTCAGAATAACTGCAAAGGGTACCAGAAATAATGAGAACATAAAGACGGTTTTTATAACCATCTCTGCATTTGCGTTTCTGCTTAAATTCTTTGTCTTGAAATAATTATTAACCCTTTGACTTAAGGTGGCGTAAAACTCCTGTTGATTAGTTCCGAACTTAATAGTCTTCGTCATTTGCTGTAAAATATTTGAATGGAGCCTTTTGGCGGGGTCGTAGGTAACTGAGAATTAAGATTTTACAAATATACCTCTTTGGATTTTTATAACGCCTGTTAGGTTTGTAATAGTGCGTAAACGGACAAATCATTAAAAATTAAGGCTGAATTTGAAGGTGATCCTTAATTCCTTCTGAAACATAGGTCTTTATTCCTTCCTTCGATGAATAAATAAAAAAAACGTTTAACTCGGGATGGCTTTTCAAAATCTCAAGTGCTTTCAGATGTCCCATTGACATGAACGCTGTTGCCCATGCATCTGCTGTGGAGCAATCAGAAGCAAAGACCGTTGCGCTCAATAATTCATGCTGCACCGGAAATCCTGATGAAGGATCAATTGTATGAGAGTACTTAATGCCGTCTACTTCCCGATAATTGAAATAATTTCCAGAAGTGGTATATCCCAGATTTTCCAAGGCTGCATATGCTTTGAATTTCTGTTCAATGTAATCTGAGTTAGGATCAAGAATTCCAATCTTCCAGGCTTTATTTTCCTGAAGGTTTTTTCCCCATGCTACTCCCTCTCCTCCCAACTCAATGAAAAAATTATTTATTGATTTTGATCTTAAAAAATCAGCGATCACATCTGATCCATAACCTTGTCCGATTGCACCAAAGTCAATCTGAACACGTGAATCATTTTTCCAGATACTGTCATTATTGAAATTGATCTTTTCAAAACCAACATACTCCCGGGCCGCGAGCACTTCAGCAGTATCTGGTCTTACAATTTTCTTAGGCCCAAAGCCCCACGCATTAACCAATGGCATCACAGTAGGATCATAGGCACCCTGCGATCCTTCAACAACTTCCTTTGATTTCTTTAAGGGTGGAAAAAAATAGGGCAAACGAAAAATAAAAGATTTGTCCGCACGATTAAATCTTGAGATCTCGGAAGTTGAATCATACGTGTTGATTGATTTATTGACGACCTCCAATAGTGAATCTACTGAGTGTTGAAAATTTCTTTTTTGATCATCAAAATAAGTAATGTGATAGCTGGTCCCCATCGTTTTACCTTCAAGCTTGATAGGATCGGAAGATTTTTGATTTCGATACAGCCACACTACCACAATAGCTGTCAACAGAAACAAAGAGTACAAAGCATTTTTTGTCCGAGAATTCATTGGGGCAAATTAGTAGGAAATGCCTTTGTGCAAAAGGCATAATAATAGATCAGGTTCCCGAACAGCTTTTAGGAGCTCTCAAAATAAGGTTTCAGAAAAAAAATTAATTTGAATAGCGGGGTTCGTACTGTAGCTTTGAAAGATGCGTGAAGATTATCTTAAGCCAGATAACGGAAGTTTGAATGATACTGAGAAAGAGATAGAGAAAGCTTTGCGCCCACTCAATTTTGGTGACTTTTCAGGTCAGCAAAAAGTAGTAGATAATATTAAGGTCTTTGTGCAGGCCGCTAAACAACGAAGCGAATCCCTGGATCACGTTCTGCTTCATGGCCCTCCAGGACTTGGAAAAACAACTTTATCATTCATCATTGCAAATGAACTTGGCAGTAATATCAAGATCACTTCCGGACCTGTTCTTGACAAACCTGGTGACCTTGCCGGTCTTTTAACCAATCTTGAAGTCAACGATGTTCTTTTTATAGATGAAATTCACCGGCTTAATCCAATTGTAGAAGAGTACCTCTATTCCGCCATGGAGGATTACAGGATTGATATCATGCTTGATAGTGGTCCGAATGCCCGCTCTGTTCAGATCAATTTGAATCCATTTACGCTGATTGGCGCAACCACACGTGCTGGTCTTCTCACATCTCCTTTGCGGGCAAGATTTGGGATCACAGCGCGATTGGAATATTATGACTCAGCGTTGCTTACAAAAATCGTCAAGCGTTCCGCTGCCATCCTCAATACTCCTATTGAAAATGACGCTGCTTTTGAAATCGCAAGGCGCAGTCGTGGCACTCCTCGTATTGCCAACAACCTGCTTAGAAGAACAAGAGATTTTGCGCAGATAAAAGGAGATGGAATTATTACAAAGCCTATTTCTCAAATGGCTTTGCAGGCGCTCGATGTTGATGAGAATGGATTGGATGACATGGATAACCGTATCCTTTCTACTATTATCGAAAAATTCAAAGGAGGGCCAGTGGGATTGACAACAATTGCAACTGCTGTTGGAGAAGAGGCTGAAACTATTGAGGAAATGTATGAACCGTTTTTGATACAGGAAGGATACTTAAAACGAACTTCCCGCGGAAGGGAAGCTACAGCCATTGCTTATAAGCATTTGAAGATCGCAATCCCCGCATCGCGCTCTCAGGGATTGTTTGATTGATCGTTTTCAAAGAAAATTAAGGTAACTGTAATGTCAAGCGTCAGTAACCGGCATACACAACTTATCAAATCCATCTCGAAGGAATTGGGATTCAGTTTTTGTGGAATAGCAAAGGCCGAATTTCTTGAAGAAGAAGCTCCGAAGCTTGAGGAGTGGCTGCGCCGTGGGTATCAGGGCAAAATGAGTTACCTCGAAAATCATTTTGATAAAAGACTGGATCCGCGTCTTCTGGTCCCAGGAGCAAAATCAGTGGTTAGTCTGATCTATAATTATTATCCAAAGAAAGAGATATCATCTTCAGACACCAGTCAACTAAAAATTGCGCGATACGCCTATGGTGAGGATTATCATTTCGTAGTGAAGGAAAAGCTGAAAGAGTTTTTGGATCGCTTACAGGAAACAATTGGCGAAATCAATGGCCGCGCTTTTGTGGACTCTGCTCCTGTGATGGAGCGTGCATGGGCAGCAAAAAGTGGATCGGGATGGATTGGAAAAAATAGTTTGCTACTCAATCGTTCAATGGGTAGTTTCTTTTTTCTTGCGGAGCTAATCATTGATCTTGAACTTGATCCAGATGAAGCCACAAAAGATTATTGTGGTTCATGCACCGCCTGCATGGACGCATGTCCTACGGATGCGATCACAGAACCCTATGTGGTTGATGGCAGTAAGTGTATATCCTATTTTACCATTGAACTAAAAGAAGAGATTCCTAAAGAAGTAAAGGGCAAATTTGATAACTGGATCTTTGGTTGTGATATCTGCCAGGAAGTATGTCCATGGAATCGTTTTTCAAAACCTCATTCTGAAACAAAATTTGATTCTTCTCACGAATTAGGAAACATGTCAATCCAGGATTGGAAGGAGATCACCGAAGAAGTTTTCGATAAACTATTCAAAGATTCCGCCATAAAGCGCACGAAATTTTCCGGATTGAAAAGGAACATATCATTTATTACAGACTAGTGGATAATAAAAAAGCCCCAACCGGGGCTTTCATTTTTTTAGTTTGAATTTTACGCTACAACAAAACAGCGATTTAAAATCGCCTGATGGCTACCGAAATTAGCATAACACCAATTTCTAAGTTCCTGCAACTCCTCACTGATCAACATCTTGATCGCCTTCCGCAGCTCTTTTTCGAAAAGCCGGGCATCGAAACTCACACGTGTGAGCACCTTTTTTGCATAATTAAGCATAGTTCCAATAAATTAAAGTACGTTTTGTATCAGGGATACGCGAATTATAACGTTGAAAAGTAGTAAATCAGTCAATGAGTTAAAAGAAAAATTAAATTTGTCTCCGCAACTGATTGCATAACACCTGCATCAAATGAAATTCGTCACAAAAGCCCTTCTTTACTTAACACTCTTCTCTGGAAGCTTTATTTCACTAGCCCAAAACATTCAAATTGTACTGGGACCAGATGAGATTGGCGAAAATCAGGCCTGGACGATATCGGTCAATGTCATAAACGAACAGTTAAAGACCTACAGCAACTTTCCGGATATCGATGGCTTCCGAAAAAGAGGCACCAGCACTCAGTCTCAAACCAGCGTGACGAATGGCCAGGTGAGTTCATCTCAGTCCGTTATTATGACGTATGTGCCAACCCGTCAGGGGACCTTTTTAATTCCTGCTTTTGGAATGAAAATCAATGATAAGGATGTCACTTCCCCCAGCAAAAAAGTAAAGGTTGGCCCTCCGATTCAGGTTCAGGCAAGAGATCCCTTTGGTGATTTTTTTGGCGGGCGTGAAGAAACTGAGTTTGTAGATGTTAAAGAGGAAGCCTTACTGATGCTCACAACCAATAAAGACGAGGTTTATGTTGGCGAAGGCCTTACCGCTACTTTATCTTTTTTGGTGGCAGATAATAATCGTGCACCCATGCAATTCTTTGAACTGGGACGTCAACTTTCAGAAATTTTAAAAAAGCTCAAACCCACAAACTGCTGGGAAGAAAATTTCAACATTGAGAATATTGAAGGAGAAGCCATTAACATTAAAGGCAAAGGCTATACTCAATATAAAATTTATCAGGCATCTTTTTATCCACTGAATGCTGAACCAATCAAATTCCCAAGTGTTGGTCTTCAAATGATAAAATTTAAGGTTGCTAAAAATCCTTCCTTCTTTGGCCAGAACAGGCAGGAGGATTTCAAAACTTTTTCTTCCGCTTCAAAAATAGTTAAGGTCAAGGAATTGCCTCCTCATCCATTACAAGGTTCCGTCGCTGTAGGCAATTATCAGTTGGATGAGAAAATCTCAACTCAGCATCCTAAGGCAGGCCAAAGTATTGGATACGAGTTTAATGTCTTTGGAGAGGGGAACATCTCTTCTATTGAGAGACCTGAGATTCCCAAGGATAATAATTTTGATTTCTACGAGCCAAATGTTCAACAAAATATTTCCCGTGAAAACGGAAGAGTGGCAGGAACAAAATCATTTAAATACTTTTTGGTTCCTAAAGAGCCGGGAGAGTTTTCTATGGATAAATACTTTCAGTGGGTATTCTTCAATCCTGCCAAGAAGAAGTATGATACACTTCGATCTCAGGTGAAGCTAACGGTTGATGGAGAAAGTCAGCGAAACCAATCCATTCAAAGTACTGATACCGGGTCTTTTTATGATCGTATTGATGATGCTGACAACAATTTGAAATCCTCGTCACCTATGAACTGGATGTCAGCAGGAATGAATCTCCTAATTTTTCTTTTGCTGGCCTCTTCCGCCTACTTGATTTTTAGTTCAAGATCGAAAGCATAAAGTCCGCAGCGAATCAATAACTTTGGGCATGAGCAATTCCTACGGCACACTATTCAGAATCACCACGTTTGGAGAGTCTCATGGACCTGCTATTGGTGTTGTTATCGACGGATGTCCTGCAGGACTTGAAATTGACGAAGCTTTTATACAATCTGAACTCACCCGCAGAAAACCAGGTCAATCAAAGATTACAACGCAACGTAAAGAAGACGACACTTTTAAAATTTTGTCAGGAGTTTTCGAAGGAAAGACAACAGGGGTACCAATCGCAATTGTCATTGAAAATCAAGATCAGCGCAGCAAAGACTACTCTCATCTTGAAAATACTTTTCGTCCTTCTCATGCGGATTACACTTATCAGGAGAAATATGGCGTCAGGGATCATCGTGGCGGTGGCAGAAGTTCGGCACGCGAAACAGCAGCCAGGGTTGCTGCAGGTGCTGTTGCTAAATTGTTTCTTCAAAAAAATGAAATCGAGATACACGCCTTTGTTTCTCAGGTAGGAGATATCACGTGTCCGTCTTATGCTCAGCTTGATCTAAGCAAAACAGAAGACAGCATTGTTCGGTGTCCCGATCCTGCTACTGCAGAAAAAATGATAGCGTTGATTGACAAAGTTCGATTGGAACGTGATACTATCGGTGGCATTGTAACCTGTGTTATTAAGAATACCCCGGTGGGTTTGGGCGAGCCAGTTTTTGATAAGCTTCACGCTGAATTAGGCAAAGCAATGCTAAGCATTAATGCAGTAAAGGGATTTGAATACGGAAGCGGATTTGAGGGCATTAAGCTTCGTGGTTCGCAACATAATGATGAGTTTGTTAATGACTCAGGAAAAATCCGAACAAAGACAAATCATTCGGGTGGAGTTCAGGGTGGTATCAGCAATGGTGAAGACATCTATTTTAATGTTGCTTTCAAACCCGTTGCAACCATTATGCAGGATCAGCAAAGTGTTGACAAGGATGGAAATGAAGTTGTTGTTTCCGGCAAAGGACGTCATGATCCATGCGTTGTCCCCCGCGCGGTACCGATCGTTGAAGCAATGGCAGCACTTGTAATAGCTGATTTTTTCCTAAGGAATAAGATCTCCCGGATCTGATCAATCACCTTCCGATTCGATATTTCTGCTCCTTTTTTCAGTTATATTGCATGTTACGCCACGATTACTAATTCATTATGGAAGTAGCTACCACCCCATCGAAAAAAAGCAATCTTACTTTATACATTATCATCGCATTAATCCTGGGGATTGGCCTTGGTTTTACATTGAACAAGAGCTATCTCTATGAAGAAAATCAGGCGCTGGCAAAAGCTGACAGTACCATTGCTATCGTTAAAGATAGAATTCTTCACTCCTCCGATAGCATGACCCTTGTGGCTCTTCAGAGTCAGAAGAAATCGTTGAATGAGACACGAAATGAAACGCTGGCCAGGCGTGATGCAAAGACAGATCCATTCTCACTATTAGCTGATATTTTTTTACGATTGATCAAAATGATCGTTGCTCCCCTGGTATTCACCACTCTTGTGGTTGGGGTCGCAAAACTTGGAGATATCAAAGCAGTTGGAAGAATTGGTGGTAAAACACTTTTATGGTTTATCAGTGCTTCGTTAATGAGTCTATTGCTTGGAATGGTGCTGGTTAATTTCCTGGAACCTGGCATTGCCATGCAACTTCCTGTTCCTGATGTGAATGAAAGCAGCGGCATTGCCAAATCTGCTCTTTCCTTAAAAGAATTTCTATATCACGTGTTTCCAAGCAGTGTGATTGACGCAATGGCAAAAAATGAAATCCTTCAAATCGTAATCTTTTCCCTTTTCTTTGGTGTTGCCACAGCCGCAATTGGTGAACAGGGTAAAATTGTGATCAAGGCGATGGATGCCGTTGCACATGTTATTCTGAAAGTAACGGGATATGTTATGTACTTCGCTCCGGTTGCAGTCTTTGGAGCTATGACCGCAATCATTGCCAAGCAGGGACTTGGTATTTTGAAAACCTATTCAATTTTTATCGGAGAGTTTTATTTTGGATTAGCCATACTCTGGTTGTTATTGATTCTGGCAGGGTATCTCGTCATAGGCAAACGAATTGTTAATATGGTTAAACGTATTAAAGAACCTATCCTTCTAGCTTTCAGCACCAGCAGCAGTGAAGCTGCATTTCCAAAAACTATGGAAGAGCTTCAGAAATTCGGTTGTAAGGATAAAATCGTAAGCTTTGTACTTCCCCTTGGATATTCATTCAATCTCGATGGCAGCATGATGTATATGACCTTTGCGTCATTGTTCATTGCGCAGTCATACGGCATGCATCTTCCCCTTGGCACACAATTAAGTATGCTGTTGGTTCTTATGCTCACGAGTAAAGGAATCGCCGGCGTTCCAAGGGCATCTCTGGTGGTTATTGCTGGCACACTTGCAACGTTTAACATTCCCGAAGCAGGGCTTGCTTTGTTGCTGGGTATTGATCCACTTTTGGATATGGGCCGCAGTGCCACCAATGTTGTTGGAAACAGCGTTGCGACAGTAGTGGTGAGTAAGTGGGAAAATTCTCTAGAGAATCCCGGAACTTCCGCTTAAAAAGCAGTTCCAAAAGGAACCTTAAATCACTAAATTTGTTCGTTGTGTAAATCCAATTGAACATGTTAAAAGCCGCTCCAAAAGCCATCTCTGTATATCTCGAGTCAAATCCGAACCCAAATTCATTAAAATTTGTGATCAGCGAAATGCTGGTTCCGGAAGGAATGAGTTTTGACTTTCCCAATCAGGGTAGTGCTGCGCATGCTCCTTTAGCTCAGGAACTTTTCATGTATCCTTTTGTAGATCGCGTTTTCTACATGAGCAATTTTATCACTGTCACCAAGAAAGATGATGTCGAGTGGATTGAAATTCAATCTACAATCAGAGATCACATTCAGAAATTTCTTGAATCAGGAAAATTGATCCTTGATGAGAAAACTCCTGAAGCAGCTCCTCAGGAAGAGGAAACCGAAACCATCAAGAAAATCAAAACCATCCTTGATGATTACATACGCCCGGCTGTTGAACAGGATGGAGGCGCTATTACGTATCATTCATTTCAGGAAGGCATTGTAAAAGTAACATTACAGGGATCCTGCAGCGGATGCCCTTCTTCAACAATTACATTGAAAGCAGGAATTGAAAACCTATTCAAGAGAATGATGCCTGATGAAGTTCAGGGCGTCGAAGCACTTGGATAATCAATCCGCTCGTCCGTTCTGGTAATCAAATCTTAATCTTACTGACACGCTAGCATAATAGTTGTTGCCGTCTTTTGTACAGCAAACTGAAATGAAAGCGTTACTACTTGCCTTATCAAGTATTTTTTTTGCGCCAGTTGCCTTTTCACAACAAGAGAAGTCTCCTACAGGCGCTGAAAAAATCAAGATACTCTCCTGGAACATTTATATGCTTCCAGGATTCCTCTCGCCGGGTAAAGTCCCGCGTGCAGAGGCCATTGGAAAACTCCTCTCATCGCGCGACTATGATGTAATCGTTTTCCAGGAAGCGTTTCATAAAAAATCCAGAAAAACAATAAGCCGGCACCTTCAGTCGGCTTTTCCATTTCAGATGGGGCCAGCGAATCAAAAATTCTTTTCATTAAAGACGAACAGCGGAATCTGGATATTTAGTCGATACCCTATTTCGGAAACTCATTCTATAATTTTCAAAACAAGATATGGAACCGATGCTCTTTCGAGAAAAGGGGCTCTATTGATTGAATTAAAAGTAAACAATCATCCCATACAAATTATTGGAACTCATCTTCAAAATGCCGGCGATGATTGGCGAAGACAAAGTCAGTGCATGGAAATCTTTAACCTGCTGGAAGAACATAAACGACCTGGCGTACCGCAAATCGTCTGTGGAGATTTTAATGTGACCCGTTATGGGACTGATAAAGATTATGAAATGATGCTGGAAACACTCAATGCTGATGATGGTGAAATTACCGGTGAAAAACTATTCAGCTACGATCAAATGAGTAATGACTTATTATCCTCTTCAGGAACTCAGCAGGATATCATAGATTACATTCTTGTAAGATCCAATCAAACAAACGTTGTGTGTAGCGACCGGAAAATTAAAGTGCACCAACAAAGGTGGAATTCAAATCATCAGGACTTATCTGATCACTACTCCGTCGAAACAGAAATTTCCTACCAGCCACATTCTGAAGTTTACACCGTTTCAATTCCTGGACTGAAATAATTCCAGGATTTCAAAATCACTGAAGCTCTGTTGCTACATCATTTGCACCTGAAAAAGTGGTAATTTTGTGGCTTATGATTCAGATTCAATCATTTACATTCAATCCGTTTGAGGAAAATATGTATATCCTCTTTGATGAAACAAAGGAGGCGGTCATCATTGATCCTGGTTGCTATGAACCTGAAGAGCAAACTGAATTGAAGAAATTCATTTCAAAAGAAAATTTAACGGTAAAATTTCTGCTCAACACCCATTGCCACATTGACCATGTTCTGGGGAATAGCTTTGTAAAGCAGTATCATAAAGTTCCTTTTCTTATTCACCCCACAGAGTTGAAAGTACTAAGAGCCGTGATCAGCTATGCTTCTAATTATGGTTTCCCGCGCTACAGCGAAATTTTACCCGATGGTGATCTGATAGAAGGTGAATTTATAAAATTTGGCAATAGTTCATTAAGTATAATTTTTCTGCCGGGTCATTCACCCGGACATGTCGGATTTTATTCAAAGGATCAGAATTTTTTAATCGGGGGTGATGTATTATTCTATCATTCCATCGGACGCACAGATCTTCCGGGGGGAAATTTTGAAACTCTTATTAAAAGCATACATCAAAAACTTTTTGTTCTTCCCGAAAACGTGGTTGTACATCCTGGACATGGATCTCCTACAACCATTGGTGAAGAAAAGGTTCATAATCCATTTTGCGCACTTACTGTCTAATGAAAATATTACGCCATCTGCCCAACGCCCTTACTTGCTGCAATCTGCTTTGCGGATGCATCGGTATCATTTTCACGATTCAGTACACATCTGAATACCCCACGCTTTCCGCCGCATGGTTTGTTTGGGCAGCTTGTATTTTTGATTTTTTTGACGGCTTTGCAGCAAGACTTTTAAAAGTTAGTTCTGCTATTGGAAAGGAACTGGATTCGCTGGCGGATATGGTAAGTTTTGGTGTGCTGCCATCGATCCTGATGTTTAGAATGATTGATACCATTTCCTCCAATGAAATCTTACCCTTTGTTGCTTTCTCACTTGCCATCTTCTCAGCATTACGCCTGGCGAAATTCAATATTGATGAAAATCAAAAGGACTCATTCATAGGATTGCCAACTCCAGCCAATGCCCTTTTTATAACCTCACTGGTCGCCCTGGAAAGCCCGTGGGACATTTTCATCTCAAATGACCTGCTATTGGTGGGCATTACTCTCATTTTTTCTTTCCTTTTGGTGGCGCCCTTCGAGTTGTTCGCACTTAAATTCAAGAATTTTAGCTGGTCAGACAACAAACTCCGGTTTACATTTCTCGCCTTTTCGGTATTACTACTGGGGCTTTGGCAGGTTGCAGCCCTTCCATTTATCATACTATTATATGTCATCGTGTCGTTATTGACCCGCTGGATAAGAATCTGAAAAATTGAAGCGATTTCTCATAATACTCTTCCTCTTAGGCGCTATAGATGCACTTGGACAGCCTTCGGTATTATCCACCGGAAACTGGTACAAGCTCTCTGTCGAAGAAGATGGCATTTACAAAATTGACTACGATCTTCTCAAAAAATCAGGCATCAACCCTGATCTCATCAATCCAAATAATATCCAGATCTATGGTGGTGTTAATGGCATGCTTCCACAGCCTATCAGTACCCCCAGAATAAATGATCTTAAGGAACTTGCGATTCATCTGGCAGGTGCTTCTGATAATAAATTTAATAGAGAAGATTATATTCTGTTTTATGGTCAGGGACCTGACGCATATCAATTGCAGGCAGGTAAGGGTATCTTTCAATACCAGAATAATTTGTATTCAGATAAAAATTTCTACTTCATTACAATCGGCGAAACTGCTGGCAAACGAATTGCTGAAGTTCCATCATTGGCAGGAGTCTTTCCAATAGTCGATGAGTATGATCACTTCGGATACTATGAACTGGAAAAAGTCAATGAACTACACTCAGGAAGAGATTGGTTTGGAGAGATTTTCGATTCCAAAACAGAAAATACGATCCGGTTTGAAATCCCAGGGATTCTTGACGGCACATCAATAAAGTTGGTGTCAAATGTAATGGGTCAATCTTTTGCAGAGTCTTCCTTTCAACTATTCTTCAATGATGTTCTGATTGGTGAACAAAGAATGGATCCTATTGTCAATTCCCAATATGCGATAAAGGGAATAGAAAGAACCGATACACTTACCTTCTCAGCCACCATTGTTGGTGCTCCCTCAAAGACCAATCAGGACATAAAGCTGAAATTCAACAAGGCAGCTTCCGGAAGATCTGTTGGATATCTTGACTATCTATTGGTTCAATCTAAAAGGAGATTAGCATTATATGGAGATCAAACCATATTTCACTCGCTTAAAAGTCTTACTCAACCCAGTACTACATTCTCGATCACTTCCATGCCCACCGATGGATTTGTGTGGGATATTACAGACTCTTTTGAGGGGAAAATCCAACAAATAAACATTCAGACAGGTGTCGGAAGATTTTCTGCATCATCTACAGTTATTAAAAAATATATAGTCTCTTCAAACAAAAATTATCCTACACCCAAAACAGAAGGAGAAGTTACAAATCAAAATCTTCACGGGCTTCCTCCTTTGGATTTGCTGATCGTTACAGCTCCTGAGTTTTTGGCAGAAGCCCAACGACTGGCTTCTCTTCGTCAATCCAACAACTCTTTGAGAGTGAGCATCGCGACGACCACAGAGATCTATAATGAATTTTCAGGTGGTAAGCAGGATGTTACAGCCATTCGCGATGCCGCACAATATCTCTACTTCAATGGAAATGGAATCAAGAGTCTATTGCTCTTTGGGCGAGGTTCCTATGATTATAAAAATTACTTCACCTACAATAAGAATTTTGTCCCTATTTATGAATCGCGGAATTCTTTAAGTCCATTAGAGACTTATTCTTCTGATGATTACTTCGGTTTTTTGGAGAATAACGAGGGAAACTGGGGTGAAAATCCTCCTGAAAATCACACGCTTGACATTGGTGTGGGAAGATTGCCTGTAAAAAGTATTGAAGAAGCGGCCACAATCGTGGATAAACTTATCCAATACGAAAATAAAAATTGGGGAGAATGGAGAAAGGAAATTCTGTTCGTGGCGGATGACGGGGATTTTAATATTCATCAGGGTCAGGCTGATCAACTGGCGGAAGACCTGGAGTTTGATCATCCCGAATTCAATACAAAGAAGATTTACATAGATGCTTTTAAGCAAATCAAAAGCAACACAAGTGGCCAGGCTTCGCCTCAGGCAGTTAGTGAGCTTAATAATAATGTTCGGAAAGGTGTAACGATTGTAAACTACACAGGTCATGGGGGTGAGCAGCAATGGATGCAGGAGAGAATTTTTGATCAGATCACTTTAGATAAATGGACTACCGCTCCGCATTATCCGCTATTAATAACTGCCACTTGTGAATTTGGCAGGAATGACGACCCAGGGCTGATCTCCACTGCCGAACTCTCTTTGTTTAGAAAAAAGGCGGGTGCCATTGGAATGCTTACAACTGCACGGCCCGTAAATTCCAGCACCAACTTTACTTTGAATAATGCTTTCTATCAATCACTCTTTATAAAAGACCAAAATCAATTCAGGAATATCGGGGCCATTCTGCGAGACACCAAAAACACAAGCTTGAGTGGAGTCGCCAATCGGAATTTCTCTCTACTTGGTGATCCATCCATGAAAATAGCTTTGCCCTCAGCTGAAGTAAAAATATCAGAGGTAAAGAACCTTACCTCTGGATCAGATACTCTCAAAGCATTGTCGAAAGTAAGAGTAAAGGGATCCATATTTATCAACGGAGTTCAGGATGCCGGTTACAATGGTATTTTAAACGCAACCTTCTTTGATAAGCCAACGAATGAAGAAACCAAAGGAGATGAAAATTTGCCTTTTACATTTAAAAGTCGTGAAAACGCAGCCTTTCGTGGAGCCGCTACTATCCGCAATGGACTCTTCGAATTCGAATTTATAACTCCTTCTTCAGTTGATCCTGCTGTTGCTGTTGGAAAACTTGGTGTGTATGCTTTTTCCAATTCCAATGCATCAGATGTTACAGGTGTTGTTTCAAATGTAAAAATAGGAGGCCTGGAGAAAAATCCTGGTTCTGATACTAAAGGTCCTTCAATAGAATTATTTGTTGGTGATTCAACTTTTGTTGATGGGGGCATTGCTGGGACTAATAGCAGAATTGTTGCAATCCTATCCGATGAGAATGGCATTAACACTTCTACTTTCATTGCTGAGAAAGCGATCATTGCCACGCTCGACGACTCATTATCTTTTGTCATCAGTAAATACTATCAATCCGATATTGATAATTACAAGCACGGTAAAGTGATCTTTCCTATTGATGATTTGAAACCAGGCGAACATCATCTTTCTTTAAAAGCATCAGATACATATGGCAATACTTCCACAACATCTATTACATTTTCTGTTTCCGATGAGAGTGGAATTCGGATTGAGCAACTTTTGAACTATCCCAATCCTGTCTTTGAGTCCACCACCTTCCATTTTAAACATAATAGGTCTGGTGAAGATATTGAGGCGGGCATTACGATTTTTGACAGGCTGGGACAGACTGTGCTGAGCAGCACTTACCAAATCACCAATAGCTCGTATCAAGTAGACCTCCCGGTTTGGGAGGCTACCAACTCCAGCGGGATAAAATTAGGAGCAGGCCTATACTTGCTTAAGCTTTCACTTCGTTCTCTGCTGGACGGTTCTAAAAATGAGAAAATAACGAAGGTTATAATTGCCAATTGATTATCTTTACCCCTTAGATGTTGATTATGAATAAGTTAGCACTGGCCTTAATCTCCCTACTTTGTGCTGGGGAACTCTTCGCACAAACTATTGCTGGTTCCGGGACCAATTTAATTAACCAGGACAGCACTAATAAGGTCATCACAACTGCTGTTCCATTCCTTACAATCACCCCAGATGCACGTGCTGCAGGTATGGGAGATGCTGGTGTTGCCACATCCGCAGACGGTAACTCAGCTTTCTGGAATGCGGCAAAACTTGCCTTTGTTGAAAAAGGTTATGGAGTATCACTATCTTATACTCCATGGCTTGGGAAGGTTATAAATGACATGTATGTTTTTCAACTTTCGGGATTCTATAAAATAAACAGGCAACAGACTGTAGCGGCATCCATGAAGTATTTTGACATGGGTGAAGTTCAGTTTAATCATGGACCAACTTCCTTTGATCAGGATGGTCGTTATAATCCGCGCGAATTTGCTTTTGATGTTACATATTCAAGATTGCTTACAGAACACATGAGTATTGGCGGTACTCTTCGCTACATTCATTCGAATCTTACTGGATATTTATCGTCTCCTAATTCTGATGCTGCTCCTGCCAATTCAGTAGCTGTTGATTTCGGTTTCTATTACACCAAACCAATGGTTTGGAAAAATTCCAATCTTTCTCTTGGGGCCACCATCACGAATCTTGGTGGTAAGATTAGTTATGCCAGTCAGGATTCTAAAGACTTTCTTCCAACAAATCTGCGGATTGGAAGTGCTTATAAAATAGAGTTGGATCTGCTTAGCAGTTTAACCTTTGCTCTGGATTTTAATAAGTTGATGGTGCCAAGTCCTTCACCTGGCAGCAAATCTCAATCCATGCTCAGCGGGGTTTTAGGATCATTTACAGATGCAAAGGGGGGATTTGCAGAGGAGATTCGGGAAATAACAACATCACTTGGAGTGGAATATTGGTATAATAATACTGTTGCCGGAAGACTTGGCTATTTCTATGAAGCCCAGGAAAAGGGTAATCGGAAATACCTGACTGCTGGTGTCGGTTTCCGTTATGACAAATTTGGAATGGATGTAGCTTATTTGGTTCCTACCAATGGACGTGAGAATGCTCTGGCAGAAACCATTCGCTTTTCCCTTTCAATGTTATTCGACAAAAAAGTTAAAAAAGAAGACGAATCCGTTCCTGATTAATGACTCTTCTGGACAGGACACAGGCTCCTCCATTTCGCCTCTCTTCGGATTACTCCCTGGCTCGGCCAGAAATTTTCAAACTCAACAGCGAAGTTGATCTTTACGCATTCCGTGAATTAAATCAGGAAGTGGTCAAACTTGAATTAATTTTTGAAGCTGGGAAATGGTATGAACCAAAATTGGGAGTCAGTCACTTTACCTCTCAAATGCTATCAAAAGGAACGGATAAACGATCCTCGTTTCAAATAGCAGAAGCGATTGACATGTTGGGCGGACATCTTGAAATTAATCAAAGTTATGATCTTGTTACTGTGTCAGTTTTTTCTCTCCGGAAAAACATTCTTGCAACATTAGATATTGTGGTGGACCTGTTGAACAATCCTTCTTTTGATGAAGAGGAATTGCGATTGATGAAGGAGATCTTTTTACAGGGGCTTCGTGTGAATAATGAGAAGACCAGCGTTGTTGCATCTAAAGATATCAGAAGAGAAATTTTTGGAAAGGATCACCCTTATGGCAGCTCTGCTGAAGAGGCTGATGTAAAGAAAATTGAACGAAAGGATCTGAAGATTTTCTTTCAGGATCGCTATTCCCTTCATTCTGGTTTCTTGATTGGGAAACTGAATGATGATGAAATAAAGGCCTTAACTAGCTCAATTTCGACATTATTGAGTAAAAAGGTGCGAAGCAAATTTCAGCGTCTACAAGGTTCTTCACAGCCATCTGTGAAACCTGTCAGCGTACAGGCATCTATAAGATTAGGTAAGAAGTGTTTGTCAAAAAGTGAAAGCAAAGAATACTTTGATGCTGTGATGTTCAATCATATTCTTGGTGGTTTTTTTGGATCCAGGTTAATGAAGAATATTCGCGAAGAGAAAGGACTTACCTATGGAATTTATTCATCTCTGAATCATTTTCTTCGTGATAGTTTCTGGGTTATCGGTGCAGAGGTTAATAAGGAAAATGCAGCCCGTGCGATTGAGGAGATCAAGCACGAAATAATAACATTGCAACAAAATCTGGTGTCAGAACAGGAACTTGAGATTGCCAAGAATTACTTTATTGGCAGTTGGCAATCTGAGAATTCAACACTTTTTTCTGTTGCTGATAAAGTGAAGAGTTCACAGCTTACAGGTGTTTCCGAAAATTATTACAGAAGTTTGATGGAGCACATTCAAAAAATTACCCCTGCACAGGTTCAGTCCGCTGCTTCACATTTTGATACAGTTGGAATGATTGAAGTTCAGGTCGGGTAGTTTGCATCCATAGATATTCGATTTAAAAATATGGTCATAAAAAAAGCCCATCATATTTCTATGAAGGGCTTTATTATAAAGTCAGGCAACGACTTACTCTCCCGGATATTACTCCAGTACCATCAGCGCGGGTGGTCTTAACGACTCTGTTCGGAATGGGAAGAGGTGGTCCCCACCGCAATAGTCACCTTAATATTTGTTCTGTCCGGGTCTTTAGTAAGGCCGGGGGCAGAATATTTTTAAAGAGGTCTCACTTCGTTTAGTTGAGCGTCTCTGGATCTTGCTTTTGGCAGATCCAATATCGTTGACATTCTTGATGAAAGAGTAAAATAGAGCAAGCACATAGGAGACTTGCGCGGGTCCACTGTGATCTGTTCGATCAGGGAGTGGACCCTTTCTTCTGAAGCGTTCGGGTAATTAGTACTGCTCGGCTTTGCCATCTCTGACTTTACACCTGCAGCCTATCAACGTCATAGTCTCTGACGTCCCTTAATGGAAGTCTCATCTCGAGGTGGGGTTCGCGCTTAGATGCTTTCAGCGCTTATCCCTTCCCAACGTGGCTACCCGGCAATGCAGCTGACACCACAACCGGTACACCAGAGGTTGGTCCAATTCGGTCCTCTCGTACTAAAATCAGAGCCTCTCAAACTTCCTACGCCCATCACAGATAGGGACCGAACTGTCTCACGACGTTCTGAACCCAGCTCGCGTGCCACTTTAATGGGCGAACAGCCCAACCCTTGGGACCTTCTCCAGCCCCAGGATGTGACGAGCCGACATCGAGGTGCCAAACCTCCCCGTCGATATGAGCTCTTGGGGGAGATCAGCCTGTTATCCCCGGCGTACCTTTTATCCTTTGAGCGATGGCCCTTCCATGCAGAACCACCGGATCACTATATCCAACTTTCGTCCCTGCTCGACCCGTCGGTCTCACAGTCAAGCACCCTTATGCTATTGCACTCCACGCACGATTACCAACCGTGCTGAGGGTACCTTTGAAAGCCTCCGATACACTTTCGGAGGCGACCACCCCAGTCAAACTACCCACCACACAATGTCCCATGATAAATCATGGTTAGGCATCAAGAGAATATAGGGCGGTATTTCACCGTTGACTCCCCTAGAGCTAGCGCCCCAGGATCATTGCCTCCCGCCTATCCTACACAACATTCTCCCAATACCAATGTGAAGCTATAGTAAAGGTGCACGGGGTCTTTCCGTCCCGTGACGGGTACACGGCATCTTCACCGTGACTACAATTTCACCGAGCTCATGGCTGAGACAGCGCCCAGATCGTTACACCATTCGTGCAGGTCGGAACTTACCCGACAAGGAATTTCGCTACCTTAGGACCGTTATAGTTACGGCCGCCGTTTACTGGGGCTTCAGTTCAGAGCGTTGCTCTTGCGAGCTAACTCCCCCCCTTAACCTTCCAGCACCGGGCAGGTGTCAGGCCATATACATAATCTTTCGATTTCGCATAGCCATGTGTTTTTGTTAAACAGTCGCCTGGGCCATTTCTCTGCGACCTCTCTCTATTGCTAGAAAGTAGGCATCCCTTTTCCCGAAGTTACAGGATTAATTTGCCGAGTTCCTTAGCCATGATTCACTCGAGCACCTCAGGATTCTCTCCTTGACTACCTGTGTCGGTTTGCGGTACGGGTACCATAAAAATATGCTTAGCGGATTTTCTTGGAAGTCTGCTTACGTTCTCTATCTCGTTGGCCGAAGCCTCTGAGTACTGTTGGGTTTCAGCATCAAATACGGATTTGCCTGTATAAGATATACCTACGCCTTTTAACGATCTATTTCGTCAGATCGCGGAACTTTCACTCCTCCGTCTTCACTTCGCTCTTTACGGTAGTACTGGAATATTAACCAGTTGTCCATCAACTACTCCTTTCGGATTCATCTTAGGTCCCGACTTACCCGCGGATGATTAACATTGCCGCGGAACCCTTAGTCTATCG